>NZ_JBFAIN010000058.1:0-42497 GCF_040654735.1 Saccharopolyspora sp. NPDC050642 | reverse complement strand
GCGCCTGCGGCGCATACGGCACCCCATCGACGTGCAGCTTTGCGGCCCGCGGCTGCGGGCCGACCAGGATGAAAAACGCTCAATGGAAATCAGAGGTCCGATTTCCATTGAAATTGCGGAGGTTGTCCACAGCCGACGGCGTGTCGTGGCCCGACACGCCGATGTCCCGCAATTTCCATTGAAATCGAAGGTTCGGTTTCCATGGAAATTGCGGAACACCCAGGTCAGCGGAGCGCGCGGGTGACGAGTTCCGCGATGCGGGCGGTGACCTCGTCGGCCCTTTCCAGCGGCAGCATGTGCCCGGCACCGGCGTAGATCAGCAGCTTGGCGTCCGGCAGCGCGTCCGCGATGCGCCGAGCGTGCGAGTGCGGCGTCAGGCGGTCGGCCAGCCCGGACAGCACGACCGTCGGGACCGACCGCAACGCCGCGAGCGCGCCGAGTCGCTCGTGCTCGGCCAAGGCCTGCCGGTAGGCGGCCATGTTCGCCGGGTGGCAGCCCGCGACCCAGTCCGCGGTGGCAACCACGTCGGCGGCCTCGGGGTTCCGGCCGAACAGCAGCCAGCGCATCCCCGGTCGCAGCCAGGACGACTGCGGGACCAGCCGCTTCCCGCGCGAGACCGCGAGCCGCTTGCGGAACGCCTGCTCGCCCCGGTTGGCGACGGCCGCGACCGGCCGGGGCAGGCCGAGGGTCGGCGCCACCAGGTCGCCCGCCGAGGTCGCCACCAGCGCGACCGCGGCGATCCGCCGCGCGAAGAGCTCCGGGTGCTGCTCGGCCAACGCCATGATCGTCATGCCGCCCATCGAGTGCCCGGCGAGCACGACCGGCCCCTCCGGGGCCCGCTCCGCGATCAGCTCCGCCAGGTCGTCCGCGCACTGCCGGATGCTCGCGCTCCCCGGCTGCGCCGGGTCGCTCTCGCCGTGCCCCCGCAGGTCGAACCGCAGGATCCGCAGCTGCGTCCCGGCCGCCTTCGGCAGGCCGTCCGCCACCCGGTCCCAGGTGTGCTTGGTCAGGGCCCACCCGTGCACCAGGACGACGGTGACCGGCGCGTCGGCGGGGCCTTCGTCGACTATCCGCAACCGGGTTCCGTCGCTGGTCGTGAACTCTTCGGCGGTCATCGTGCGCAAGGTTTCGCCCTTCATCGGATCAGGTTCGCCTTCTTCCACCAGCGCATGCCCGGCTTGCCGACCAGTCCGGCCTCGTCCAGGAACGCCATGATCTTCTCGCCACCCCAGTGCAGGGTGTCCAGGAAGCCGGGGTTGGCCCAGGCCGCCCGGTAGCCGTCGCGCGGCCGGATCCCGACCGCCTTGTAGACGTGCGGGTTGATGAGGCTGAGGCAGATGCAGTACGACACGAGCGCGGTCCAGTACTGGTGGTAGGCGCGCTCGGCGGCGTTGCACTCGGCCATCCGGCGGACGACCTCTTCGCGGGCGAAGGTGACGTGCCGGGCCTCTTCGAGCACGTGGATGCGGTTGACCATGCGCACCAGCGGCTGGACGTCCTCGTCGTACATCTGGTCGCGCTGGAAGCGGTCCAGGATCTCCTCGGCCACCAGGATCGACGCGTAGGCGGAGGGGCCGCGCAGCACGGCGGGCAGGATCCGGCCGCCGCGGTGCAGCATCGGCAGCGGCCCGTAGGCGGGCGCGCCGATGCGGTCGACGGCCTTGGCGAACATGGTGGAGTGCCGGCATTCGTCGGCGACCTCGGTGAGCGCGTACTGGGCGTGGTTGGTGCGCGGGTCAGAGTTGTAGAACTCCTTGAGCAGCATCTGCATGAGCAGCACCTCGAACCACAGGCCGTTCGAGGCGATGCTGGCGAACTCGTGCTTGGTCAGCTCGATGCGCTGTTCCTCGCTGAGCCGGTCCCAGAGGTGCGTGCCGTAGAGCGAGCTGCGCTCGAACGGGATGTAGGGCTTGCCGTCGGCCAGCGGCGCGTCCCAGTCGACGTCGACCTCGGGGTCGTAGCTGTTCCGGGCGGACGAATTCAGCAGCCGTGCGGCCGTCTTCTCGCGGTCGTTGACCTGCAGGGCCCTGCTCATCCGGCGATCACCCTCTCGGCATCGAGATTGCATGTTACTTCCAGTAACAGTTACCTTGGGTAGCGTGAGCCACATCTCTCGCCCTGTCAAGGCGGTCACACCGGAGAAGGCCCGCGGCGACGCGCGCCGGGAGCGCTGGCGCGAACACCGCCAGGCCCGCCGCGCCGAGTTCGTCGAGGCCACGGTGCGCGCCATCAGCAAGCACGGCGCCGAGGTCGGGATGGACGAGATCGCCGCCGAGGCCGGAGTCAGCAAGCCGGTGCTCTACCGGCACTTCAGCGACAAGAGCGACCTCTACGTCGCGGTCGGCGAATGGGGCACCGAGCTGCTGATGCAGCGGCTGCGGCCGCTGTTTCACGAGGGCGGCACGCCCAACCAGCGCATCCGCCGCCTGCTCGACGCCTACCTCGGCACCATCGAGCAGTACCCGGAGCTGTACCGGTTCGTCGTGCAGCGCACCTTCGCGGACCGGCCGGTGCGCTCCGACCCGGTGTCGGCGGAGAAGACGGTGATCGCGAACTCGCTGTCCCGCATCCTCGGCGAATACCTGCGGGCGCTGGGCCTGGACTCCGGCGGCGTCGAGCCCTGGAGCCACGGCCTGGTGGGCATGGTGCAGGCCAGCGGCGACTGGTGGCTGGAGCGGCAGTCGATGAGCCGCAGCGACCTCACCGACTACCTGGCGCAGATCATCTGGTTCGCCATCGACGGCGTGCTGCGCTCGGCCGGCCTGGTGATCGACCCCGACGATCCGCTGGACCTCGGCAACGACCTGCGCCTGGTGCCCGGCGAACACGAGACGCCCGAAGACGAGGAGGACGTGGACCATGGCTGACCACGAGCACGACGAGGACGACTACCGCGGCCCGGCCACGCTCCTGGCCGATGAGCGGGAGCTGGCGGTCGAGGTGGTCCTGCGCGGCCACTTCCAGCCCATCGACGGCCGTTTCCATTGGTACGGGCGCCTGTCCGCACACCAGGACGTGGACGAGTTCGCCGACCACCGCAAGAAGGATGTGGTGTTGCGCACACCGGCGGGCGAGGCGACGGGCACCCTCTCCGACCAGGACCCCTGGGGCCGCTACCGGATCACCGGCACCGGCCGCCCGCCCTTCGAGATCCCCGCCGAACTGGACTGACACAAAGCGCGAGGGGCACCTCGGCCGAGTTCGGCCGGGGTGCCCCTCGCGCGGAAAAACCCAGGTCAGCTCACGCCGAAGCCGACGCGCGGCGGCGTCGCCGGGCCGATCTCCACGTAGGCGACCTTGGTCGACGGGACGATGATCCGCCGCCCCTTCTCGTCGGTCAGCGCCAGCACGCCTTCTGCGTTCTTCAGCGCGTCGGCGACCAGCGACTCGACCTCTTCCGGGGACTGTCCGCTGACGACCGTCAGCTCGCGCGGGCTGTCCACGACGCCGATCTTGACCTCCACGCCGAACCTCCGTTGGGCACTCGAATCCGTTGGGATGTGGCAAGGCTATCCCAGGTCCCGCCTTGATCGGCGGATCCTCGCGACGCCACCGAACCAGGACGACTCGAGTCCTGCCCGGGAACCTGTTCTCGTCTTTGCGGCGAAGCCGCTCAGCCCACCTGCGCAGCTCGCACCGCCGCAGGTTCTCAGGCGTCGCCTGGCGACGACAGCCCGACTGGTCATGCGTCCGCTACCCGCATCGCCACGCGAAGCGAGCCGCGGGTATCAGCCCAGGCCCAGGCGGGCCATCCGCTTGGTGTGGTTGTTCTGCAGCCGCCGGAACATCGCCGCGATGCCGGTGAGGTCGCCCGAGCCCTTGATGATCAGCTCCGCCAGCGCGTCGCGCTCGGCGACCACCCGCTGCGCCTGCGTCATCGCCTCGCCCAGCAGCCGCCGCCCCCACAGCGTCAGCTTGTCCCGCAGCTTGCGGTCGTCCTCGCAGGCCGCCTGCACCTCGCGTTCGGCGAACGCCGAGTGGCCGGTGTCGGCGAGCACGGTCAGCACCAGCTCCCGCGTGGCGGGGTCCAGCCACTCCGCGACCTCGCGGTAGAAATCGGCCGCCAGCCCGTCGCCGACGTAGGCCTTGACCAGTGATTCCAGCCACGAATGCGGCGCGGTGGACTCGTTGAACGCCTCGAACGGCGCCACGAACGGCTGCATGACCTCGTCGACCGCCACGCCGCGGCCCGCCAGGTGCTCCTCCAGCTGCCGGTAGTGACCGATCTCCGCGGCCGCCATGCTGGCCAGCGCCGCGCGGCCGGTCAGCGTGGGTGCGGTGCGCGCGTCCTCGGCGAGCCGGTCGAAGGCCGACAGCTCTCCGAAGGCCAGCGCCGCGAGCAGATCCACAACACCTTCGGAGTAACGCTCGTCACTTTCACCGCGCTGGTCAGCCTCGTTCATGGCTGCGAGCCTAACCGGCGGCACGCCCGAGTTATACGCGCCACGGTGAGAACGGCCGACCAACAGGTATCCTCGGACCTCGGAGGAGCATCGGCGTCCGACGGCACAGTCGGCGGCACAGTCGGCGACCCGGTCGTGAAGACCGCGGTGCTGGCTCGCGAACGTCACGGTCTGGGCGACTCCCGTCCGAGCGGGACGGCCCCCGGGACCACAGCCTGCGTGTACGCGGCCCGAGCGAAATCGCTCGTCGGCCTTGGCGCACGCGACGCCGAGAAGAACGAACCAACAGCGGCTCAGCCGCTGAGCGAACAAGGGCGCGCACCATCACGTCGGTGACCACGAGCACGAAGAGCGGCCGCGAGCAGCGAGCTGCCGTGCCTGGAGGACGTCGCCACGGATCGGCCCGAACCGGGACGCATGCGCGCAGGTACCGAGAGAGGCGATCATTCTGACGTTCACCAACAGCCAGGCCCCCGACGGCCTCGAAGATCGTAATGGGGGCGGCAGCCCCACCACCGCGGACGACACGCAGCTCGAGCACCTCGAGTCCGGTGCCCCCGAAGCCGCGGACGCGCCGCACCTGAAGGCCGGCACCGCCGGCAACCCGGACGCTCCGACCTTCGCCGAGCTCGACGTGCACCCGGACATCGTCCGCGCGCTGCACGAAGCCGGCATCGAGCGCACCTTCGCCATCCAGGAACTGACCCTGCCGCTGGCGATGCAGGGCGAGGACCTGATCGGTCAAGCCCGCACCGGCACCGGCAAGACCCTCGGCTTCGGCGTCCCGCTGCTGCACCGCCTGCAGGTGCCCGGCGACGGCACCCCGCAGGCGCTCGTCGTGGTGCCGACCCGCGAGCTGTGCCTGCAGGTCACCCGCGACCTCACCGACGCGGGCAAGCACCTGGGCGTGCGCACCGTCGCCGTCTACGGCGGCCGCCCCTACGAGGAGCAGATCTCCGCGCTCCGCAAGGGCGTCGACGTGGTCATCGGCACCCCGGGCCGCCTGCTCGACCTGGCCGAACAGCGCCACCTGGTGCTCGGCAAGGTCCGCGGGCTGGTGCTCGACGAGGCCGACGAGATGCTCGACCTCGGCTTCCTGCCGGACATCGAGCGCATCTTGCGCATGGTTCCCGAGCAGCGGCAGACGATGCTGTTCTCGGCCACCATGCCGGGCCCGATCCTGACCCTGGCCCGCACGTTCATGACGCAGCCGACGCACATCCGGGCCGAGCAGGCCGACGAGAGCGCGGTGCACGAGCGCACCCGGCAGTTCATCTACCGGGCGCACGCCATGGACAAGGGCGAACTGATCGCGAAGGCCCTGCAGTCCACCGACCGCGGCCTGGCGATGATCTTCAGCCGGACCAAGCGGACGGCGCAGAAGCTCGCCGACGAGCTCACCGAGCGCGGCTTCGCGGCCGGCGCGGTGCACGGCGACCTCGGGCAGGGCGCGCGCGAGAAGGCGCTGCGGGCGTTCCGCTCCGGCAAGGTCGACATCCTGGTGGCCACCGACGTCGCGGCCCGCGGCATCGACGTCGCCGGCGTGACCCACGTGATCAACCTGCAGTGCCCGGACGACGAGAAGACCTACGTGCACCGCATCGGCCGCACCGGCCGGGCCGGTCGCGAAGGCGTCGCGATCACGCTCGTCGACTGGGACGAAGAGCCCCGCTGGAAGATGATCAGCGACACGCTCGGCCTGGACAAGCCCGAGCCGGTCGAGACCTACTCGACCTCGCCGCACCTGTTCACCGACCTCGACATCCCGACGGACGTCACCGGTCGCCTGCCGCTGTCCAAGCGCACTCGCGCCGGACTGGACGCCGAGCCCGAGACGCAGGGCGAGGCCAAGCGGCCGCGCCGCAGCCGGCGGCGCACCCGCGGCGGCGCGGACCAGCACCAGGGCGAAGCCGAGAGCGGTGCCCGCCAGGACAGCGACGCCGAGACCCGGCCCGCCCGACGCCGGCAGCGCCGGCGTACCCGCAGCGGTGCCGAAACCGCGGTGCAGCAGCCGGAAGCGCCCGCCGCAGGAGGCGAAGCCGACGCCGGTGAGCGGCCGCGCCGTCGGCGGCGCAGGCGTCGCTCGGGCGAGCCGGTCGGCGAAGCCGGCGACACGGCGCGCAGCGGCAACGCCGAAGGCGGCGCCGCGTAGCAGCAGGCGAGACCCGTGAGCCGGGAGGCTCGCGGGTCGAACTCCAGGCGGCGTCCGCAACTCCCGCAGGGGCGCCGCCACCCGCACCGCCACGCAAGGCGAGTCCGGCGACAGGCTCTAAGCTCGGCGCAGGAACAGCCAGGCGATCGAGGAGTGACTGTGGTCCGGCCGGAACGGCGCACGAGAACCGACCTCGCCGTGGTGGCGCTGATCGTCGTGGCCGTGCTCACCGGTAGCGTCGTCCTCTGGTTCAACAGCGATGCGCGCGCCACCGTGTCCGAGCCCGCCGCCCAACCGATTCCAGAACTTCCCGCGGCCACCGCCGTGCCGGAGACGCTGTCCGAGGCGTGGCGCGCGACCAGCCCTGTCACTCCGGTTCCGGTAGTCGCCGGGGCCGGAGTGGTCACCGGGGCGGGCAACGAGGTGAGCGGCCACGATCCGCTGACCGGCCAGGTCGCCTGGCGCTACGCCCGCGACATTCCACTGTGCACGGTCGGCGCGGAGTGGAACCGCGCGATCGCGGTCTACCGCAAGTCCGAGAACTGCAGCGAGGTCACCTCGCTGCGCGGGGCCACCGGGGTGCGCGGGCCGCAGCGCAATGCCGACGCCGAGTTCGGCACCCAGCTGCTCGGCGACGACACCTACGTGACGGCCACCGGGAAGCGCTCCTTCGAGTCCTGGCGCTCGGACCTGGTGCGCACCCAGCAGTTCGGCATGCCGCCCGCGGTGAAGAACCCGGACAACAACATGAAGCGCCCGGACTGCACCTACTCCTCGATCGGAGTGGGCGACGAGCGGGTGGGGGCCGTCGAGGCGTGCCCCCGCGAGCAGGGCCGGATCACGGTCCTGAAGGCCCACCCCGAGGACGACGAGAAGCCGGAGGAGATCTTCAGCGTCGTCCTCGGCAGCGAGTCGGCGGGGGTCATCGCGGTCAACGACAAGCACGTCGCGGTGGTCCTCCGGGACCGCTCCGAGGTCGTGGTCTACAACAACGACGGCGCGGTGGAGACCACCTTCCCGGTGCGCGTCGGCACTCCCGACCTCCGGGCGAACGTGCAGGTCGAGTCGACCTCGAAGGGCCACCGGATCTACTGGCACACCGGCACCGACACGGTCGCGCTGGACCCGGAAACCCTCGCTCCACTGTGGACTACGCCGGACACGCTCGGCCCGGGCGTCGGATTCGGCGGGAAGCTGCTGGTACCGGTGTCCAATGGCCTGGCGGTCCTGGACGCATCGACCGGCAACCGCGAGCGGGTGATCCCGGTGGACCGCGCCGGCTACACCGGCCCGGTCCAGCTCAACGCGGTGGGCCCGGTTCTCCTGGAACAGCGCGGCGACGCGCTCGTCGCCCTGCGCTGAACCGGCGACGCGAAAAGTCCTTGTTCCCCAACGGAAACACGGACGCTCGTCAGGCCCACCACCAGAACCACAACGAGCCGAACACGACCACGAGGACGCCGCAGGCAGCCAAGCCGCCGCGCGCGTTGTTGCGCCGGTCCGCGATCGCCTGCAGCACCAGGGCGACCAGCGACGCCACCAGTTGAGCGATCACCGCAGCCAACCCGGGGCCTTCCTGCCCCTGGTTCGTCGCCCAGAACTGCACCGCGACCAGTACTAGTGCGAGCAGCAGGAAGCCGGCCGCCAACGCGCCGGTGAGGCCGCGGAGCGCGGAACCGGCCCGGCTGGGCGGCGTCGGTCGGCTCAGCGAATGCCGACCGCGCGGTCGCTGCGGCGGCAGCTCGTCGGATCCCGGCAGGCGCCGCGTTCGGGGCGGCCGCGGTCGTTGCGAAGCGGGTGTGCGCATCGGCCCGTCCTCAGGTCGCATGCTCGTCAATCCCCCAGCAAAGCCCACGGCGGCAGGCTCGGCGCCGCCTGCCTGCCCTCCTCGCAATGCGCCCGGAAGTCGCACCACGAGCAGTGCGGTCCGGTTCGAACCGGGAACATCGCCTGCGGATCGGCACCGAGCTCGAACGCGTCCGTCGCGGCCTGGAGTTCTCCGGCGAGCTGCTCGGCGCGATCCTGCAGCGCGGCGAGCGATTCCGCGGTGTGATCCCAACCCGCGACGGCCCCGGTCGGCAAGTGGTGCAGCTCGACCCGCCGGCACGGCCGGCGCAGGGTCTTGCGCGCTGCCAACGCGTACAGCCCGAGCGCCAGCGACTGCCGCGCATCGTCGACGCGCAGTCCGTGCCGCCCGGTCTTGTAGTCGACGACGACGAGTTCGCCGTGCCGGTCGTCGATCCGGTCCACCCGGCCCTCGGCGATGATCGACCCCATCGGCGCGGACACCCAACGCTCCACCGCGAGCGGCACGACGTCGGGCGCCAGCTGCTCGACGTACGAGCCGACCCACTCCTGCGCTCGGCGCCGGTAGTCGCCCGCCTGCTCCGGGCTCGCGAAGCCGTCGGACTTCCAGTACTCGCGCACCAACGTGGCAGCGCGCTCCGGGCTGCGCTGATCCGCTCGCAGCTCGAAGTACGCGCGCAGAGCGTTGTGCACGACGGCGCCCAGCGTGGCGTTCGCCCAAGCACCGGCGCGCGACGGCGCCGGCCGGTCCAGGTACGTCATGCGGTACTTCCGGGGGCAACTCGCCCAGGTCGCGAGCCTGGCCGGCGTGACCCGCACCAGCTTGCTGGGAATTCCTTCTAGACCGAGCTGCCCCTGCACGCCCCCACAGTACGCAGTTTTCCCGCTACCCGGCCGTTCCGCCCCGATCAGCCGATGACCTTGCTGCCGCTGCACCGCTCCACCAGCCGATCCAACGAGTCGGGCGGAGTCGTCTCCTGGCCGATCCGGATCGTCTTGTTGGTGCCGTGGTAGTCGCTGCTGCCGGTGGGGATCAGGTCCAGCTCGGCGGCCAGCCCGCGCAGCCGCGTCCGGGTCTCGGCGTCGTGGTCGGGGTGGTCGATCTCGATCCCGGCGAGCCCGCGCCCGGCGAGCTCGGCCACGATGTCGGCGGTCACGATCGGCCCCCGCGCGGTCGCGAAGGGGTGCGCCAGCACCGTCGCGCCGCCGGCCTCGGCGATCATCTCGATCGCGCGGTGCACGGGCGTGTCGGTGCGCGGGAGGTAGTAGCTGCCGCGGCCGCCGAGGTACTTGGCGAAGGCCTCGTCGACGCTGGCGACCGTCCCGGCGTTGACGAGCGCGCGGGCCAGGTGCGGCCGACCTCCAGGCGAGTCGGGCGGCAGGCCGGCCATGAGCTCGTCCGGGTCGACCGGGAAACCGTCGGCGGCCATGTGCTGCGCCATCTGGTAGAGCCGCTCCCGGCGCTCAGCGCGCAGCCGCGACTGCTCCCGCACGAGCGCGGTGGAGTTCGGGTCGAACAGGTACGCCAGCAGGTGCACGGTGATGTTCCGACCGTCCTCGCCCGGACACGAGCATGACAGCTCGGCACCCGGCACCAGCCGGAACCGGCCGGGCTCCGCGAGATCGCGCACGGCCCGCTCGGCCGCCGCCCATCCCGCGGTGGTGTCGTGGTCGGTGATCGCGATCGCGTCCAGGCCGGCGGCGAGCGCTGTCGCCACCAGATCTGCCGGTGCATCGGTCCCGTCGGACTCGGTGGAATGCGTGTGCAGGTCGATTCGCACACCCACCAGTGTGACCGATGGTCCGACCGCGGGCCGAACCAACACCCGTCCGGTCGGCCCGGCGCTGCCGCGCCGGGCCGACCGGATGGGTCAGAGCTTCGCTGCCTTCCGCTTGCCCACCGCGGCGCGCCGCGCCTTGAGCATGGAGAAGCGGTCCTGCTGCTGGCCCTTCTTGTCACCGAAGACGAGCGCCGAGATCGCGTCCTCGACCTCGGTCGGGTTCGGCACGTAGTCGATGCGGTTCAGGGCCTGGATCTGACCGGCCGACTCGACCACGAGAGTGCCGTACCCGAAGAGGCGGCCCATCAGCGTGCGAGCGAACGTCAGGTCCGTGACCTTGGTGATCGGCATCATCGCCACGTTGGTGGTGAAGATGCCGGTGGTGATCAGGAACCGCTTGTCGGTCACGACGATGCGTTCCACGTACCAGTCCAGCACCTGGTACGCGAAGCGGATCAGGATGATCAGCCCCACGTACCAGAGGATGTTCTGGACCAACCCACCGCTGCCCTCGGGCACCAGGTAGGACACCATCACCAGACCAACCAGCAAGCCGGCCGCCTCGAAGAGGTCCCACACCAGGACCGCCCAGTGACGCCGAACGCGGATCACTCGGCGTTCACTGTCCAGCAGGTATTCGTCGGGGTCCCTTGGAGCGAACACGGCACCCGCCTCCCGCGGCTCGCGCTTTACTGGAAGAGGTTCTGCATGAAGGTGATGACGGCCTCAGCTGCTCCCCGGAGACTGCCCAGGATGCCGTTGATGACACCGCTGGCTTCCACCGGCGCGGAAAACAGGAAGAACAGGAGGAAAGCAACTCCGGCCCACGTGAGGATTTTCTTCATGTTCACTGTGACGCACCCCGTCCGAAATGCCCTTGAGTAGCGCAGGCGCCTGCTGATCCGTTGTACCGCACTCCGCCGCTTTACGGCAGCTTTGTACCGCACTTGGGTCAGTCGTTTCCGGGCAGCCCCGGATCAACTACCCTCCGTGGCGATGATCGTATCGGAGAATCCTGTGATCCGCTGCGTCGGCGCGATAATTCACCACCCGGACGGCCGGTTGCTACTGGTCAAACGTGCACATGAACCCGGGAAGGGGAAGTGGTCCCTACCGGGTGGCCGAGTCGAGCGCGGCGAGACCGACCATTCGGCGGTACAGCGCGAAGTCCGCGAAGAAACGGGACTCTCCGTCACCGTCGGTGAGCTCGTCGGCCGAATCTTCCGGCCCGCGGCGCGCGGCACCTACGAGATCCTGGACTACTCCTGCTGGAGTAACGAACAGGAGCTTTCCGCTGGTGACGACGCCGCCGATGCGATCTGGGCGGATAGTGCGACTTTCGCCACACTGGACCGCGACGGAGCGCTGACCGAAGGTCTCGCCGAGATCCTGCGCTCTTGGAATAGTTTACCCCGCAACGAGTGACGGCTGAAATGCGACCGGGGAACGCCGCGACGGTCCCGTCACGGCCCGCCGAGAGGCGCGGTTCGGGTCGAACACGGATCCGGATGCGATTCACCCAATCCGCCCAATTCACCCGTTTCATGCATTGCGGTTCCGGCGGGTTGTGACCTCGAATGCGAGCCGTTGCCATCGGTCCACTCGGACGGAGTATCGTGTCGGGTTGGCTGACTCAAGACCACCACATCGGTGGATGACCTTCTGGAGGTGAGGGATCGTGGACAGCAGTGCCGATAGCGCGCTTCCGTGCAGTACCAACAGCATCCCCGCCGGAAGGGCCAGCCGCTAGGCCTTCGCCCATCAGGGCCGGCAGGGATGCGCGAGCAGCGGGCGGAGCCCGCGAAGCACGCCACCCACGCAGCTCTCACCCGGATCCCCGTCCGCCGGGGAGCTGCGCCCGGACCTTGGAGGTCGCCGTGCCCAACCTGCCCTCGCTCGGCCTGCGCAACCGGAACAACCGCGCGCCCCAGCCGCTCATCCGCAGCGCCGCCCCCGTCTCCGCGTACGTCGTCGACTGCGCGATCTACGACGACGGACGCCGCGTCGAAGGTTCGTGGAACCACTCCGACGCCATCGAGGAGGTGCGGCGGCGCGGTTCCGGCTTCGTCTGGATCGGGCTGCACGAACCCACCGAAGAGCAGATCAACGGCATCGCCGAAACCTTCGGCCTGCACGAGCTGGCCGTCGAGGACGCCGTGCACGCGCACCAGCGCCCGAAGCTGGAGCGCTACGACAACACGTTGTTCATGGTGCTGAAGACGGTCCGCTACACCGACACCGAGACGCGGTCGGCGACCAGCGAGATCGTCGACACCGGCGAGCTGATGGTGTTCCTCGGCCGCGACTTCGTCATCACGGTGCGGCACGGCAAGCACGCGGGGCTGGCCGAGGTGCGCAGCCAGCTGGAGGCCGACCCGGAGCAGCTCGCGCTGGGCCCGTCGGCGGTGCTGCACGGCGTCGCCGACCACGTGGTGGACACGTACCTGGAGGTCACCGAGGCCATCCAGGACGACATCGACGAGATCGAGGCCGAGGTCTTCGAGCCGGGCACCAAGATCGACGCCGAGCACATCTACCTGATGAAGCGCGAAGTCATGGAGCTGCGCCGCGCGGTGCAGCCGCTGACCAAGCCGATGCAGCGGCTCGCCGAGGGCTACACGCCGATGGTCGCCGACGAGGTGCGGTCCTACTTCCGCAACGTCGAGGACCACCTGGCGAGGGTGTCCGAAATGGTGGGGGCCTTCGACGAGCTGCTGACAACCCTGGTGGACGCGACGCTGGCCAAGATCACGCTCCAGCAGAACACCGACATGCGCAAGATCTCGGCGTGGGTCGCGATCGTCTCGACGCCGACCATGATCGCCGGGATCTACGGCATGAACTTCGACTTCATGCCCGAGACGAATTGGACCTTCGGGTACCCCCTGGCCCTCATGGTGATGCTCGGCGCCTGCATGGTCCTCTTCAAGATCTTCCGGCGGAACAAGTGGCTGTGATCGCACTTCGTAACGAATTCCGCGCCGCCGGCGATATGCCGTGCGGGGTCACTTCGCGTCCCGTCATCGCCGACTGGACGCCGTTCCGCTTGTCTTTCACCACCGTCCGTTCTCATCGGTCGGCGCGAGCGCGTGAGGAGGTTGTCATGCACCGTCTTCCGCAGCACCAGGGGCGGGTCCGGCATCGGCTCCTCACCAGCCCGGTCCCCCGGCGAAATCCCGTGACGCGTCGGGAGATCGCCGAGAAGTTGTTCCGGCACACTGCTTGGGTGCAGCGAAAACCCGGCGCGATGTGGGACGCGGTTCCCGCCGCGCCGCGCGCCGTCGCGCGCTGACGCCTGCCGGGACCACCGCGGGCCACATCGTGAAAAACGAATCTCCGTCAGATCTTCGTTTCTTTCACGTTGGGAGGCACCGCCATGACTCGCTTGGCCGCCAACAAGCTCACCCTCCTGGTCGCCCTGATCATGGGGTGGATCGTCACCCTGTTCGTGCTCATCGCGAGCCAGCTCTAACGCTCCGTGCCCGGACGTCCACTATGGACTGAATCCGGCACGCCCGGCCGGTAACCGGATTCGGCGAAATGATCCGGCGGCGACGTCGTGCCGCGGTTACAACACTCCCACCCATCGTCGCGATGCTGGGAGTGATCGCAGATGTCGCTGGTCGAACGGATGTTGTCGTGCGGGGCCGCCGTCCCGCTTCTCCTGCTCTGCGCTGGGCCGCCGCTGCAGGCGGCCCAGCGGATGCCATCGGAGCAGCGAATACTCGAACTCACCAATGCCGAACGGGCCCGGGCCGGATGCCCGCCGGTGCGCCTGAACGGCGACCTGAGCCGGGCGGCCGCCGGGCACAGCGCGGACATGGCGCACCGGAACTTCTTCGGGCACACCGGAAGCGACGGCCGCAGCCCGGTGGATCGCACCCGGTCCGAGGGATTTCCGAGCGGCTACGTCGGCGAGAACATCGCGGCCGGCCGCGAGACCGCCGACGGCACCTTCCGCCAGTGGATGGACGCGGTCCCGCACCGGGACAACATCCTCGACTGCGCCTTCACCGACCTCGGCGTGGGCCACGCGGCCACCGGGCACAGCCACTACCGCCACTACTGGACCCAAGAGCTAGGCCGCCCCTGACCCCCCACCGGCGTTCGCCTGCCCGCAATTTCCATTGAAATCGAAGGTCCGATTTCCATTGAAATTGCGGACGAACCCAACCCATCGGGTGGTGGAGTTGGTCGGCGGTCTCGCGGTGCCCTGGTTTGAAATCCGCTCTTGGCCGTGGGTGGGGGCACCCGTGCCCGGTTGCGCGGGCATGGGTGCCCCTCGCCTCGATCGGATCTCGGTGGGGTTGCTCAGGTGAGGGTTCGGCCCGTGGCCGGGTCGAAGAGGTGGATCTTGTCCGGGTCGAACCAGACCGTCAGGGGCCGGCTCTCCCTCGCCGCCGATTCGACCGAGAGGCGGGTGACCACCTGGCCCTCGTCCGTGGGCACCTCGGCGCTGCCGCTGTCTGCTGCCAGCTCGTCCAGCTCCGCCGTGCTCGCCCGTCCACCGTGGAGGGTGAAGTACACGTACTTGTCCGAGCCCATCTCCTCCACCACGTCCACCTCGCCGGTGAACGTCCCGCCCGCCGTGCGGGCCGAGTCGTCGAGCAGCGCCGCGTCCTCGAAGTGCTCCGGGCGGATGCCCAGCACCAGTTCGCGCGGTGCGTCCGCGGACTCCAGCGCGGTGCGGATCCGGTCGCTCAGCGGGATGTCGCCCAGCGGGCCGCGCAGCGCGCCGTCGGCCACCTCGACCGGCACGAAGTTCATCGCGGGCGAGCCGATGAAGCCCGCGACGAACAGGTTCGCCGGGTGCTCGTAGAGGTGTTGCGGCGCGCCGACCTGCTGCACCACGCCGCCGCGCAGGACCACGACCCGGTCGCCGAGGGTCATCGCCTCGGTCTGGTCGTGCGTGACGTAGACCGTCGTGGTGCCCAGCCGCTTCTGCAGCTTCGACACCGAGGTCCGCATCTGCACCCGCAGCTTCGCGTCCAAATTGGACAGCGGCTCGTCCATCAGGAACGCCTTGGGGCTGCGCACGATCGCCCGCCCCATCGCCACCCGCTGCCGCTGCCCGCCGGAGAGGTTCGCGGGCTTGCGGTCCAGGTGCTTGGCGAGGTCGAGGATCTTGGCGGCCTCCTCGACCTTCTGCCGCACCGTCGCCGAATCCACCTTGGCCAGCCGCAGCGGGAACGCCATGTTCTCGAACACCGTCATGTGCGGGTACAGCGCGTAGGACTGGAACACCATGGCGATGTCGCGGTCCTTGGGCGCGCGCTCGTTCATCCGCTCCCCGCCGATGCGCAGTTCGCCGCCGCTGATGTCCTCCAGCCCCGCGATCATGTTCAGCGTGGTGGACTTCCCGCAGCCGGAAGGGCCGACCAGGATCACGAACTCGCCGTCCGCGATCTCCAGGTTCACCTCGTTGACCGCCAGCGCCCCGTCCGGGTAGCGCTTGGTCACCTTGTCCAGCACGATCTCGGCCACTTGGTTACCCCTTCACTGCGCCGGAGGTCAGTCCGGACACGATGCGACGCTGGAAGAACAGCACGAACACGATGATCGGAATGGTGATCACCACCGCGGCCGCGGAGATCGACCCCGTCGGGTCCTCGAACTGCGAGTCGCCGGTGAAGAACTGCAGCGCCACCGGCGCGGTGCGGGAGTTCTCCGTCGAGGTCAGCGAGATCGCGAACAGGAAGTCGTTCCAGCAGAAGATGAACACCAGGATGGCGGTGGTGAACACCCCCGGCGCGGCCAGCGGCGCGATCACCTTCGCGAAGGCCTGCCCCGGCGTGGCGCCGTCCATCTTGGCCGCCTTCTCCAGTTCCCACGGGATCTCCCGGAAGAACGCCGACAGCGTGTAGATGGCCAGCGGCAGCGAGAAGGTGATGTACGGCAGGATCAGCCCCGGCCAGGTGTCGAACAGGCCCAGCGCCCGCTCGATCTCGAACAGCGGCGACACCAGCGACACCTGCGGGAACATCGCGATCAGCAGCGAGGCGCCGACCAGCACCCGCTTGCCGGGGAAGTCCAGCCGGGCGATCGCGTAGGCGGCCATGGTGCCCAGCACCACGGCGATGGCGGTCGCGATCAGCGCGATGCCGATCGAGTTCAGCAGCGCGCGGGTGAACTCGCTGGTGGTGAAGATCGCCGCGTAGTTCTCCAGGGTCCATTCGCGCGGGATCAGGTTGCCGTCGGAGAGCGTCGCCGGCGTCTTGAACGACAGCGACAGGATCCACAGCACCGGCACCAGCGCGTACACCAGCACGATGATGTTGAGCAGCGCCCACTTGGTCTTCCGCGCGGGGGTCTCGGCCCCGCCGACGCCGGCCATCAGCGCCTCCCCTTGTCGTCGCTACCGGGCGCGGCCGCGCCGAAGAGCTTCACGAACATCCACGCGATGATCGCGACCGCGATGAAGATCAGGACCGACATGGTCGAGCCGATGCCCAGGTTCAGGCCCTTGATCAGGTTGTTGTAGGCGAGCACGGACACCGACGAGGTGCCTTGCGCGCCGGAGGTGAGCACCACGATGTTGTCGAAGACGCGGAACGCGTCGAGGGTGCGGAACAGCAGCGCGACCAGGATGGCCGGCTTCATCACTGGCAGCATCACCTTCACGAACCGCTGCCACGGCCCGGCGCCGTCCATCGCCGCCGCCTTGAGCAGGTCGTCGGGCACCAGCGCCAGACCGGCCATCAGCAGCAGCGCCATGAACGGCGTGGTCTTCCAGATCTCCGCCAGGATCACGATGGCCAGCGCGCTGGCGTGCTCGGTCAGCGGCGCGCCGCCCGGCGTGATCGCGTTGGCCAGGTAGCCGGTGTCGGGCGTCCACGCGTAGCGCCAGCTGAAGGCCGCGACGACGGTGACGATGCCGTACGGGATGAGGGTCACCGTGCGCACCAGGCCGCGGCCGACCAGCGCGCGGTGCATGACCAGCGCCAGCCCCATGCCGAGTGCGAACTCGATCGCCACCGAGACGACGGTGACCAGGATCGTCACCCAGAACGCGCTCCACCAGTAGCCGTTGCCGAGCACCGTGATGTAGTTGTCCAGCCCGACGAACTCGCGCTGGTCCGGGTACTTGAGGTCGAAGCGCTGGAACGACAGCCACAGCGCGTAGAGGATCGGCCAGCCGGTGACGGCGATCATCACCAGCGCGGCCGGGGCGCACAGCAGCCAGCCGAGCTTGCGTTCGGCCTTCTTGCCCTCGCTGATCGCCCCTCGATCGGCCACCGCGGTCGGTTCCATTTGATCCGGCTGCGCCATCACGGCATCACTCCCTTGGAGTCCAAGGCGTTCTGCACCTCGGTGCGCATCCGCTCCGCAGTGCTCTGCGGGTCGATCTCCCCGATCGGCGCGAGCAGGTTGGACAGCGCCGTGGAGACGTTCTGCGAAGCCGGCGTCACCGTTCGCACGCCCGGATCCTTGAGCGCTTCCAGGATGGTGTCGCGCATCGGGTACTCGGCGGCCACCTCGGGATCCGAGTAGACGGACTCGAGAGCGGGCGGCACGCCGTCGTTGATCGCGGAGAACTTCTGGCTTTCCGGGTTCCGCAGGCACTTCGTCGCCTCGAAGGCCAGGTCCGGCTTGGTCGAGAAGCTGCTGACCGCGTAGTTGGCGCCGCCGATGGTGGACTTGCTCGGCACCCCCGGCTGCAGGCCGGGCAGTCGCGCCCAGCCGACGTTGCTCGCCAGCTCGGGCTTCTTCTCCTGCATCGACGGGTAGACGAACGGCCAGTTCAGCTGGAAGGCGGCCTGACCGGTCTCGAACTCCTGCCGGGCGTCGTCCTCCTTGGCGTTGTTCATCGACGCGCTGGTGACGCCCGCCGTGCCGAGGTCGCGCAGCGCCTGCAACGCCTGCACCGCGCCCTCGTCGATCACGGCGCGCTTGCCGTCATCGGAGATGATGTGCCCGCCCGCCGACTGCACGAGCGTGTTGAAGTGCACGTACAGGCCCTCGTACTGCGCGCCGGTGAGCGAGATCCAGTGCGGCTTGCCCTCCTGCTTGAGGCGCTGCGCGGTCGAGATCATCTCGCCCCACGTCTTCGGCGGCTCGGGCACCAGGTCCTTGCGGTACCAGAGCAGCTGCACGTTGGTGTTCTTCGGCGCCGCGTAGAGCTTGCCCTCCCAGGTGGCCGTCTCCAGCGGCCCCCGCAGCGTGTCGCGCTCGGCTTCCGCCTTGTTCTGGCCGGTCCACTCCCGGATCCACTTGGCCTCGGCGAACTCGCCGGTCCAGGAGACGTCCAGGTAGAGGATGTCCATGCCGGTGTCGCCGGCGGCCAGCCGGCGCACCATCTGCTCGCGCTGGCCATCGGCGTCGCGGGGCAGCTTGTGGTAGACGATCTGGTACCGCCCGCCTGACTCGGCGTTGCAGCGGTCCACGTTCTGCTGCAGGTTCTCCTCGGGCGCGCTGTAGAGGTTCACGGTGTTCGCGCCTGAGGCCGGTGCGCAGGCGGTCAGCGCGGACGCGCACACCAGCGACGCGCCCAGCACTGCCGCTGCACGGGTGCGGCGAACTCTCACGGTCGGTCCTTCCAGTTGCCGGTCGCAGCCGCGACCCGGCACTGGGGTGCCCACGCTTCGTCGCCTGCCACCGCCGGCGGTGAGCCGGTGTTGGCAAGCTAGGCGTCTTGATCAGTCAAGGCAAGGGCGACAAGACCCTTGTTGCTAATACGTGAAAGTCGGCGAAACCGGGCGCCCGCGCATTGCGCCGAAAGCCGTCCCGCACTGCACCGACCGGCGCAAAGGAGCTGTTCACCGGGGCCTTCCGGCCGACCGGAGCGCGATGCGAATTCCGGGAAGAACGCGAAACCCAGGACCCTGCCGCGCAGGAGTCCTGGGTTCCGGTCGGGTCAGCCGATCACTGCGTCGATGGCGGGCGCATGGCGAGTTTGGCGAGCAGGTCCCGGCCCTGTTCCGCGTGGCGCGGCTGGGCCAGCACGTCGTAGCGGCCCGCGACCAGCTGGCTGGCCGAGGAGAAGTCCCGGCGACCGCGGGTCGAGGCGTAGCCGACCGCCGCGGAGACGAGGCCGAACACGATACCCGCGCCCAGACCGACCAGCACCGGGCCGAACCAGCTGCCCTGCGGCGTGAACAGGCCCAGGATCAGGCCGACGAACAGGCCGAACCAGGCTCCGGAGGCCGCGCCCCCGCCCAGCACCCGACCCCAGGTCAGCCGCCCGGTGACCCGCTCGACGAGCATCAGGTCGACGCCGACGATGGTCACCTCCTGGACCGGGAAGTCGCTGTCCGCCAGGTGGTCGACGGCGCGCTGCGCCTCTTCGTAGGTGCCGTAGGAACCGATCGGCCAGCCGCTCGGCGGGGTGGGCAGGTTGGGTGTGCCCGGCGCCGACCGGCCGGAGCCGGTGAACGGATTGGACACCGCTGACACCTCCGTTGGATTGCTGCCATGACGGGGACCGCGGGAGCCGGGCGAGCCCGATTCCGGCGTATTGTCCCCTACCCCATCAGGCTACCCCGTGGAGTCTCCCGGAGATCATGTCCGTCCGAGCGGTTCCGCGCATCCGCAGACCGGTCACCGGGCGGCCTCCCGCCGGACGACCGCGAACGTCAGCGCCGCGCACCCCAGCGCGGCCAGCGCCAGGAGCACGAGGCCCCAGGTGTAGTCGCCCGCCGTGCCGTAGATCGCGCCCATCACCAGCGGCGGGAAGAATCCGCCCAGGCCGCCCGCGGCGCCCACGAGGCCGGTCACCGCGCCGACCTCGTCGGGCGGCGCCAGCTTGGCGACCAGTGCGAACACCGCACCCGCGCCGGCCCCGAGCACCGTAGCCAGCCCGAGGAAGGCGATCGTGCCGAACGGGACCAGCGGCAGTTCGAAGGACGCCAGGACCGCGAACGCCACGGCGAGCGAGCAGGCGGTGCCGAGCACGTCGGCCGGGTGCACGCGGTCGCAGAGCCAGCCGCCGATCGGCCGGGCCACCACGGCCAGCACCACGAACCCCGCCGTGCGCATCGAGGCGTCGCTCGCGCTGAGGTCGTAGGCGGACTTGAGGTAGGTGGGCAGGTAGACGCTGAACGCCACGAACCCGCCGAAGGTCAGCGCGTACAGCACCGGACGCGCACTTCATGACCGAGGCGCGCTACCGGGGCCAGAAGGTCGTGGTGGTGTCGCCGGACTACGCCGACAACGTGAAGTTCGCCGACACCTGGCTGTCGCCGCAGCCGGGCACCGACGGCGCGCTGGCGATGGCCATGGGGCACGTGATCCTGCGGGACTTCTTCGTGCAGCGGCAGGCACCGCGCTTCGCCGACTACGTGCGCCGCTACACCGACCTGCCGTTCCTGGTTTCGCTGCGGGACAACGGCGCGGCGCTGGTGCCGGACAAGTTCCTCACCGCGGCCGATCTCGGCGCGCCCGGCGATCACGACCGGTTCAAGCCGGTGCTGGTCGACGAGCGCACCGGCCGCGAGCACGTGCCCGGCGGCAGCCTGGGATTCCGCTTCGGCGAAGGGGGAACCGGCCGCTGGAACCTGGATCTCGGCGAGGTGCGACCGCGGCTGAGCCTGCTCGGCCACGCCGCCGCCGAGCCGGTCGCGGTGGAGCTGCCGAGGTTCGACGTGCCCGACGAGCGCGGGGCCCGGCTCCGCCGCGGCGTCCCGGCGATCCGCGTCGGGGACCGCCTGGTGACCACGGTGTTCGACCTGGTGCTGGCCAACTACGGGGTGGCCCGGCCGGGGCTGCCCGGGGACTGGCCGAGCGGCCTCGACGACCCGAAGCCGCACACCCCGGCGTGGCAGGAGGAGATCACCGGGGTGCCCGCCGCGCAGGTGACCCGGGTGGCCCGCGAATTCGCCCGCAACGCCGAGGAATCCGGCGGCCGGTCGATGATCCTGATGGGCGCGGGCACCAACCACTGGTTCCACTCCGACACGATCTACCGGGCGTTCCTGGCGCTGGTGACGCTGACCGGCTGCCAGGGGGTCAACGGCGGCGGCTGGGCGCACTACGTCGGCCAGGAGAAGTGCCGCCCGGCCACCGGTTGGGCGCAGCTGGCCGGGGCGCTGGACTGGGCGCGGCCACCGCGCCAGATGATCGGCACCGCGTTCTGGTACCTCGCCACCGACCAGTGGCGCTACGACGCGCTGGGCGCCGACGAGCTGATCCACCCGCTTGGCCCGGGCCGGTTGTGGGGCGCGGCGATGGCCGACTGCATCGCCCGGTCGGCGCGGATGGGCTGGATGCCGTCGTACCCGACGTTCGACCGCAACCCGCTCGACCTGGTGGATTCGGCCCGCGCGGCCGGGATGGAGCCCGCCGACCACGTGATCGACGAGCTGCGCGCCGGGCGGCTGCGCTTCGCCTGCACCGACCCGGACGCCGAGCAGAACTGGCCGCGGATCGTCACGGTGTGGCGGGCGAACCTGCTGGGCTCGTCGGCGAAGGGCAACGAGTACTTCCTGAAGCACCTGCTCGGCACCGATTCCGCGCTGCGGGCCGAGGAAGCCCCGCCGAACCGGCGGCCGCACGACGTCCGGTGGCATCCGAAAGCGCCGGAGGGAAAGCTGGACCTGCTGGTATCGCTGGACTTCCGGATGACCAGCACCGGCCTGTGCAGCGACGTGCTGCTGCCCGCCGCGACCTGGTACGAGAAGCACGACCTGTCCTCGACGGACATGCACCCGTTCGTCCACGCGTTCACCCCGGCGATCGCGCCGCCGTGGCAGACCCGCAGCGACTTCGCCGCTTTCCACGCCGTGGCCCGCAAGTTCTCCGAGCTCGCCGCGACGCACCTGGGCATCCGCGAGGACCTGGTCGCCGCGCCGCTGCTGCACGACACCCCGGACGAGCTCGCGACGCCCGGCGGCGTGGTGCGGGACTGGGGCCGCGACGAGGTGGACCCGGTTCCGGGCGTCACGATGCCGAAGCTGATCGTGGTGCGGCGCGACTACCCGGCGGTGGCGGAGAAGATGGCCGCCCTCGGGCCGCTGGTGGACCGGCTCGGCGTGGGCAACAAGGGCTGGACGGTCATCCCGGACCAGGAGGTCGAGCAGCTGCGGCGCAGCAACGGCACCGTGCAGGACGGGGTCGCCGCCGGCCGGCCGTCGCTGGCGCGGGACGTGGACGCGTGCGAGGCGATCCTCGCGCTGTCCGGCACGACCAACGGCCGGATCGCGGTCGCCGGCTTCCGGGTGCTGGAGGAGCGCACCGGCGTCCGGCTGGCCGACCTGGCGCTGGACAACGAGGGCAAGCAGGTCACCTTCGCCGACACCCAGGCGCGCCCGGTGCCGGTGATCACCTCGCCCGAGTGGAGCGGCAGCGAGCACGGCGGCCGCCGCTACACCGCGTTCGCGATCAACGTCGAACGCCTCAAGCCCTGGCACACCCTGACCGGCCGCCAGCACTTCTACCTGGACCACGACTGGATGCAGGAGCTCGGCGAGGCGCTGCCGGTGTACCGGCCGCCGCTGAACATGCACCGGTTGTTCGGCGAGCCCGAGGAATCCGGCGGCACCGCGGTCTCGGTGCGCTACCTGACGCCGCACTCGAAGTGGTCGATCCACTCCGAGTACCAGGACAACCTGCTGATGCTCGCGCTGTCGCGCGGCGGCCCGGACCTGTGGATGAGCCCGGCCGACGCGGAGGTGATCGGGGTGCGCGACAACGACTGGGTCGAGGCGGTCAACCGCAACGGCGTGGTCGTCGCGCGGGCCGTGGTGTCGCAGAAGATGCCGCGGGGAACGGTGTACATGTACCACGCCAAGGACCGGGTGGTGGACGTGCCGAAGTCCGAGATCTCCGGGCTGCGCGGCGGGATCCACAACTCGCTGACCCGGCTGCTGCTCAAGCCCACCCACCTCATCGGTGGCTACGCCCAGCTGTCCTTCGCGTTCAACTACCTGGGCCCGACCGGCAACCAGCGCGACGAGGTCACCGTCATCCGCCGCCGTAGCCAGTCGGTGGAGTACTGACGCGGAGCGTCGAGAAGGAGTACTGATGCGTGTGATGGCACAGCTGGCCATGGTGATGAACCTGGACAAGTGCATCGGCTGCCACACCTGCTCGGTCACCTGCAAGCAGGCGTGGACCAACCGCGGCGGCGTCGAGTACGTCTGGTTCAACAACGTGGAAACCCGCCCCGGGCAGGGATATCCGCGCACCTACGAGGACCAGCAGCGGTGGCGCGGCGGGTGGCGGGTGACCCGCGGCGGCCGGTTGAAGCTGCGCGGCGGCGGGCGGTTCAAGCGGCTGCTGTCGCTGTTCGCCAACCCGAAGCTGCCCGCCATCCAGGACTACTACGAGCCCTGGACCTACGACTACGACAACCTGATCTCCGCGCCGCTGAGCGACCAGACGCCGGTGGCCCGGCCCCGGTCGCTGATCTCGGGCGAGCCGACGAAGATCTCCTGGAGCGCCAATTGGGACGACAGCCTGGCCGGCTCGCCGGAGCTCACGCGGCAGGACCCGGTGCTGCGCAAGCTCTCCGACGAGGTCAAGCAGTCCTTCGAAGAGACCTTCATGTTCTTCCTGCCGCGGATCTGCGAGCACTGCCTCAACCCGTCCTGCGTCGCGTCCTGCCCGTCGGGCGCGATGTACAAGCGGTCCGAGGACGGCATCGTGCTCGTCGACCAGGAGCAGTGCCGGGGCTGGCGGATGTGCGTCACCGGCTGCCCGTACAAGAAGGTGTACTTCAACCACCGAACCGGCAAGGCCGAGAAGTGCACGCTCTGCTACCCGCGGATGGAAGTCGGGCTCCCGACGGTGTGCTCGGAGACCTGCGTCGGCCGGCTGCGCTACCTCGGTGTGCTGCTCTACGACGCCGATCGCGTGCTCGAAGCGGCGTCGGTGGACGACGAGCACCAGCTGTACCCGGCGCAGCTGGAGGTGCTGCTCGACCCGAACGACCCGGAGGTGCTCACCGCGGCGCGCCGCGCCGGCATCCCGCCGGACTGGATCGACGCCGCGCAGCGCTCCCCGGTCCACGCGCTCATCAAGGACTTCCGGGTGGCGCTGCCGCTGCATCCGGAATTCCGCACCATGCCGATGGTCTGGTACGTCCCGCCGCTGTCGCCGGTGGTGGACAAGCTGGCGGAGACCGGCCACGACGGCGAGGACGTGGGCAACATCTTCGGCGCCATCGACGCCATGCGGATCCCCGTCGAGTACCTGGCGGAACTGTTCACCGCCGGCGACGTGCGGCCGGTGACCGAGTCGCTGCGCAAGCTGGGCGCGATGCGCTCGTACATGCGCGACATCAACCTCGGCCGCCCGCCGAACCCGGCCATCCCGGAGGCCGCCGGGCTCGACGTCGAGCAGGTCCAGCGGATGTACCGGCTGCTCGCGCTGGCGAAGTACGAGGAGCGCTACGTGATCCCGCAGGCGCACGCCGAACTCGCGGGGCAGCTCGACGAGCCCGGCTGCTCGCTGGATTACGAGGGCGGGCCGGGCATGTACGCGTCGGGGCCGTTCGGGGAGGCCTCCGGCCAGCCGGTGCCGATGTCGGTGGAGAACTTCCACCTGCTCAAGCAGCGGCAGAGCGCGGAGCACTTCACCGCGCCGGACGGCTCGCGCCGCGTGAACCTGCTCAACTGGGACGGGCGCGGCACGCCCGAGGGCCTGTTCCCGCGCAACGACGAGGACCGCTGATGGGATTCGACCGCTCCCGCGCTCTCACGCACCGCATCGCGGCATACCTGCTGGCCTACCCGGACGAGCCGCTGCGCGCGCTGCTGCCGCAGCTGCGGGAGGCCGGTGCGGAACTCCCGCAGCAGTACGGCGCGCCGCTCCGCGAACTGCTGGACCACCTGGACGCGACGCCGCTGCTGGCGGCGCAGCAGCACTACGTCGAGACCTTCGACCTGCGGCGGCGCTGCTGCCAGTACCTGACCTACTGGTCCACCGGCGACACCCGCAACCGGGGGCGCGCCATCGCGGACTTCAAGCGCATCTACCGGTCCGCCGGCGTGCTGCCGCCCGACGACGAGCTGCCCGACCACCTCACGGTGGTGCTGGAGTTCGCCGCCACGACCGATCAGGAACTGGGCACCGCGCTGCTGGTCAACCACCACGCCGGGCTCGCGCTGCTGGCCGAGGCCCTGCACGGCCAGGGCACGGTGTACGCGCGCGGGGTCGACGCCGTGCTGGCCACGTTGCCCGCGCCGACACCGGCGGTGCTGCGGGCGGCCGAGCGCATCGCCGCGACCGGGCCGCCGCAGGAGTCCGTGGGCATGGCGGGGCCGTTGCTGCCCTTCCCCACGACCGAGCAGACGGGAGTCCGCCGATGAGCACCTGGGACGTGCTGCTGTAGGGCGCCGCGCCGTACGCGACGATCGCGGTCCTGGTGGTCGGCTCGATCTGGCGCTTCCGGTACGACCGGTTCGGCTGGACCACCCGGTCCTCGCAGCTGCTCGAATCGCGGCTGCTGCGGTTCGCCAGCCCCATGTTCCACTTCGGACTGCTGGTGGTGATCGTCGGCCACGCGATCGGGCTGCTGATCCCGGAGTCGTGGACCGCCGCGCTCGGCGTCTCCGAGCTCCTCTACCACCTGGTGGCGGTCGGCCTCGGCGCGCTGGCCGGCATCTGCACGCTGGTGGGGGTCGCGCTGCTGATCTACCGGCGGCGCCGCAACGGCCCGGTGTTCTCCGCGACGACCGTCAACGACAAGGCGATGTACCTGGTGCTGGTCGGGGCGATCGTGCTCGGGCTGCTGACCACGGTGCTGGCCAACGGCATCACCGAGGGCTACGACTACCGCGCCACGATCTCGCCGTGGTTCCGCAGCATCTTCGTCCTGCAGCCCGACGTGGCGCTGATGGTGGACGTGCCCGTGCCGTTCAAGGCGCACATCCTGGTGGGGATGCTGCTGTTCGCGCTGTTCCCGTTCACCCGGCTGGTGCACGCCTTCAGCGGTTTCGCCGCGGTGCGCTACCTGTTCCGGCCCTACGTCGTCTACCGCAGCCGGGCCGAGGCGCGGCCCCGCCGCGGCTGGGAGCCCGTCGGGGTCCCCGGTCAGCGCCGCGGGAAGCACGATGCCCCGCGCCCGACCCGGAAGCCCTGAAACCCGACCCCGCTCAGGCGGAATCGGAAACCTCGGTCCGGGGCGCCTTCGCCCGCGCCGGTGCCTTCGGCGCGAAACCGGCACGCCGCCTGGGCCGCGGCGCGAGGACGTCGACGGTGCCGACCAGGATCATGTGGGCGTAGGCGGTGAGGCCCGTCGCCAGGACGATCCAGCCTCCGCCGCTGAAGGCGTTCGGCTCGTACGACCACAGAACGCCGACGAACACCAGCAGCGTCAGCACCGACGCACCGACGCGCGCGGCGGTGCGGTAGGCCACCGCTGCGGGCCAGGTGAGCAGCCCCGCGACCAGCGCAAGCCCGAGGGGGCCGAGCCGGAATCCGGTGGTGAACAGCCAGAACTCGGCAGCCAGCAGCACCGCCCCGATGAACACCGCGGGCAGCCAGCGCGCCAGGCCACGGCCGAAGCGGTGCGCCAGGCGCCACCCCGACCACACGGCGAAGACCGCGGTGAACAGCATCGCCAGCAGCGCGCCGGGGCCGAAGGACGTGCCCGAGAAGTCGGCCACGACGAGCCAGTTCCCGGGCACGCCGCCGAACCAGCCGAAGCCGTCCGCGCACCCGACGTCCACGCCGGTGCCGGAATCCGAACAGGCCACGGACAGGGCGAGCAGCGGCGATTCCGCCGAACCCGGCGGGAAGGGACCGTCCGATACGGCGAACGAGCTCTCGAACGCCGACTCGTGCTGGTCGGCGGACAGGACTTGCGTCCCGGGCATCGACCCCCACCCGACGCCGGTGAACGCCACAGCGCTCGCCGCCAGGAAGCCCAGCAGCGCCGCGCGGCGCGGTGCGGCGACGGCGTACACGACCGCCATCAGCAGCGGCTTGATCAGCGTCATCGCCCGACGCCCCAGCCAGGGCAGCACGCCGCGCCCGGAGGGGCGGACGGCCCGGTATGCGAGCAGCCCGAAGCGCGTCGCCATCGACAGCGCCCGCGGCTCGCCGAGATCGGCGAACCGCTGGCGGCCGACGTCGTAGCGCTCCACCTGGCCGGTCAGCTGCGCGGGCGCGGGCACCGGCGGCTCGCCACCGCTGTCCGGGTCGGCCCCGGAAGGAACGGTTTGGACGAAGGGGATTTCCTCCGCCGCGATCGTCCACTGCAGACGTTCGGTGAGCAGCCGCTGGGTCTCGGTCAGCGAATGCTCGTCGTCCGGGGCGGCGAACAGCGCGTCGAGCTCGGCGCGCACCTCGCCCGCGTGGCGCGCCCACACCTCGGCGAGGAATCCGCGCCACTGCTTGGCCTGCTCCTCGTCGAGCTCCCCGAGCTCCGCCGTCGTCGGGCGGGAGACGATCGCCTGCAGCGCGTCGCCGAGCTCCTCCGAGCTGCTGTGGCGCCGGGCCAGCCGAGACGGGTCGGCGAGCAACCTGACCAGCGCGGCGGCGGAATCCATCCGCCCCCACATCCAGTCGTTCGCCCGCCACTTCGCGGACAGGAACGCGCCGAAGTTGCCCACGTCCAGGCCGCGGATCTTGTCCGCGATCCGCAGCGGCACGTCCTCGCCGCGCCGCAGCGCGTCGAACGGCAGCGGGCTCTGCTCGTCGCTGACCACGCGCAGCAGGTTGATCCGCGATCCCGGGACGCGCCCGACGTCCAGCGGCGCGTTGAGCACCACCAGCTGCCGCAACGTCTCCGCCCGCCGGTCGCTGCGCTCCAGCAGCGCGTAGCCGAGCTGCTGGGGCTCGTCGATCCGCTCGCGGGGCGGGGCCGCCGCGGCCAGCCGGTCGGCGACCCGGTGCAGCACCGCGCGCGCCTCCGCGACCGCGTCCACCCCGGCGGCGTCCGGGACCGCGTCCGCCCCGGAAGATTCCACAATGGACATCAATTCGCGGGCCAACTCGGCGAGATCGTCGTGGAAGTCCTCGCCCGCCTCGATCGCGCGCAACACCTCGCCCAGCAGGGGCTGGATCGGGGACGGCAAGGCGTGCTGGAGCCTGGCGCGACGGCGCTGCACGCGCTGCACCCACTCGTCGAGCTCGGTCGTCTCGACGATCGGTTCCAGCTTCGCACCGTTGATCCAGTACTGGTCGGCGTGCCCCTCCAGCACCTCGCCGAAGCTCCGCAACCGGTAGAGCACGGACTTGCAGCGCCCGATCTCGCGGCTCTCCGGCGCCCAGCGCTCGATGTCCCAGGCCCAGCCGAGGCATTCCTGCACCGCGGTGAGCAGGCCGCGCGCATCGTCGAAGACGCGCGTGGTGGCGTCGCTGCCGAGCCCGGCCGACAAGCGGTGCGCGAGCTGCGTTCTCGCCTGCGCCGACCACTCAGCCAGCGGATCCCCGACCACCGGCGGCAGCAGCTTGCCGTCCTCGATGCCCGCGGGCTCGGTGAGCAGCCGGTACACCGCCTGGGCGTCCAGCTCCGCGCGAACCACCGCGTGATCGGGCAAGACCGCGTCGACCTGCTGCGCCAGCACCGCCGCCCGCTCGGCATCCGGCGCGGCCCGCAGCGGCGCGTACAAAGCCTTGCGGCGCAAGGCGGTTCGCGCGACCAAGCGGTTGTGCTCGTCCAGCGCGTCGAGGTCCGCGAGCAGCGATTCCTGGGACAGCCGGGCACGCAGGGCCGTCGCGGTCACCGGCACGGCGAACCCGGGCTCGCGGCGTTGTCCGTGCGAGGCAACGGGATCCGGGTTCAGGTAGAGCAGCCACCGGTGCGTCGGCCGGTTCGCCGGCGCGGCCGAGATCGCATCGATCGCCGCCGTCACCGGGATGTTGTCCAGCACGCCGCCGTCGATCACCCGGAACGGTGGGAGCAGCGGATCGGCGACCGTTTCGGAGAACAGCCCGATCATGTTCGGCTCGCCGTCCGGTGGTTCGCCGAGCGACGAGCGCACCTGCGCGGGCTCGAAGGCGAACGGGAACGACGACGTCGAGCGGGCGGCGTGGGCGAGCCGCAGCACGGTGGGCGCGAAGTCGTCGCCCGCGCCGAAGTCCGACAGCGGATCGCCCGCCCTGCCCTGGTGCCGGAACCGGAACGACGCGGTGCGCCGCTCCTGCAGCATCGGCCCGGACCGGCCGTCGAAGCGCCGCTCCAGGATCGGGTCCAGCAGGGTGGCGGTCAGCAGCAGGTCGGCGCGGTGGCCTGGGTGCTCCGCCGCCGCGGGCACGTTGTCGGTGATGACGTCGGCGAGCTCGGCGCGGAAGTAGCGGTCGCCCTCCAGCAGCGACGGCGGGCGGTGCTGCCAGAACTTCGGCACCGGCCGGGACATGGCCTCCACGTCCCCCAAGCGCACCCACACCTCGCGCATCCGGTCGAAGGGCATCCCGTAGACCAGCGTCGCGGACAGCAACGTCGCGTTGAGGCCGCCGGCCGAGGCCCCGGCGAGCACGTCGACCGCGACCGCGTCGTAGCCGGACAGCTTCGCCAGCGACGCCCACGGATGGGTGCCCGTCGAATCGTCGTCCGCCGGCGCCCGCGAATCCGCCACCGCCTCGCGGAGCCGGTTGATCTCGGCGACCGCGCCGCCGATCCACACGGCCATGCTCGCGCCGCCGCGCATGGCCAGCGCCAAGCGCAGTTCCTGCTCGTTCTCCGCTGCCGCGGTGGCCACCTCGGAGCCCGCCCTCTCGATCGACGCCTGCGGATCTCACCCGGAACCTACCGCGCCTGCCGCCACGGCTGATCTCCAACAGGCGAACTCAACCCGTCCGCCACCGCACCGAGCCCCGGACGGCGCATCACCACCACCCGCCCGGCGCCTCCCCGGCAGGCGCGGGATCGCGAGCACTTCGCATCAGGGGTGGCGGTAGGCGGGCTTGCGCCGTTGCAGCGGCGAAGCCGTTCGAGGGTCGCGCGGTCGGGTTGGGGCGGCGTTTTCGCGCGAAACCGCCGCCCGCGACCTGCACCGCCGCGATCAGGATTCCGGCGGGGTCCAGCGGTCGGTCCGGGCCATGCCCGCCGCGCGGCCCTTGCCCGAGATCACCAGCGCCATCTTCCGGGACGCCTCGTCGATCATCTCGTCGCCCAGCATCGCCGCGCCGCGCTTCCCACCGGCCGCCGAGGTGTGCCACTCGTATGCGTCCAGGATGTTCTCGGCGTGGTCGTAATCCTCCTGCCGAGGCGAGAAGAGCTCGTTGACCGCGTCCACCTGCGCCGGGTGCAGCACCCACTTGCCGTCGAAGCCCAGCGCCGCCGACCTGCCGCCCACCGCGCGCAGCCCGTCGACGTCCTTGATCTGCAGGTACGGCCCGTCGATCGCCTGCACCCCGGCCGCGCGGGCCGCGACCAGGATGCGCATCAGGATGTAGTGGTAGGCGTCGCCGACGTCGTAGCCGGGCGGCTGGTGGCCGACGACCAGCGACCGCATGTTGATCGACGCCATGAAGTCGGCAGGCCCGTAGACCAGCGCCGTCACCCGCGGCGAGGCGGCCGCGATCGCGTCCACCTCGACCAGGCCGCGGGCGTCCTCGATCTGCGGCTCGATGCCGATCCGGCCGACCTCCAGCCCGGTGGCGCGCTCGATCTGCGTCAGCGTCAGGTCCAGCCAGCGCACGTGCTCCGGGGTGCTCACCTTCGGCAGGATGATCGAGTCGAGCTCGGCGCCCGCGCCCTCCACGACGGTCACGACGTCCCGGTAGGTCCACTCGGTGTCCAGCGCGTTGACCCGCACCGAGCGGATCTTCTCGCCCCAGCCGCCCTCGTTCAGCGCGCCGACGATCCGGTCCCGGGCCTCGGCCTTCGCCAGCGGCGCGACCGCGTCCTCGAGGTCCAGGAAGAACTGGTCGGCGGCCAGCCCGCGCGCCTTGTCGATCATCTTCGCGCTGGAGCCCGGCACCGCCAGGCAGCTCCGCCGGGCACGTCGACCGTCCACGTTGTCCTCCTCTGGCCTCGCGAGTCGTTGCGTGTGTACCACGCACGCCGCCGCCGGAACCGGACAAGTGCCCGGTGGCACAGCGCCGATCTTCGGGCGGCGGGCGACCGGAAGAGTGCATAGCCTGAGCCACGTGGCAGCCGCGACCAGGGTTTTCGCGGCCCGGATGGCCGGCTTGTCGGTGTTCGGGCCGGACGGGGAATCGATCGGCCGGGTGCGCGACGTCGTCGCCGGGCTCAGCGTCCGGCGGCAGCCGCCGCGCGTCCTCGGCCTGGTCGTCGAGCTGCCCACCCGGCGCCGGATCTTCGTGCCGATGCTGCGGGTCACCCGGGTCGAGGCGAGCGCGGTGACGCTGGCGACCGGCACGGTGAACCTGCGGCACTTCCACCAGCGCCCCAACGAGCTCCTGGTGCTCGGCCAGCTGCTGGACGCCCGGGTCGTCATCGACTCCACCCACGCGCCCGCGGTCCTGGTGGACGTCGCGATGGAGCAGATCCGCACCCGCGACTGGCAGCTGGCCAAGCTCGCGGTCCGGGAGCGCACCGGGCGGCTCGGCCGGCGCGGCCCGACGCAGGTGCTGGACTGGGGCCAGGTCACCGGGCTGGCCGTCGCGGAGCTGACCGGCAAGCCGCAGGGCGTGCAGCAGCTGCTCGCCATGTTCGACACGATGCGCGCCGTCGACGTCGCGAGCACCCTGCACGAGCTGCCGACCAAGCGCCGCTACGAGGTGGCCGAGGCGCTGGACGACGAGCGGCTCGCCGACGTCGTCGAGGAACTGCCCGAGGAAGACCAGAAGGACCTGCTGGAACACCTGGACGAAGAGCGCGCGGCCGACGTGCTGGAGGCGATGAACCCGGACGACGCCGCCGACCTGCTCGCCGAACTGTCCGAAGTGGACAAGGAACGGCTGCTCGGGCTGATGGCGCCGGAGGAATCCGCACCGGTCAAGCGGCTGATGGCGTACTCGTCCGACACCGCGGGCGGCCTGATGACGCCGGAGCCGATCGTGGTCGGGCCGGACGCGACCATCGCCGAGGCGCTGGCGATGGCGCGCAACCCCGACCTGCCGGTGGCGCTGGCCAGCCTGGTGTTCGTCTGCCGCCCGCCGTCGGCCACGCCGACCGGCCGCTACCTGGGCTGCGTGCACATCCAGCGGCTGCTCCGCGAGCCACCGTCGACCCTGGTCGCCGGCGCATTGGACACCGACCTGGCGAGTCTCCCGGCCAGCGCGTCGCTGACCGACGTCACCCGCTACTTCGCCGCCTACAACCTGGTGTGCGGGCCGGTGCTGGACGACGAGGAGCACCTCATCGGCGCGGTCACCGTCGACGACGTGCTCGACCACCTGCTGCCGGAGAACTGGCGGGAGAGCGGGCTTCCGGAGCCCGGCCCCACCGACCGGCCGACGAACCGGGAGGCGCACTGATGCCCGAGCTGTTGACCCGCCGCCGACTCGACCAACCCCGCCCGCCGCACCGGTTCGCGGTCTCCTTCGACCCGGAGGTGTTCGGGCAGATCTCGGAGCGGATCGCCCGGTTCCTCGGCACCGGCAAGTTCCTGTTCTGGATGACCGTGTTCGTGATCTGCTGGATCGCGGTGAACCTGTTCGCGGTCGGCCTGCAGTGGGACCCGTACCCGTTCATCCTGCTCAACCTGGCCTTCTCCACCCAGGCCTCGTACGCCGCGCCGCTGATCCTGCTCGCGCAGAACCGCCAGGACGACCGGGACCGGGTCTCGCTGGAGGAAGACCGGGCGCGGGCGGCCCAGACCAAGGCGGACACGGACTACCTGGCCCGCGAGCTCGCCGCGCTGCGCCTGGCGGTCGGCGAGGTCGCCACCCGCGACTACCTGCGCAGCGAACTGGACCGGCTCCGCGACGAACTCCCGGGCCTGCAGAGCGAGGCGGAGAAGCGCCGAGCCCGCACGGGCTCCCGAGACCCCGACGAAGCTTGAACCAGGTGTTCCGCAGTTTCAATTGAAACTGCGGAACACTGCGGGGAACCCGCGGTTTCAATTGAAACCGGGGTCAGGCCGGGTCGAGGTCGGCGAAGAGGGCGACGATCGCCGGGGCCGTGACCTCGTGGGCCGCGTACTCCTCGCGGGTGCACCAGGCGAGCTCCGCGATCTCGGCCGCCGGTTCCGGGGCACCGTCCAGCTCACCCGTGTAGCAGATGAGCTCGACCTGCACCCCGTCTCCCTGCCCGACCGCGTCGGTGACGTAGCGGCCGAGGAAGTCCGCCCCCACCAGGCCGACGCCGAGCTCCTCCCGCACCTCCCGGTGCAGCGCCTGCACCTCGGTCTCGCCCGGGTCGATCTTGCCGCCGGGCAGGTAGAACGCGTCCTGGTAGTCGGCGCGGACCAGCAGCAACCGCCGGTCCACGAACCGCACCAGGCCGACCGCGCGGATCAGCCGTTCGGGAGCCGTGGAGTTCGCATCGTGCACGCCCTCATGCTTGCGCACGCTGCCCCGGCGGCGACGGCACACCCCCGTCGGCCAGCCGTTCGCAGGTGCGCATCAGCGCCTCCAGCTCTCCCGCCGTGGCGGACAGGAAGTACCGCGCCACGCCGGTGCGATGCGTCGACGCCGCCAGCTGCAACCGTGCTTCGCCACGTTCGGTGATCACGGCCTGGACCCCGCGCCCGTCCGAATCGACCCGGACGCGACGCACCAGCCCGAGCCGTTCGAGGCGGTCCACGAGCCTGGTCACGCCGGAGCGCGACAGCAGCACGACATCCGCGAGTTCGGTCATCCGGAGCCGCTGCTCCGGGGCTTCTGCCAGCGCTTCGAGGACGTCGTAGGCGGCGAGCGTGAGCCGTTGCTCGGCGATCAGGTCGCCCTCCAGGCAGCGCGTGACCCTGGCGTGCGCGCGGAGGAAACTGCGGTACGCCAACAATTCACTTCGAGTCGGTAATCGATCAAGAGCCGTCTCGGCCACGAAGATTGATATTACGGAACGCGTTCGCCTGACTGCGCAGCGCCCCCGAACAAGAATCGCGTTCTGTCCCGCGCGCCCCACTGACCAGCGCGATGCCACGGCCCGCAGCCCTGTCCGCGCCGGGCTACCGGTCCGTAGCATGGGATTGCCAGCAACGCGGTGTGAGAGCCTTCGAGGCTGGCGCCCAGCGAAGCGACCACCGACCACGTCCGCAACTCCAGCTTGCCGAGGTAACCGTGACCAGTACGCAGTCCGCGCCCACCGAGGACGCCGTTCGGAAGGCCCTCAGCCAGGTCGAGGACCCGGAGATCCGCCGGCCGATCACCGACCTGGGCATGGTCAAGAGCGTGTCCATCGGCCCCGACGGCGATGTTGCGGTCGAGGTGTACCTGACGGTCCAGGGCTGCCCGATGCGGGAAACGATCACGCAGCGGGTGACCGGTGCCGTGTCCGCCGTCGAAGGCGTCGCCTCGGTGCGGGTCGAGCTCGACGTGATGAGCGACGAGCAGCGCACCGAGCTGCGCAAGATGCTGCGCGGCAGCGCCGAGGAACCGCGCATCCCGTTCGCCGAGCCCGGCTCGATGACGCGCGTCTACTGCGTGGCGTCCGGCAAGGGCGGGGTCGGCAAGTCCAGCGTGACGGTCAACCTCGCGGCCGCGATGGCCAAGCGCGGCCTGTCGGTCGGCGTGGTCGACGCCGACATCTACGGCCACTCGGTGCCGCGGATGCTGGGCGCGGGCGGCAAGCCCACCCAGGTGGAGAAGATGATCATGCCGCCGCAGGCGCACGGCGTGAAGGTCATCTCCATCGGCATGTTCACCCCCGGCAACACCCCGGTGGTCTGGCGCGGGCCGATGCTGCACCGCGCGCTGCAGCAGTTCCTGTCCGACGTCTTCTGGGGCGACCTGGACGTCCTGCTGCTCGACCTGCCGCCCGGCACCGGCGACGTGGCGCTGTCCACCGCCCAGCTGATCCCGAACGCGGAGATCCTGGTCGTCACCACCCCGCAGCAGGCCGCGGCCGAGGTCGCGGAGCGGGCCGGTGCGATCGCCATGCAGACGCGGCAGCGGCTGGCCGGCGTGGTGGAGAACATGTCCTGGATGGAGCTGCCGGACGGCCAGCGGATGGAGATCTTCGGCTCCGGCGGCGGCCAGCTGGTCGCGGAGTCGCTGAGCCGCTCGATCGGCTCGGACGTGCCGCTGCTCGGCCAGGTGCCGCTGGACCCGCGCCTGCGCGAAGCCGGCGACAACGGCACCCCGCTGGTCCTGGAAGCCCCCGACTCGCCCGCGGCGGTGGTCCTCAACGACATCGCCAAGCGCCTGTCCACCCGGGCCCGCGGCCTCGCGGGCAAGCTCCTCTCCGTCTCCCCCGCCTGACGCGCCGGCCGACGTCGTTCCGCAATTTCAATGGAAATCGAAGATCCGATTTCCATTGAAATTGCGGATCATCACCCCGTCGGGGGTACTCCGGTCGGGAGAGGGCCGACACCTGGGCCGACATCTCGAGAGGCGGGTGTCCGGGACCAGGCGGAAGCGGGTGTCCGGGGTCAGGCTCGTTTGGCGACCGCGAGCAGGCCCGGACCCGTGGGGAGCGTGACCGGGACCAGGTTCTCGTCGGTCTGGATGGCCCGGACCAGGTCGCGCAGCGCCAGGGCCAGCGCGCTCCGGGCGTCCGGGCTGGCCAGCTGGACACCCGCGAACACGATCACGCCGCCCGGGCGCAGCAGGCGGACGCCGAGCTCCAGGTACCTGGGGTAGTCCGTGGTCGCGATGCCCACCGACACCAGGTCGTAGCCGCCCTCCGTGAGCCGCGGCATCAGGTCGACCGCGCGCCCGGCGATCAGCCGCGTCCGTCCGGTCGGCACGCCCGCCTCCCGCAGCGTCGCGCGCGCCGTCCGCTGCGCGGCCGCATCCGCGTCGATCGACGTCAGCACGCCGTCCGGCATCATGCCCTGGAGCAGCCACAGCGCGCTCTCGCCCGAGCCGGTGCCGACCTCCACGACGGCCTTGGCCCGCAACGCCGCCGCCAGGAAGCGCAGCACGTGCAGCGACGACGCCCCGACCGAGGTGTCCGTCGGCGCGCCGGATCGCACCTGGTTCCGGCCCACGGGCCCGGCACCCACCGGCGTCTCGGGTATCACAACGCGAAAGGTTATCGACGTTGCCCGCCGCCGTGACCCGGGCGGCCGACATCGTTAGTGGGCCGTTTCCGGCGGGCCGGCGGTGCGACCCGCATCACGTCAGGTTCTCAGCCTGTTCTCAGGCGTCTTTAATCGCTACCTCACCAGGGCATACGAGAGTAGACACGTCATAACCGACACCCATCGGCGTCTCCTTGACGACACCGCCGGGAACAACGGAGGCGACATGTTCGTTCTTGGAGATGCAACCGCACAGGAGGTGGCTTCTCGCCCAATGGCAACACAGCCGATGAGTGTGGCCCCCAGTGTCCAACAGAGCACCGTCTCGCCCGCCACCGAAGAGGTCAACTGGACCCCTCCGACGTGGGACGAGGTGGTTCGGCAGCACGCAGACCGGGTCTACCGGTTGGCGTACCGCCTGACCGGCAACCAGCACGACGCCGAGGATCTGACCCAGGAGACCTTCATCCGGGTGTTCCGGTCGCTGGCGTCGTACAAGCCGGGAACGTTCGAGGGCTGGCTGCACCGGATCACCACGAACCTGTTCCTCGACATGGCCCGCCGCAGGTCCCGCCTGCGCATGGAGGGCCTGCCCGATGACACCGACCGGTTGCCCGGCGGTGGCCCGAGTCCTGAACAGGTCTTCAACGACACCCACCTCGACCCCGACCTGCAGGCGGCGCTGGACGAACTGCCGCCGGAGTTCCGGGCGGCCGTGGTGCTCTGCGACGTCGAGGGGCTCTCCTACGAGGAGATCGGTGCCACCTTGGGCGTGAAGCTGGGTACTGTGCGCAGCAGGATTCACCGCGGGCGCCAGATGTTGAAGGCCACCTTGGAAGCTCGCCGCGAGCATGCCCGGGAGGTTTGACGAATGACGGTTTTGCGTGGGTGGGGGCTGCCGGAGCAGCACCTCGCGCTGGACGCGATCGTCGCGTTGGTGGACGGCGAGCTGAGCCCGAGCGCCCATGATCGCGCCGTCTCCCACCTGGCCCACTGCCCAGCGTGCACCTCGGACGCCGCCGCCCAGCGGCAGGCCCGCGCCGCGGTTCGGGCGGCCGGCACGCCGTCGATCTCGCCGAAGCTCCTGCAAGCCCTGCAGGCCATCCCGGCGCACGCAGAACTGCCCAGCCAGCCGGACGGCCTCGCGCTGACCGAGGACGGCCAGCTGGTCGCCGTGACCCGCCCGGACCGCGCGAAGCGGTTCGGCGACGGAGCGGCGCTCGGATCCTCGCGGCCGCTCGGCGGCAGCCAGCAACCCCTCGGCAGCGTGCCCCCTTTTGCCGGTGATGCCGCGGCGGCACCGGCGCGGCGGGTCGGCCGCCGAACCCGGCAGGGGGCCGGCGTGGTGTTCTCCGGCCTGGTGCTGGGCGCGCTCGCGCTGATGAACCTGCCGACAGACGACGACGGCCAGCCGGTACCGGGCGTGCCGAGCCCGCTGCCCGGCGGCGCGTTCACCAACGCCGTCATCCCGGCGTCGGCGCGCGAAGACCTGCCCGCCGACCCGTCCCCCAGCCAGCAGCCCTCGGCCGAGGTCCCGGTTCCGAGCACCTCGGCGAGCGCGCCGCCGGGGAACTGATCCGGCCGGGACGACTTCGCCCGCTCCCACACGAACTTCACCGGTCGCCCGGCAAAATGGGCACGCCGGCGGTGCGTCCACATGCCGGTGGCACGGGCTCCTCGCCCGTGTGATCCACTCGAACGGACGAGTTCCGACCGCATGCCCGGGGAGCGATGAGCGACCAGCCAGGAACGCCCGCACAGGGCCCCGACGCCGACCAGCAGCGCCGGGATCAGCCCGAAGCAGGCCAGCAGGGTCCCAACGGACGGCCAGCCCAACCCGTGCATCCGTGGCAGGGCGCGGCCAGCCCCGCCCGCGGAGTGCCGGCCGCGCCGGACCGCCCCATGCGAAACGGCCAGCCATCCCCGCCCCGCCTCGCACCGCGCCCGCTGCAGCGCCCCGCCGTCGACCCGTCGCAGAGCTCGACGTTCGGCCGCCCGAAGGGCGTGACCGGCAGCTTCGACCCGAACCGGCGCGAGGTCCCGACGCGCGGCATCGAGCAGGGTCCGCCCCCGCCGGAAGCGCTGTCCAAGGCGTTCGGCCGCCCGCGGGCCAGCAGCGAGAAGCTCCAGCGCGCGCCAGGCGAGCAGCCGATGGCGCCCGAGCCTGCCGAGGAGCCGGCGCTGTGGAACTCCGGCGAGAGCGACCCGTGGCGCAACCCCGCCGCAGGCGCGGTGATCGGTCCACCCGCACTCGGTGAGGAGCAGGAGGAGAAGCCCGAGAGCACCGAAACCGGTCCGCTGCTCAGCGCCCGCGAAGTCCTGTTCGGCCGCCGGGTGCACCCGCGCGCGCTCGCGATCCTCGCCGTGGTCGCCCTGCTCATCGGGCTGGCCGGCGGGCTGCTCGGCCGGATCACCGCCGAGGAGGGCAATCCGCTCACCAATCCCGACGTCACCCTGGCCGAGGTGGAGCAGGGCAAGGACCGGCCGAAGGGCACCGTCGCCGCCGTGGCGCAGCGCGTGGTCCCCGCCGTCGTGTCGATCGAGGTGCGCGTCGGCGCGCAGGGCGGCAGCGGCTCCGGGGTCGTCATCGACGGCAACGGCTACGTGGTCACCAACAACCACGTCATCTCGATGGCCGCCGACACCCCGGGCGCGCTGGTCTCCACGGTCTTCCACGACGGCACCCGGGTGCCCGCCCGGATCGTCGGCCGCGACGTCAAGACCGACCTGGCGGTGATCAAGGTCGAGGTGTCCAACCCGACGGTCGCCCAGCTCGGCCGCTCCGACGAGCTGGCGGTCGGCGACGAGGTGATCGCCATCGGCTCGCCGCTGGGCCTGGCGGGCACCGTGACCACCGGCATCGTCAGCTCGGTGCACCGCCCGATGCGGCTGGCCGGCGAGGGCACCGACACCAACGCGGTCATCGACGCGATCCAGACCGACGCCGCGATCAACCCCGGCAACTCCGGCGGCGCCCTGGTCGACGGCAACGGCGCGGTGGTCGGCATCAACAGCGCGATCCGGACGCTTGGGGCCGGCGGCGAAGGCGGCTCGATCGGGCTGGGCTTCGCGATCCCGATCGACGACGTCCGGCGCATCGCCGAGGAGCTGATCCGAACCGGCAACGTGCAGCACGCCGATCTCGGCGTCAACGCCAAGTCGGTCAGCGACGGACTCGCCGACGGCGCCCAGGTGCAGAACGTGCAGGACGGCAGCGCCGCGGCGGCGGCCGGGATCGCCGAGGGCGACGTGATCATCCGGGTTGGCGAGCGGAAGGTGGCCGGCGCCGACGAGCTGATCGTGGCCGTCGACCGGCACCAGGTCGGCGAGCGGGTGCCGGTCACCGTGGTGCGGCAGGGCCGCGAGCTGGTGCTCGACGTGACCCTGCGGTGAACGGCGGGTTCCGCCTGGTCCGGCCGGGCGGGAAGTTTCGCGGTTTTGCCAGCGGCACCACGCCCCCCGGGGGACAGGCTTCGTGTCGTGAGCACTTTGGGCTGCTATCGCGACCCAAAGTGCTCACGACCACGGTAACCAGCGGAAACAGCGAACCGCGCAACCCCGGGAATGCCATCCCGCCGCAAGGGCCGCACCGCTTGCGGTGCGGCTAGCCGAACGAGCAGCTAACAGTTCGTGAAGGCGGCGTGCTGGGCCAGTTCGCCCTCCTGCCCGGATCACCCGGTCGGTACCCTGGGGATGCGTTGGCAGCGCGCGGTGCTGGTCCGCGAGCCGTGGAGGACCCGGAGGTAGTCGAGAGGTGTTCGAAAGCGTCGGCTGGCTCGAGATCCTGGTCCTCGTCGTGGCCGGGCTGTTCATCCTCGGCCCGGAGCGGCTGCCGCAAGGCGCGGCGTGGCTGGGCCGGACCGTCCGCCAGGTCAAGGAGTACGCGACCGGAGCCCGCGAGCAGATCAAGTCCGAGCTCGGCCCGGAGTTCGACGAGCTGCGCAAACCGCTGGAAGACCTGCGCGGCATCCGCAACTTCAACCCGCGCACGGCCGTGACCAAGCACCTCTTCGACGGGGAGAACCCGCTCGACGGCCTCAACGGCAACGGCAGCAACGGGCACCAGGCGAAGCCGGCCGACCCGCCCAAGCCCGAGCAGCGCCCGCTCGCGCCGGGCGAGCGCCCGCCGTACGACTCCGACGCGACCTGATCAGACCGCGACGCGCTTGGGCGCCGTGCGGACGAGCCATGCCCCGGCCGCCGCCACCGCCAGCCAGCAGCACAGCAGGACCGTCATCCCGGACCAGCCCCACGAGCCGTAGGCCGCGCCGCCCAGCACTCCGCCCACGCTGCTGCCGCCGTAGTAGGCGAACTGGTACAGCGCGGACGCCTGACCGCGGGCCGATGCCGATGCCCGCGCCCCGACCCATCCGCTCGCCACCGAGTGCGCGGCGAAGAATCCGCCGGTGAACACGACCAGGCCCATCACGATCACGGGCAGGCTGTCGACGAGCATCAGCAGCAAGCCCAGCGCCGTCACCGCCAGGCCGGCGAGCAGCACCTGGATGCGTCCCCAGCGATCGGCGGCGCGACCGGCGAGCGTGGAGGTGACCGTTCCCGCGGCATAGGCGAGGAACGCAAGCGCTGCGAGCGCCGGTGGCACCAGCAGCGGCGGTGCGGCGAGGCGGAAGCCGAGCACGTTGTAGACGGTGACGAAGGCGCCCATGCCGAGCGCGGCGACCAGGTATGGCGCGTAGAGCACCGGATCGCTGAGCGCGGCGCGCAGGCCGCCGAGCAGCGGGCGCCAGCGCAGCGGTTGCCGCTGGTGATTGCGTTCGGCAGGCAACAGCACCACGAACAGCACCGTGCACACCCCGGCGAGCACGGCCACTGCCAGCAGTCCGCCGTGCCAGCCGGCGAAGTCGCCGACCACGCCGCCCAGCAGCCGCCCACCCATGCCGCCGATGGTGGTGCCCGCGACGTAGAGCCCCATCGTCGTGCCCAGCTGCTCGCCGCCGGTCTCGTCGGCCAGGTATGCGGCCGCGACCGCGGCCAGGCCGGCGATCGCCGCACCCTGCAACAGGCGAACGGCCACGAGCACCGGGAAGAACGGCACCCACGGCAGCAGCAAGCCCAGGACCTCGGCGGTCAGCAAGGCCGCGATCATCGTGCGGCGACGGCCGACCGCTTCCGACAGCGTGCCGAGCGGGATCGCCGCGACGGCCAGCCCGAGCGTGCTCGCCGAGATGAGCAGCGCCGCCGTGCCCGGGTTCAGCGCGAAGACCTCGGCAAGCTGCGGCAGCACCGGCTGCGGCGCGTAGAGCAGCGCGAACATCGCCAGCGCGCCAAGCAGCAGGGAGATGCGGATCTTGCGGATGCGGGCCGGGTCGACTGCGTTCACGTGCTCGAACGTAAGTAGCCCTGACTAATGCGTCCAATGCCGGAATACCGCATGATTGATGCGGTGGTGAATGAATCAGCCGAGCCGGACGACTCGTCGCAGCTAGCGGCCCACCTCGCCCCGTCGCTCGCCCTGCTGCGCGCGGTCGCAGCCGAGGGCCATCTCACACGAGCAGCGGAGTCCCTGGGCGTCCCGCAGCCGACGGTCAGCCGCGCGCTGGCCAAGCTGGGCGATCGGCTCGGCACGCCGGTGATCGTGCGGCAGGGTCGCGGCATCCACCTGACCCGCGCCGGAGCCCTGCTCGCGGCGGCCGCCGAAGACGCGATGCGCGGGCTGGAGGCCGGCTGCCGGGCCGTGATCGAGGAGATCGACCCCGACCGGGGCCAGGTGACGTTCGGGTTCCAGCACACGATGGGCAGCACGCTGGTGCCGCCGCTGCTGCGCGAGTTCCGCGACGTGCACCCGCACGTGCGGTTCGGGCTCGTGCAGGGGCCGCGCAACAGCATGCTCGAGCGCGCCTGGTCGGGCGAGATCGACCTCTGCGTCGTCTCGCCGCTGCCCGAGCACGATCCGCACTGGGAAACCGCACCGCTCCGGGAAGAGCCGCTGGTCGCGGTGCTGTTCGCGCGGCACCGGCTGGCCCGGCGCCGCAGGCTGCGGCTGGCCGAGCTCGCCGGGGACGACTTCGTGGCTACCCGCCCCGGCTACGGACTCCGGCAGATCTTCGCGGGCCTGGCCGAACGCGCCGGTTTCGAGCCGCGGCTGGCCTTCGAGAGCGAGGAGGTCGACACGGTGCGCGGGCTGGTCGCCGCCGGGCTCGGCGTGGCGCTGCTGCCGCCGGGCGACAACGGCCCGGCGCCGGGCACGGTCGAGGTGCCGCTGGATCCACCGGCGCACCGCACGATCGGCCTGGCCTGGCCGGCGGGCCGGGCGCTCCCGCCGGCGGTCCGCACCTTCCGCGACTTCACCCTCCGCAATTTCAATGGAAATCGAAGGTCCGATTTCCATTGAGCGTTTTTCATCTTGTTTCGTGTTCGAGGGTGAGGATGGCTTTGGCGAGGGTGCCGACTTGGTGGGGGCAGCAGCGGACGCGGT
>NZ_JBFAIN010000057.1:0-43206 GCF_040654735.1 Saccharopolyspora sp. NPDC050642 | reverse complement strand
GGCTATGCGCCTGCGGCGCATGCGGCACCCCATCGACGTGCAGCTTTGCGGCCCGCGGCTGCGGGCCGACCAGGATGAAAAACACTCATTGAAATTGCGGGAGTTGTCCACAGCCTCCGGCGTGTCGTGGCCCGACACGCCGGTGGTCCGCAGTTTCAATTGAAACTGCGGACCACCGGAACGTAGGTCACCGAACGTAGATCACCGTTGTGCTGGTCTGCGTAGGGTCCAGGTGGCCGGAGGAGCGCCTGGGCACTGCGGGTTCCGTTACTGCTGGCCGGCGAAGCGGGCCGGTTGGAGGGCGGGGAGGTCGGTGCGGCCGATGAGGCGCTGGGGGCGGAAGTCCGCGAGGATCTCCGCGAGGTCTCCGGTGAGGAGTTCCTGCGCGGCGAGACGCCCGAGGAGTGGGCCGAGCGTGATGCCGCTGTGCGTGCAGAGGGTGTAGATCTTGCCTCTGTCGCCGAGGAACCCGGCGACGGTCAGGCCGTCGGCGGGCATGGCGCGCTGACCGATGCGCAGGGATTCCAGGTGGGCCCCTCCGGTGCCGTCGAGCAGGTCGTTGAGGCGGCTGCACAACTGCCTGGCGTGGTGGCCGTCGAGCGCCGGCGGGTTGGCCGGGTCGGCGTCGGCGTCGAGGTCCAGGCCTTGCACGATCAGTCGGCCGCCACCGTCCGGCCGGACGTTGAGCCGCGGCGTGGTGAGGATGCGGTCCAGCCTCGTGGGGAGCGGGTTGGTGTAGCCGAGCATCCCGACGGTCGCGGTTCCCGCGGCGTCGGGGTCGGCCACGGGGATGCGGTGGCCCGCCGACGCGGTGAGCGCCTCGGTCCAGCGGCCGACCGCGAGCACGACGGCGTCGGCCTCGGCGACACCGTCGGCCAGCTCGATCCGCACCCCGCTGTCGGTCTCGGACAGGCCGGTCACCGTCGCGGGGCAGCGCAGGCGTGCGCCGTGGTCGCGTGCTTCGCCCCACAGCCGCGATACGAGCAGCGCCGGGAAGACGTGTCCTTCGGTGGGGTAGTGGGCGATGTCGGTGACGTGGTCGGGGATGCGCAGGTCGGGCACGAGTTCGCGGGCCCGCTGCGGGGTGATCCAGTCGACGGGGTAGTCGCGGTCGGTGAGTTCCGCGACCGAGGCGGCGAGCCGGTCCGCGCCCGTGGGGTCTTCGGCCCACTCGAGGTTTCCGTTGCGCACCAGCCATGTCTGCGCGGTGTCGGAGGCGAGCGCGTCGTGTTCGGCGAGTCCGGCGACGTTGAGGTCGTGGTAGGAGCGCGGGTTCTTGCTGTGCGAGTTGGTCCAGGCGAACGACGTGCCCGATGTCCCGGCCAGCGCCGCGGACCGTTCGAACACGGTCACCTCGGCGCCGCGCAGGGCCAGCGATCGTGCGACGCTGGCACCCAGCACTCCGAGGCCGACGACGGCGATCCTGTTGCTCATCGTTCCCTCACAATCTCACTGCGAACGGCCGGCGCGGGTGCGTCGGCCCTCTTGCTGGACGTCGCGGCGGTCATCAGCAGCAGCACCACGGCCGAAGTGGCGATGCCGTACACCGCGTAGGGCACGGTGGTGTCCAGCACCTGCGCGACGCCGCAACCGACGATGCCAGCCACCATGCTCGCGATCGCGGTCGCCGGGGTGAGGTCGCGGCGGCGGTGCAGCAGGTAGCCGAGGAAGATCGGCGCGGCCAGCGCCGCCGCCGAGTAGGCGTAGGTGGCCACGAGCCACGGCAGGGCTTGTGGGAACACGACCGCCAGCACGGCGGCGATGATCGACACCGCGACGGTCAGCACCCGCGACAGCGCGACGGTCCGGCGTTCGCTCGCCTGCTTGCCGGCGATGTTCTGGTAGACGTCGCGGGTCAGGTTGGCGGTGACCGACTGCAGGGCGGCGCCGCTGGTGGCGACGATCGTCGAGACGAGGAACGCCGCGAAGACGATGAGCATCCAGGACGGCAGCTGGGTGAGCAGCCAGCCGGCGGCGTCCTCCTGGGAGGACAGGTTCGGGTTCATCGCGTGCACCGCGAGCCCGATGCAGCCGGCGTAGACGCCGCTGATGAGCATCGTCAGGCCCGAGAGCCCGAGGCCGCGGCGCGCGTCGCTGATCCGCTTGGTCGCGAACACGCGCTGGTAGTAGAGCTGGTTGGTCAGGGTTCCGGGGATGATCGCGGCCGCCCACAGCCAGATCTGCTGCCAGCCCACGGCCGTGACTCCCTCGAAGCCCCACAGCCGCTGCGGCACGACCTGGGTGACGTGCGTCCAGCCGCCGGCCAGCTGGATGCCGTAGATCGCGACGACGAGCGCCATGGTGATCTTGAAGAGGCCGAACACGAAGTCGGCCCACGCCACCGAGGTCAGCCCGCCGGGCAGCACGAACGCCAGCGAAGCGAGGGCGATGACCGCGACGAGCACGGGGAGGGGGATTCCGGTCAGCTGGCCGAAGAGCCGGGCGAAGGCGACGAACTGCGTCGCGATCCAGCCGAACGGGACCACCAGCGCGGCGAGCGCGGCGATGGCGGTGAGCAGCCGGTTCTGGCCGAACAGGCGGGTGACGACGTCGGGCACGGTGGTGAACCGCTGCTCGCGCAGCCAGCGCGCGATCAGCATGAGCAGCAGGAAGCCGACCAGCACGCAGCCTTCGTAGATGAACACCGACCACCCGGAGCTGTAGCCGATCCCGACGTGGGCGATGAGCACGCCGCCGCCCGAGGCGGCGGCGAACTGGGTGATGACGACGACGAACAGCGGCAGCGACTCGTTGGCCGCGAGCCAGTCCTGGGACGTCTTGGCGCGGCGTCCGAAGTAGACGGACATGGCGGCGCCGGCGCCGATCACCAGCAGGGTGGTGAGGACGATCCCGACCAGCTGTCCGGTCGAACCAGTGGGCATGGTGTGCCTCCAGTGATCACGCGTTGGTGAAGCGGCTGGGGTCGAGGTGGTCGATGTCGTGCGCGGTGCCGCCGGTCAGGACCAGGTCGGCGCCGATCTCGCCGAAGACCGGTGCGAGCTTGAAACCGTGGCCGGAGAAGCCGGTCATGACCGTGGCGTTGCGCAGGCCGGGCAGGGCGCCGAGCAGCGCGTGGTCGTCCGGGGTGAACCCTTCGGCGTAGGTGCCGATCCGGATCGGGTGCGGCACGACGCCGGGCAGCAGCCGGGCCGTGGCGGCCGATGCCGCGCGGACGAATTCCGGGGAAGCGTTGCGGGGCAGGGCATCCGGGCCGTCCAGCACCGGGAACCCGAGGTGGTGCGGCACGGTCTTGATGGATGCGCCGTCCAGTGACGGGAAGCAGGAGAACCCGGCTTCGCGGTGTCGGCGGATGGTGATCGGCAACCGGTCCGGCAGGTGGGCGGCGTGGTCGCGGGCCGCCCACCAGCACGCGGTGATCAACCTGACCTCGACCGGAAGTCCTCGCAGCGGTTCCAGCCGCGACGCCCACGGCCCGGGGGCGAAGACGACGTGATCGGCGTCGAAGTCCTTGCCGTTGCTGGTGATTCGCCACCCATGCGCGGTCTCGGAGGCCTCTTGGACCGGGTGGTGGGACAGCAGCGTCGCACCGGATGCCTCGGCGGCGTGCAGGGCTGCCTGCACTGCGAGCTCGGGGCGGAGGACGCCCGCGGCCGGATCGAACACCGCTACTTCGTCGTCGTCGACCGCGTGCTGGGGAAAGCGCTCCCGAGACCGGTTCGCGTCGAGGACTTCGTGGTCGAGCCCGTGCTCTTCGGCGCAGCGCTGGACGGCCTGGACGTCCGGGTGGTCGGCGCGGCCGATGGTCAGCCCGCCGCACATCGTCAGCAGATCGGACCCGGACGTTCGCTCCAGGTCGTGCCACAGGCCGCCGGACCGCTGCAGCAGCGGGACGTAGCTCGATCCTTCCTTGTAGATGGTCCGGAAGATCCGCGATTCACCGGCGGATGCGCCGCGGTCGTGACCGGGGGAGTAGGCGTCAAAGGCCAGTACCTCGGCCCCTCGACGGGTGAGCTGCCAGGCGGCCATCGCACCGATCACGCCGGTGCCGATGATCGCGATGCGCGGGGTTGCCAATGGTCACACTCCTTCGTGCGCCGATGACGATGTTCACCGGGGATGGGAGGTCCGTGAAAATGCGCACGGCGCATCGACCGATCCACTGGGGATCGGCGGCTTAGGGGGATTCCTCGTTACTGGGGAATTGTTTGTTCGAGGAAGTACTCGACGAGGTCGGGGCGCATGATCCACCACGCCACTTCGGCGAGATCGCCGTCGGTCAGCCAGGTCAGGCGCCGCAACCGGATCACCGCCTTGCCTACGGGCAGCTGCAGCCGATCCGCGGTCGCCTCGTCGAGGTTGATCGGGTCGATGTAGACGCGGGACTTCGCCGCGGGAACGCCGATGCGGGTGAAGTAGTCGTGCACGGTCAGGTGGACGAGGTCCTCGTCCTGCAGTCGTGGTGCCAACGAGAACGGGATGACGGACAGTTCGACGGCGATCGGGTTGTCGTCGACGTCGAACTTCAGCCGCCGCAACTCGTGCACCGGCGCGTCGTCGGCCACGCCGGGCAGGTCGACGTCGGCGTCCCGGGCCGGGACCACCGTGATCGAGTCCACCGCGTGCCGACCCGGGATCTCCGGGCCCTGCAGCACCGGGTTGGCGATGCGCAGCAGGTTCTCCTGCCGTGCACTCGATGCGACGAACGTTCCGCGTCGGCGGTGGCGCTCCACCAGGCCCGCCTGCGCCAGCTCGGTCAGCACTCGCTGCGCGGTCGCGCGGCCGATCGAGTGCTCCTGTTGGAGTTCGGACTCGGTCGGCAGCCGGGTTCCAGGCGGAAGCGCGCCGGAGCGGATCTGCCGCTCCAGCTCGTTGCGGATCCGCAAGTACGCCGGGACTGCCATGGGAGGAGAATCTAGCGGGCGATCAATTGACCGGTCAATACTGGGTTTGCACGGTCAATATCGTCGCGGAGCGCGGGGCGCCCGGTATGAGCTGCCTTACAGGCGCGCGGGAGATATTTGGATTTTGAGATTCCAGTTATCTAGGGTCGTGCTCGTGCGGCTGACCAAACGAACCGATCTCGCGCTGCGGATAGCGATGCGCCTCGCGGTCCTGGACGACGAAGCCGCGCCGACCACGCGCGAGGTCGCCGGCCAGGTCGCCGTTCCCTACAGCCATGCCGCGAAGGTCGTCACGCTGCTGCAGCGCCTCGGCGTCGTCGAAGCTCGCCGGGGTCGAGGTGGCGGGCTCGCTCTGACCCAGTCGGGGCGCACCGGATCTCTCGGCCGACTCGTCCGCGAGCTCGAAGGCGTGGGCGATGTGGTGGGCTGCGAGGACGATCCGCCCTGCCCGTTGCGGTCGGCATGCCGACTTCGCACGGCGCTGCGCAACGCCCAGGAAGCCTTCTTCGCCGCGCTCGACCCGATCACCATCGAGGACCTGGTGGCCGCCCCCACCGGACCCATCCTGCTGAGCCTGTCGTCGAGGCCGCCGGCGGGCTGACCCCGGAACGCGCCGCGCCCGGTGATCCGGTGCGGCCAAAAATACGAATATTGGATACCAGTTTGGAGTTGGCCGATGTTGTCCGAGGAATCGATCGAAACGGTGCGCGCCACCCTGCCGGCGGTCCGCAGCGCCATCGGCGAGATCGCGTCGGTGTTCTACGACAAGCTCTTCACCGCCCGCCCCGAGTTGCTGCGCGACCTGTTCAACCGGGGCAACCAGGCGAGCGGCGAGCAGCAGCAGGCCCTGGCGGGATCGATCGCGGCGTTCGCCTCGGCGCTCCTGGAAAATCCCGGCACCCCGCCCGAGACGATGCTGAGCCGCATCGCGCACAAGCACGCGTCCCTGGGGATCACGCCCGACCAGTACGCGATCGTGCACACGAACCTGTTCGCCGCCATCGCCGAGGTGTTGGGCGAGGCCGTCACTGATGAAGTCGCCGCGGCGTGGAGCGAGGTCTACTGGTCGATGGCGGACGCGCTCATCGCGATCGAAACCCGCCTGTACGCCGAGGCGGGCACCCCCGACGGCGACGTCTGGCGCGACTACCGCGTCGTGGGCCGCCTGCCCGACAACGACGTCGTCACCTTCCTCGCCCGCCCGGTCGACGGCTCCCCGCCACCCGCGTCGCGACCCGGCCAGTACGTGTCCGTGCAGGTCGAACTGCCGGACGGGGCGCGCCAGATCCGCCAGTACAGCCTCTCCGGCGCGCCCGCCGACGCGGTGCAGTTCACGGTCAAGAAGGTCGTCGGCAGCCCGGACGGCGAGGTCTCCAACCACCTGCACGAGCGCGTCACCGAAGGCGACGTCCTCCGGATCGGGGCGCCCTTCGGCGATGTCACGCTCGGCGACGGCGACGGCGACGGCGACGGCGACGGCGACGGTCCGGTCCTGCTCGCCTCGGCCGGCATCGGCTGCACACCGATGATCAGCATGCTCAACCACCTGGCGGGCACCGGCTCGCCGCGCCGGGTCATCGCCGTGCACGCCGACCGCGCCCAGGGCACCCACGCATTCCGCGCCGACCTCGACCAACTCGTCGCGAAGCTGCCCGACGCCACCGCCCACGTCTGGTACGAGGCCCCCGAAGGTCCCTGGCCTGCCGACCGCACGGGGCTGGTCGACCTGACCGCGATCGGCATCCCGGAGGGCATCACGGCCTACCTGTGCGGGCCGTTGCCGTTCCTGCGCGCGGTCCGCACCCAGCTCCGCGAACTCGGCGTCCCGGCGACCGACATCCACTACGAGGTCTTCGGCCCCGACCTCTGGCTCGGCCAGGACTGACGTTTCCGGGCAGTGCTCCGATGATTCGGTCCAGCCCGCAACGCTGAACCGCGTCTCGACCACCAGGGTGCCGACCACGCCCGAACATCCGGATGCATCGTCGGCGCCGCCTGGTGCCCGTCCGCGATCAGGCGAGCAGTTCGCGCGCGTCCGTCCACATGCGAGTGACGATCTCTCCCGCCGGTGCCGTGGTGGCCAGGGCCGCGCTCTGGCCGGCCCAGTGGTTGACCCGGTCGAGACCGGCCGCACCGCCCCGGCGCCACTGGCCCACCAGCCGCCGCTGGACGGGATATGGGGCGGGCAAAGGAGCTTCGTCGCTCGTCCACGCCGTCACGAACGGCGTCGGCGCCGCCCGTCCGAGCCGGCCGGTGTACGCGCGGGTGGTGACCGTCCGCTCCGGCGACAGCCCTTCCATGGCGGCCGACCAGCCGTCGTCGATGCCCGCCTCGGGGGAGCGCAGCAACGCGGTCCCCACCTGGACCGCGCTCGCGCCGAGGGTCAGCGCGGCGGCCACGCCACGACCGTCCGCGATTCCGCCGGCCGCGATGACCGGGATCCGCAGCCGGTCGACCAGGTGCGGGATCAGGGCGAAAAGGCCGACGTCGGTCTGCTCGGCCGTCTGCGGGTCGAAGCTGCCCCGGTGCCCGCCCGCTTCCATTCCCTGAGCGACGACGGCGTCGGCACCTGCGTCCTGGGCGGCCAGGGCGTCGGCGAGGTTGGTCGCGCAGGCGAACCACGCGATGCCCGCCCGGTGCAGCCGCTCGACGTAGTCATCGGCGAAGAGCCCCATGATCGACGAGACGACCGTCGGCCGGGCCGCCAGCATGGCCTCGCACTGCTCGGCGAAATCCGGGCTCGGAGGCCCGGCCTCGCCAGCTTCGCCGAACCGCGTCAGGAACTGCTCCGCCGCCTGCTGCCGCCCGGGATCGTCGACCGGCGCGTCCGGGATCCAGGTGTTCAGCTGGAACGGGCCGGACGTTCCCGCGCGGAACCGCTCCACCCAGTCGCCGATGAGTTCGGGCCGGTCGAGCACCACCCCGTTCGCGCCCATCCCGCCGGCTTCGGCCACCGCGATCGCCAGCCGGGGCGGGCAGGCACCGGCCGTCGGTGCCTGCACGATCGGCACGCGCAGGCCGAAGCGCGCGCAGAAATCCCGAACTCGTTGCTGCATGTGCAGTTCCTCCCATGGTTTTGCGTGGTGGACGAGCGATCGGCGCGCTGTCGACGAGCTCAGGTCGAGACGAGGATGGACGAGGCTTCCCGCACGACGCGGTCGATGATCGCTTCGACGGGCTCGAGTTCGTCGATGAGGCCGATCGCTTCGCCGACGATGACGTTCCCGATGCTGTAGTCGTCGTTGTCCTTGGCGTTCTTGAAGACCTCTTGCAGACGGGGCAGGTCTTCGCGCAGCTCGTGCTCGTGCCCGTGCCACTGCCGGACGAAGTCGTTGCGCAGCACTCGTCCGGTGTAGTGGGAGGGCCAGTCCACCGCCCGGACGATGTCGTACACGCTCTGCCGCACGGTGTCGTCGCCGCTGGAGGCGAGTGCGCGGCGCTGCGCGGCGGCGGACACGGCCGCCTCCGTGCTCGCCCAGAACCGGCTCCCCATCACCACGCCGTCGGCCCCCAAGCACAAGGCGGCGGCCAGTCCGCGGCCGTCCGCCACCCCGCCCGAGGCCACGAGCAGTGTGTCAGGAGAACGCGCGGCGAGCAGGTCGGCCAGTTCGGGGACCAGGGTGAGGGTCGAACGGGTTCCGGTGCCATGCCCGCCCGCCTCTCCTCCCTGGGCCACCAGAACGCGCGCGCCGGAATCCAGGGCGCGTCGCGCTTCTTCGACCGTGCAGACCTGGCACAGCAGCGGCACGCCCGCCTCGTGGATCCGGTCGGCGAACGGCATCGGGTCGCCGAACGACAGGAACACCGCTGCCGGGTCGTGATCGAGCGCGACGTTGAGCAGCTCGGGATTCCGGGCCAGGCACCACGTGATGAACCCGCATCCGACCCGCCTGCTCACCGACGCCAGCTGCTCGTCCAGCCATTCGCGATCGCAGTACCCGCCACCGAGCAAGCCCAGCCCACCCGCCGCGGACACCGCCGAAGCGAGTCGGGCATCGGCGACCTTGTCCATCGGCGCGAGCAAGACCGGCCGCTCGATGCCCAGCGCCGCCGTCAGTCTGGTTGGGATCAACGCGTTCTCCCCGCTGTCGACCTGCGTCTCCGGTGCAGGAAGGACGCTAGGCTCTGCTAGGAATCGTGTCCAACGATGAGTGGCGAACGCTGCCATCGTCAGCGACGAACCCTAGAGGTCAGGAGCGAGCACGTGGAGTTGTCGGACCTGCAGGTGTTCGTCGTCGTGGCACGCACCGGTGGCATCACGCGCGCGGCCGCGGAACTGCACACCGTGCAGTCCAGCATCAGCGCGCGAATGGCAGGGCTGGAACGAGAACTCGGCGCGGTCCTCCTCCGCCGCCACGCCCGGGGAGTGGCCTTGACCGCGGCCGGGGAGCAGTTCTTCGGTTACGCCCAGCGGATCACCTCGCTCGCGGACGAGGCCCGCCGCGCCGTTCGGGACGACAGGCCTTCCGGGCCGTTGCGAATCGGAGCGATGGAGACGACGGCCGGGATCCGGTTGCCGCCCGTCCTCGAGTCCTACACCGCGGCCTGGCCGGATGTCGACCTCTCCGTGCTCACCGGCCCCACCGAGTCGTTGGTGGAGCTGGTCAAGGACCACGCCCTCGACGGAGCGCTCGTCGCCGGCCCAGTCAACGACGAGGACCTGCACGAAGAAGAGGTCTTCACCGAGGAAATGGTCGTCATCACCGCGCTGAGGCACCGCGACCTCGATGACGCATTGCGCGGACCCAACGGCCCCCGGCTGCTCGTGTTCCGCGCGGGGTGCTCGTACCGGCGCAGGCTTGAAACCGTCGTCCGAGCGCGGGGCGTGGAACCGAAGGTCCTCGACTACGGCACGGTCGAAGGCATCCTCGGCTGCGTCGCCGCGGGCCTCGGCATCACGATGCTGCCCCGGGCGCTGGTCGAGCATTCTGGACTGCGCCACCGACTCCGCCTGCACCGGATGGCGCCTGCCGACGCAACGGTGACGACCGTGTTCGTTCGTCGTCGCGACGCGCACGTCACCATGGCGCTGAAGGAGTTCCGCCGGCACCTCCACACCGCGGCCGACCGCAGCGTCGGCGCGGTCTTGCGCACGGTCGCGCCAGGAGAGGGCGGGTAGTCCCTCCAGGGGTGCTGTCGCCGACGTCGGTTGTGGTTGCCCTCCCGTCGAATTCGGCCCAAGGCCGGTCGCCGCCCGGGTGCAACAGTGGTGCCGCTCGCGTGTGCCATGTCCTGTCCTGGGGTGGTGTCGGCGGCGTGGGCGACATAGAGTGGATTGCGCGAAACTGATCGATATATGCTGCAAACAATCATGTTGGAGCAAAAATGCGCAGTCTTGCCGGTGCGCGCACGCGGGAAGGTGACCCATGGACGTAAGGACAGGTGTGCTCGGGTGCGGGCTGCGGGTGGGGATCGCCGACCACGCCCATCGGCCTGGTGAGGGCTCGCGGATCGTCGCGGTGTGCGATCCGGATCCGGCGCGCGCCGCTGCCGCCGCGCAGCGCTACGGCGACGACGTCCGGCAGACGCACACGCTCGATGAGCTGCTGGAAAGCGAGCTGGACGCGGTGTTCGTCGTCAGCCCCGACCACCTGCATGAAGAGCACGCCATCCGCTGCCTGGAAGCCGGGCTCGCCGTCTACCTCGAGAAGCCGCTGGCGGTCACCACGGCCGGCTGCGACCGCGTCCTCGCCGCGGCGCGGCAGTCCGGCGGCAAGCTCTACGTCGGGCACAACATGCGGCACATGCCGGTGATCCGCACGATGCGCGATCTCATCACCTCGGGCGCGATCGGTGAGGTCACCTCGATCTGGTGCCGCCACTTCGTCGGGCACGGCGGCGACTTCTACTTCAAGGACTGGCACGCCGACCGGAGCAAGAGCACGAGCCTGCTGCTGCAGAAGGGCGCGCACGACATCGACGTGCTGCACTGGCTGGCCGGCGGGTACAGCAGGCGCGTCAACGCGATGGGCGCGTTGACGGTCTACGGCGACATCACCGACCGCAACGAGCGCGAGACCTACAAGACGGGCCACGACTGGGCCGAGTACGAGCAGAACTGGCCGCCGCGCAGCCAGACCGGCCTCAACCCGGTGGTGGACGTCGAGGACCTGAGCCTGGTCAACCTGGAGCTGGACAACGGCGTGCTGGCGAGCTACCAGCAGTGCCACTACACGCCGGACTACTGGCGCAACTACACCGTCATCGGCACCGAGGGCAGGCTGGAGAACTTCGGCGACGACGCGGATTCGGTGGTCAAGGTGTGGAACCGCAGGCACCGCGGTTACGCGCCCGACGCCGACCGGGTGGTGGAGGTCGAGCGCGCCAGCGGCGGGCACGGCGGCGCGGACCCGCGCATCGTGGCCGAGTTCCTGGCGTTCGTGAGCGCCGACGTGCCGACCATCACCTCGCCGATCGCGGCGCGGGAAGCGGTCGCGACCGGTTGCGCGGCAACGGAATCGCTGCGCAGCGGTGGAATGCCGGTCGAGGTGACGGCGCCGGACGCCGCCCTGATCGACTACTTCGAGCGGTCCCGCGTCAGCTCGTCCTGACCAGTGCTCCGCTGCGCCCGCGGGGCGCAGCGGACACTTCTCCGCGGCACGCCAGCACAGCGCTCCCGGGGTCGTTTCAGAATGCTGCGCAGGTATGCGTGGGACATGGCCGTCTGAGGTGCACGGCGCCGGTTTCGCGCGAAAACGCCACCGGCGTCAGGCACCCACCACCGTGGCGTACTTGTCCACTTCGGACGCTGATCGGTTTGTTGGGCACAACAAACATCCGCTCATGCCGCATAGCGCGTTCACCAGCGCCGTCGGCTGGATCGCCGTCGCTGCGGCGCAGTGGCTCCCTACTGGTAGAGCGCCTCTGCCAGGGCATAACCCCTGCCGCCGCTAGGAGTGCGTACGCGCCGGGCGGGGTGCGGTCAGGGGTGGAGGACGACCTTGATGGCTCCGGAGGCACGGTCGCCGGCCACGCGGAAGGCCTCTGCGGCGTCGTCGAGGGGGAAGCGGTGGGTGATCACCGTCTGCGCGATCTCGGGGTTGCCGGCGAGCATCGCCGCGGCCTGTTCGGTGTCGCGGACGCCGTCGTGCCGGCCGTAGGCGATGGAGTGGATGTAGCTTAGTTCCTTGACCAGGCTGGCGATGCCCGGGATGGGCGCGGTGTGCTGGTACACGCCCAGCAGCACGACGCGACCGCCGACGCGGGCCAGTTCGGCGCACCGGGCCAGGCCTGCCTCGCTGCCCGCAGCGTCGATCACGACGTCGTAGACGCCGTCCGCCGAGCCGAGTCCGAGGCGTTCCGCCGCGATCCTCTGGTGCTTGTGGCGCACCTCGACATCGACGTCGAAGCCGCGCTGCCGGGCTGCCGCCGCAGCCAGCAGCCCGATGCTGCCGCCGCCGACGACCGCCACCCGCTCCCCGGGCTCGAGTGCCGCGCTACGCACACCGTGCCAGGCCACCGACGCCGGCTCCACGAGGCAGGCGTCGCGCACATCCAGGCCGGACGGGAGTCGGACGAGCATGTCCTCGGCGACGGTGACGGCATCGCACATCCCGCCGTCCCTGAATATCCCCAGCGTTCCGTGCTCCGGCGCGTTGCACCGCTGGACGTGGCCGGCGCGGCACTGGTCGCACTCTCCGCAGTAGACGGTGGGTTCGACGGCGTAACACGTGCCGTCGGCGGCGGTGCCGGCGAACTCGTGACCATAGGTGTAGCCCTGTACACCACACGTCGCAGGCTGTGCGCCTCACCGGCGCGCGTCGGCGTCGGCGACCTCGGTGGCGAAGTGGCAGTGCGAGACGTGCCCCTCGCCCAGGTCGTGCCCGGCCGGAACGGTGTGCGCGCAGTCCGGTCGGGCCATCCAGCACCGGGTGTGGAACGGGCAGCCGGACGGCGGTGCGATCGGCGACGGCGGGTCGCCTTCGAGCACGATGCGTTCCTGCTCCGGTTCGTCGTCGAAACCGGGGCGCGGGATCGCGGACAGCAGGGCCCGGGTGTAGGGGTGCGCCGGGTGGTCGTAGACCGCGTCGCAGTCGCCTTCCTCGACCACCCTGCCCAGGTACATCGTCGCGATCCGGTCGCAGAAGTGCCGCACCACGTCGAGGTCGTGCGCGATGAACACGACGGTCAGCGACAGTTCGCGCTGCAGCTCGGCGAGCAGGTTGAGGACCTGCGCGCGCACCGAGACGTCGAGCGCGGAGACCGGTTCGTCGCAGATCAGCACCTCCGGGTTCAGCGCGATGCCGCGGGCGATGCCGATGCGCTGGCGCTGTCCGCCGGAGAACTCGTGCGGGTACCGGTCGAGGTGGTCCGGCCGCAGGCCGACCTGTTCCAGGAGCTGCTCCAGCCGCGGGCGCAGGCCCGACTCGGGCAGCGCGTCGCGGTGGATCCGGAACGGCTCGGCCAGGATCGAGCCGACGGTCTTGCGCGGGTTGAGCGAGGCGTAGGGGTCCTGGAAGACCATCTGGATGTTGCGCCGCATCTGGGTTCGGGCAGCGCCTTTCGCACTGTGGACGTCGACGCCCCGGTAGCGGATCTGCCCGCTGGTGGGCTTCTCCAGCGCGGTGAGCAGCCGGGTCAACGTGGACTTGCCGCACCCGGACTCGCCGACGATGCCCAGCGCCTCGCCCTTGCGCAGCTTCAGGCTCACGCCGTCGACCGCTTTGACGGTGGCGGATCCGAGGCCGAACCGCCCGCCGCCGCGCTTGCGGTAGTGCTTGGTGACGTCGTGCACGTCGAGGATGTGCTGATCGGTCACGATGCGACCTCCGTCCAGAAGTGGCACCGGGTCTGCCTGCCGTCGTCCAGCTGCAGCAGTTCCGGTTCGACCGACTCGCAGTGTTCGCGCGCGATGCTGCAGCGGGGGTGGAAGCGGCAGCCCGCGGGGCGATCGGTGAGGCTCGGCGGCAGGCCGCTGATCGCGGGCAGCGGACCGCCGCGGTGCGACCGCCGCGGGATCGAGGCGACCAAGCCCTGGCTGTACGGGTGGATCGGCGCGGTGAACAGCCGGCGGATCGGCCCGTGCTCGACGACGCGCCCGGAGTACATCACCAGGGCGCGGTCGGCCATCTTGGCCGCGACACCGAGGTCGTGGGTGATCAACACCAGCGCCAGGCCGCGCTCGGCCTGCTGTTCGGCGAGCAGGTCGAGGATCTGGGCCTGCACGGTCACGTCGAGAGCGGTGGTGGGTTCGTCGGCGATCACGACCTCCGGGTCCAGCGCCAGCGCCATCGCGATGAGGATGCGTTGGCGCATGCCGCCGGAGAACTGGTGCGGGTAGTCGCCGGCGCGGCTTGCCGCCGCCGGAATCCGCACCCGGTCCATCATTTCCACGGCCTGCCGCCACGCCTGCTTCCGCGACGCGCCGCGGTGCAGCCGGTACAGCTCGCCGATCTGCTTGGCCACCGGTTGCACCGGGTTCAGCGCCGTGAGCGCGTCCTGGAAGATCAGCGACACGCGCGATCCCGTTGCCGCGCGGCGTTGCCGCTCGGGCAGCGCGAGCAGGTCCTGGCCACCGAGCTCGACGGTGCCGCCGACGATCTCGGCCGGCGGCGTGTCGAGGATGCCCATGATCGCCTGCGCGGTGACGCTCTTGCCCGAGCCGGATTCGCCGAGCACGGCGAGCGTTTCGCCCGCGCCCACGCTGAAGCTGACGTCCTGGACGGCGTGCAACCGGCCGGCGGGCGTGTGGAAGTCGACGCTGAGGCCGCGCACGTCGAGAACCGTGCGCCGGTCGTCCTCGGCCTGGTGCGGCGCGGACCGCGCCTTCGCGTTCACGATTTCTTTCCTTTCGGGTCGAGGGTCTCCCGCAGGCTGTCGCCGAGGACGACGAACGCCAGGACGGCGCCGGTCAGGAACAGGGCAGGGTAGACCAGCAGGTGCGGGCTGGCCTGCCACTGCTGCTGGGCGGTGGAGAGCTGGAGCCCCCACGAGATCGCGGGCGGCTGGAGCCCGATGCCGAGGAAGGTCAGCGCCGCCTCGGCGGCGATGACACCGCCGATCTCGAGGGTTTTGAGCACGATCAGCGAGGTCAGCGCGTTCGGTGCGATGTGCGTGCCCATGATGCGCAGGTGGCTGCCGCCCAGCACGCGCGCGGCCTGCACGTATTCGAGGTTGCGGATCTTGAGGACCGAGCCGCGCATGTAGCGCATGCCGCCGGGCCAGCCGAAGACGATCAGGACCAGGCTCACCGTCCAGATCGTGCGTTCTTCGAACAGGTTGAGCACCACGATCGCGGCGATGATCATCGGCAGGCCGAACACCACGTCGGCGATCCGCGAGACGACTCCGTCGACGATGCCGCCGAAGTAACCGGCCAGCGCGCCGAGCACCGCGGCCAGCACGAAGGTCACCGCGGTGACGAGCAGACCGATCGCGATCGACGGCCGGGCGCCGTGCACGACGTTGGCGAAGTAGTCGCAGCCCTGCATGTCGAAGCCGAACGGATGGCCCGGCGCCGGGCCCGCGCCGCTGAGCCGCAGCTCGCAGTGCATCGGGTCGGCTGAGGTGAACAGGCTCGGCCAGACCGCCATCAGCACGTAGCCGGCGGCGATCAGCGCCGCGACCACGAACAGCGGCGCGCGCAGCGGCCTCGGCAGCCGGCCGACCAGCGTGAACCTCCGGCGGGGCGCGGCCTGGGCGGGAGTGGGGGAGAAGTCGGTCCGGTCAGGCATTGCGCACCCTCGGGTCGATGATTCCGTAGCTGATGTCCACCAGCAGGTTCACCAGCAGGTAGATCAGGATGATGAAGGTGGCCACGCCCACCACGATGGTGCCCTGCTGGGTCTGCACCGCCTGCACCAGCAGGCCGCCGATGCCGGGCAGGTTGAACACGCTCTCGACGATCACGGCGCCGCCGAGCATCGCCGCCAGGCTGAGCCCGAGGTAGGTGACCACCGGGATCATCGAGTTGCGCAGCGCGTGCCCCCACACGACGCGACCGGCCGACGCGCCCTTGGCCCGCGCGGTGCGGATGAATTCGGCGCCCATCACGTCGACCAGGCTCGACCTGGTCAGCCGCGCCAGCGGCGCCGCGGCCTCCAGCGCCACCACCAGCGCCGGGAGGATGAAGCTCATCGGCCAGCCGTTGGCGACGCCCGCGATCGGGAACAGCTGCAGCTTCAAGCCGAACACCAGCTGCGCCATGAAGGCGATGACGAACCCGGGCAGCGCCACGAAAAGCACCGTGAACGCCAGGGTCAGGTGGTCGCCGAAGCGGCCGCGGTGCAGCGCGCCGAAGATCCCGACCACGAGGCCGATCACCAGCTTGAACACCCAGGCGGTCAGCGCCAGCTGCAGCGTCGTCGGCCACCGCTCGGCGATCATCTCGAGCACCGGCCGGCCGAAGAAGTCGGTGCCGAAGTCGCCCTGGAACAGCCCGGTCATGTACAGCAGGTACTGGGTGATCAGCGGCTCGTCCAGGTGGTACTGCTCGCGCAGCGCCGCCACAGTGGACGGTGGCATCGGCCGGTCGCCGGCGAGCGCGGCGATCGGGTCGCCGGGCATCGCGTAGACCAGCGCGAAGATCAGGAACGTGACGCCGAACAACACCGGCAGCATCGCCGCGAAGCGGCGGACGACGTATCCGAGCATGTCGGCATCACCCCTCGCGGCCGGGGCCGCACTCGAACTCGGTCAGGTAGTACTGGAGGTCGCCGCCGAGCGTGACCGGCGTGGCGCACGGCGCGTGCGCGGCGTAGATGGCCGGGTAGTAGAGCGGAATCGCGGGCATGTCGTCGAGGATCAGGTCCTCGGCGCGCTGCCAGAGCCGCGCTGCTTCCAGCTCGTCGCCGGTGCCCAGCGCCTGGTTGATCAGTTCGTTGGCGCGCGAGTTGTCGTAGCGGGTGTACTCGTTGCCGTCGCCGCCCTTGCGGAACATGCCCAGGTACTGGTCGGGGCTGGGGTAGATGTCGCCCCAGAGGCTCAGCGCCGGGCCGGTCAGCTCGCCGCTGATCTGCGCCTGCGTGAGCTGGGCGGGCAGCACCGGTTTCAGCTTGACCTCGGCGCCCAGCTCCTGCCGCAGCGCGTTGGAGATGGCCAGCGCGATCTGCGACATCTCGGTGCCGCCACCGCCTCCGGTGTTGGAGTACCAGATGACCACCGGTTCCCGGAATCCGCCGGCTTCCGCGACGAGGCGGCGAGCCTCGTCCGGGTCGTACCGGCAGGCCGTGCAGGCGTCCGCCCGGTAGGGCGCGCCGACGGCCTCGACCAGCAGGGAACGGGCCGGGGTCGCCGTGCCGCGCAGCAGCGCGCCGGCCATCGCGTCGCGGTCGATCGCCAGCGAGATCGCCTTGCGCAGCCGCGGATCGCGCAGCGACTCGACGTACTCGGGCACCAGCATCTGGGTGATCTGCCGCTGCTGCGGGATCGCGAACAGGCCGGAGTCGCCGAGCTGGGCGCGGGCGTCGTTGAGCAGGCCGCCGGGCAGGTTGCGCAGCACGTCGAGCTGCCCGGCCTGCACGTCTCGGTAGGCGGTGTCCTGCGACTGGTAGATCTTGAACTGGATCTCCTCGGCCGCCCCGGGCGGCACCTCGCCCTGGTAGTCGTGCCAGCGCTGCAGCACGATCTTCTCGTTGCGGTCCCAGCGGACGAAGCGGTACGGGCCGTTGCCGATCGGCGCCTGCGAGTAGCCGGTGGGGTCGGCCAGGCCCTCCTTCGGGATCGGGCACGCGCTGTAGGAGGCGATGATCTTCGGGAAGTCGTAGTTGGGCTGCTTGAGCGTGACCTGCAAGGTCAGCGGCCCGAGCACTGCCAGCCCGCGCAACGTGTCGCGCTGCGGCGGGTCCTCGTTGACCTCGTCGAAGCCGTCGATGACGCTGAAGGTGGAACTCGCCTTGTACGCGTTGGGGCCGTAGGAGACCGCGTTCCAGGTGTCCGCGTAGGTCTGCGCGGTGATCGGTTCGCCGTTGTGGAACGTGCGGCCGGGGCGCAGCGTGATCGTCCACACCCGACCGTCGGCGGTGCGCACGCTTTCCGCGCCGCGCATCCGGAGGTCGCCGGCCCTGGCGAAACCGAGGCCGGTCAGCGGCTCGCACAGTCCCATGTAGACCTGGCTGCCCGATTGCTGCTGCGAGTTGAGCTCCGGCGGATCCGGGTACTGCGCGACCCGCAGCACCCGCCCGGCGTCGGTGTCTGGCATGCCGCAGCTCGTAAGCAGTGCCAGGCACATCCCGGCGGCGAGCACCAGCCGTCTCCGGAGCTTCTGGGGCATGTGTTGCTCTCCCTAACTCAGATACCAGCTTGCGCATGTGTGCTCGTAAGTCCGAGTTATCGAGCAACTTCATGCAAGTTCGGTCATTATTAACGCGGCCGGTGGCGCCTGTCACTACCTCGGTCCGCATTCCTTGGAACACACTGGTCAATGCGCTTGATCCGGTGACTCCGTGTGGTCGGGGCGCTACGCAAGGCTTCTTCTCGGTGATCGTCACCGCAAGTCGGCGGCTCCTGCGGTGGCGGTGACCGAGGCTGTACGATGATTGATATTGATTGATTAGTCTCTTGTTCGATCAAATTCGGGCATCTAGTCTGGCGGCGTGGCGCGCTGCGACGGACTCCGCGTGGCGGTTCGGCAGTGCCCGGCCTCCCGCCGCGCCGTCGTTCGGCGGCGCACCGGAGAACGAGCTCGCCGCGGCAACGACAGGTTTTGGAGGACTTGATGACGTCTGGCGGATATCTCGTGGACGGCGAGATCGACAGCCAGCCGGAATGCTGGCTGCGCGCCGCGGAGCTGGCCCGGGAGGTGGCCGGCGTGCTGCCGGCCCGCGGTGAGCGGGTGGCCGTGGCCGGGTGCGGCACCTCGTGGTTCATGGCCATGGCGTACGCGACGCTGCGGGAGGCCGCCGGCGAGGGCGTGACGGACGCGTTCCCCGCATCCGAAATGCCCGCCGGCCGGCCCTACGACCGCGTGGTGGTGATCAGCCGCTCGGGAACCACCACGGAGGTGCTCGAACTCCTGCGGCGGCTGAAGGGCACGGTGCCCGCGGTCGGGATCACCGCCGTTCCCACCGCGCCCATCGCGGAGGTCTGCGACGAGCTGGTCGCGCTGGAGTTCGCCGACGAGCAGTCCGTGGTGCAGACGCGGTTCGCGACGACCGCGCTGGCCCTGCTCCGAGCTTCGCTCGGAGCGGATCTGACCGCGGCCGTCGCGGACGCCCGCGCCATGCTGGACGCCGAGCTCGGCGCGCTCCCGGCCAGCGAGCAGATCACCTTCCTCGGGAAGGGCTGGACGGTCGGGCTGGCGCACGAGGCGGCGCTGAAGGTGCGGGAAGCCGCGGGCCTGTGGTCGGAGGCGTACCCGGCCATGGAGTACCGGCACGGCCCCATCAGCATCGCCGAACCCGGCCGGGTGACCTGGATGTTCGGCGAGACCCCGACCGGGCTCGCCGCCGAGGTTTCCTCGGCCGGAGCCGACTTCGTCGACAGCGGGCAGCGCGACCCGATGGCGCACCTGGTGCTCGCCCAGCGAGTCGCGGTGGCCGCAGCGGTGAAGCGCGAGCTGGACCCGGACAACCCGCGCAACCTGACCCGGTCGATCGTCCTGGACGACATGTGACGGACAGCGCCGGCGGCCCCGTGGTCGGTGTCGACGTGGGCGGGACCGAGACGAAAGCGGTGCTGGTCGACGCATCGGGGACGGTGCTGGCGCAGCGGCGCCGCGCGACGCCGCCGCCGTCGTCCGACACGGCCCAGCGAGTGCTGGACCTGACGTCTTCGCTCGTCGCCGACCTCTCCGAGCACACCGCGCCGGCGGCCGTGGGCTTCGTCGTGCCGGGGATCGTCGACGAGTCCCGGGGCGTCGCGGTGTTCTCGGGGAACCTGGGGTGGTCGGACGTGCCGTTCGCCTCGTTGCTCGCGGAGCGGATCGGGCTGCCGGTCGCCTTCGGCCACGACGTCCGGGCCGGGGCGCTGGCGGAACACCGGCTCGGTGCCGCCCGGGAGGCGAGCGACGCCGTGTTCCTCCCGGTCGGCACCGGAATCTCGGCGGCGCACGTGCAATCCGGCCGGGTCTACGCCGCAGGCGGATACGCGGGGGAGATCGGGCAGGTCCCGATCTCGGCTCGGATTCGCCTGGAGGAGGTCGCCTCCGCGGGCGCGATCAGCCGGCGCTACCAGGACCGGACCGGGACTCCGGTGGCGGGCGCGGCGGACGTGGCGAGGCGCGTCGCCGCAGGGGACCCGGTCGCCACCGCCGTCTGGGACGAGGCGGTCGATGCGCTGGGCGGCGCGCTGATCTGGCTCACCGCCTTGCTGGCGCCGGAGGTCGTCGTGGTGGGCGGTGGCCTGTCTCAGGCCGGGCCGCTGCTGTTCGACCCGCTCACCCGTCGCGTGGAAGAGGACTGGAACCTCCAGCGCACGCCGCGGATCGTGCCCGCCGCGCTCGGCGATTGCGCGGGCAGCCTGGGCGCGGCGCTGCTCGCCGCCGAACTGGTGGGGACGACATGATTCTCGGCGGCGGCAAGGTCGTCGCGGCGGACTCCGCCGTCCTCGATCCCGGCTGGGTGGAGGTGCGCGACGGCCGGATCGCTTCCATCGGGGCCGGGCCGGCGCCGAAGCCAGTCGACGTCGACCTGCGGAATCGGTGGCTGGTGCCGGGTTTCGTCGACATGCACGTGCACGGTGGCGGGGGAGCCGCATTCCAGGACGGGACCCGGGAACGAGGGCGGCGGGCGGTCGAATTCCACCGCGCCCACGGAACGACCACGCTGGTGGCCGGGCTGGTCACCGCTCCGTTGCGGGTGATGGAGCGGAAAGTCGCCGAGCTCGCCGAGTCGGTCCAGGACGGGCTCATCGCCGGGGTGCACCTCGAAGGCCCGTTCCTGGCCGCCGCGCACTGCGGTGCCCACCCGCCGTCGCTGCTGCGCGCACCGGCCGCGGCGGATCTGCGCCGATTGCTCGACGCCGGTGATGGTGCGGTCCGCATGGTCACCCTCGCGCCCGAGCTGCCCGGCGGTCTGGACGCGGTGCGCCAGGTCGTCGACAGCGGCGCCACCGCCGCGATCGGGCACACCGACGCCGATTACGAACTCACCCGCGCGGCCGTGGACGCCGGGGTCACCGTCGCGACCCACCTGTGGAACGGGATGCGGCCGCAGCACCACCGCCGTCCCGGGCCGGTGCCCGCCCTGCTGGCGGCGGCCGGGGTCACGATCGAGCTCATCGTCGACGGACTCCACCTGCACCCGGCGATCGCGCATGCGGCGGCGAGCGCGGCGGGATCAGGGCGCACCGCGCTGGTCACCGACGCGATTGCCGCCGCCGGTCTGGACGACGGCACCTACCCCCTCGGCGAGGAGACCGTCCGGGTGCGCGGCGGCGAAGCCCGCCTGGCAGAAGGCGATTCGCTCGCCGGCAGCACGCTCACGCTCGACCGCGCGTTGCGCAACGCGGTCGCCATCGGAATCCCGTTCCTCGACGCGCTCGCGGCGATCACGAGCGTTCCCGCCCGCGCCGTCGGGCTCGGCGGCGAAGCCGGCTCGCTGGCTCCCGGCCGCCCGGCCGACCTCGTCGTGCTCACGGACGACCTCCTCGTCGACGCCGTGTTCGCGCGCGGCAACCCGGTCATCAACCACACTGAAGAGAGGTAGCAGCCATGCCTTTGGTCGGCACCGGCAGCGTCGTCGACGCCGCCGTCCGCACCGGTCTCGGGGTCGGTGCGTTCAACGTCATCGGGCTCGAACACGCGGATGCCCTGGTGGCCGGCGCCGAGCGCGCGGGGGCCCCGGTGGTGTTGCAGATCAGCGAGAACTGCGCGCGCTACCACGGCGCGCTGGAGCCGATCGCATGCGCGACGCTCGCCCGCGCCCGCAGGGCCGAGGTGCCGGTGGCCGTGCACCTGGACCACGCCGAGTCCGAGGATCTGGTCGCCGAGGCCATCGAGCTCGGGTTCGGCTCCGTGATGTTCGACGCCTCGAAGCAGAGCTACGAGGAGAACGTGGCCCGCACGCGCGCCGTCGTGACCAGGTGCCACGACGCCGGGCTCTGGATCGAAGCCGAGCTGGGCGAGGTCGGCGGCAAGGACGGCGTCCACGCGCCGGGGGCCCGCACCGATCCGCGCGAGGCCGTCGACTACGTCGCCGCCACCGGCGTGGACGCGTTGGCCGTCGCGGTCGGCACCTCGCACACGATGGTGACGCGCGACGCCTCGCTCGACTTCGAGCTCATCGAGCGGCTCGACGACGCGCTGAGCGTTCCCCTCGTGCTGCACGGTTCTTCGGGCGTGTCGGACGAGGACCTCGGGTTCGCCATCCGCAGCGGAATGACCAAGATCAACATCTCCACGCACCTGAACAAGACGTTCACGGAGTCGGTGCGGCGGGTCCTGGCGGGCAGCCCGAGCCTGGTCGATCCGCGCAAGTACCTCACTGCGGGCAAGGACGCCCTCGCGGCGGAAACCGCACGCCTGCTCGGGATCTTGCGGCTCGGCACCGGCTTGCCCCAGGATGCGACCGGATGATCATCACCGTCACCCCGAACCCCGCGCTGGACGTCAGCTACCGGGTGGAGCACGTCCACCCCGGAGAATCGCACCGCGTCCGCAGCGTCCACGAACGCGCCGGGGGCAAAGGCCTCAACGTCAGCAGGGTGCTGCACGGCCAGGGCGTCCCGACGCTCGTTGCCGCCCCTGTCGGGGGCGTCCTCGGCGACGTGATCCGCGATGACCTCACCGCTGCCGGGATCGAGCACGCGCTGCTGCCGGTGTCCGCTCCCACCCGCAAGACCATCGCGGTGATCGCCGAAGCGGACGCAGGCGAGGCGACGCTGTTCAACGAGCCCGGCAGCCCCCTGGGAGGCGAGGACTGGCAGCGGCTCAGGGACCTCGTCGCCGAGCGGCTGACCGCCGCTTCGGTCCTCGTGTGCTCGGGAAGCCTGCCGCCCGGGTGCGCGGCGGGCAGCTACGCCGAGCTGGTCCGGGACGCCCATGCCCGCTCGGTGCCCGCCGTGGTCGATGCCACAGGCCCCGCGCTGCTGGCGGCGGCTGAAGCCGGCGCGGACCTCGTCAAGCCCAATGCCGCCGAACTCCGCGAAACGACAGGACATGACGACCCGCTCAGCGGAGCTCGGCAGCTGCGCGACCGCGGCGCGGCAGCCGTGATCGTCTCCCTCGGCCCGGACGGACTGCTCGCAGCCACCGATGAGGGGTTCTGGCGCGCAGCGCCGCCCTTCGCGGTCAGCGGTAATCCGACAGGTGCCGGTGACGCGGTGGTGGCGGCGTTCGCCGCCGGCATCATGCGCCGGGAGACCTGGCCCGAGCGCCTGCGCAATGCCGTTGCGTGGTCAGCGGCCGCAGCAGCCGCGCCGGTCGCGGGAACGCTCGACCACCGCGTCCTCCGGGACATCGCCGACAACATCACGATCGAGCCGCTGGCCGCCGACGGAACGCGCCGGAATCTCGAGTAGTTGCATGAAAGCGGCTCGACGGGCAGGAAAAGGGGCCTCAGGATTCGGCGCAGCAGGACCTGCTGGATGGCCGCTCGCGCCGGACCTGATTGGAACACCTGTCACCACGTGAGCGTTTATGAGCGATACTGGCCGTGGAGTGATCGATTCTGCGTTCGGCCGAAGGATGGGGGACACCGGTGGACCGGCATGCGCGACTGTCCGCGTTGCTCGACCTGCTCGGGGAACGAGGCAAGGTCACAGTGGACGAGATCGCCGAAGAGCTCAACGCTTCTGCGGCCACGGTGCGCCGCGACCTCGATCACCTCGCGGAGCAGCAGCTGCTGACCCGCACGCGCGGCGGAGCCGTCGCCCAGAACATCTCCTACGACCTGCCGCTGCGCTACAAGGCCGCCCGGAACGCGCGTGAGAAGGGGCGCATCGCCCGAGCGGCTGCGGCGATGGTCGCGCCGGGTGCGGTGGTCGGGGTCAACGGAGGTACGACCACCACCGAAATCGCGCGCAGCCTCGTGTCGCGCGCCGATATCGGCGACTCCGGCGAACGCACTTCGCTGACCATCGTCACCAATGCCCTGAACATCGCCAACGAGCTCGTCGTCAGGCCCCAGGTGAAGATCGTGGTGACGGGAGGCGTGGCGCGACCGCAGTCGTTCGAACTCACCGGGCCGCTCGGCACCCACCTCCTCGAGGAGATCACCCTCGACATCGTGTTCCTCGGCGTGGACGCCGTCGACCCGTCGCGCGGCGCGTTCGCGCACAACGAGGCCGAAGCCAGCATCAACCGCCTCATGACCGAACGCGCCGACCGCGTGGTCGTCGTCGCCGACAGCTCCAAGCTCGACCGCAGCGCCTTCGCCCACATCTGCCCGGTGGAGTCGATCGACATGCTGCTGACCGACTCGAACGCGCCCGCCGAACTCATCCAGCGCTTCGACGCCGCGGGAGTGCCGGTCAAAGCGGTGTGAGCGACGCAGGCTGGAGGGGCGCCGTCGGGCACCCGGCGTTTTCGTTAGTGTGATCGTGGAGCATCCGATCTTCGCTGGGGAGAGCGAGCATGGGACTTTTCGACGGGATGATGGGCAACGCTTCGCGGGTCGACCCCCGTGCGGCAGCGCAGGAGTTCGGGCGCCTGCTGGCGCAGGGGGAGGAGATCCATGCCGCGTACCAGTTGATCCGGGACTCGTTTCTCTTCACGGACCGGCGCCTGGTCCTCGTCGACAAGCAGGGCATGACCGGCCGGAAGGTCGAGTACCACTCGATCCCGTACCGCAGCATCACCCACTTCTCCGTCGAGACCGCCGGCACCTTCGACCTCGACGCGGAGCTGAAGATCTGGCTCTCCGGCACGGCCGAGCCGATCACGAAGCAGTTCGGCAAGGGCGTCGACGTCTACGAGGTCCAGGCCCTGATGAGCGCCTACGTCGCACGCTGATCAAGCCCGAACCTGGAGGTGCGGGGAGTGCGCGTCGTCATCGATGGCGCTCTGATCCGAGCAGAGCCGGACCTGCACGACGTCCTTGCGCGGGAACTGGATTTCGGAGAATTCCGGGTCCAGCAAGGCCTTCCTGGGCGCCCGAAGAATTCGGGAAGATCTCGTCGGCGCTGATCAGGGTCATGGATCAGGATGATGCGTTCGGGCTGGACGAGAAGTTCACCGTGCGCTTCGAACCGTGACCATTGATGCGGTCTCGTCCGGCTGCTGGACGACGGTTCTCGGGGGTCGATTCGATGATCGATTTCGCGCGAAATCGCCACCGGTGCCAGGCGGTGAGCGCCTTCGGGTGAGCTGGGCGGAGCCATTCTGAAAACGACCGCTCAGCGAGGGCGCCCGGAAAAGAGGACGATCCGGAGCGGGCCTGGACGGCTGCATCGCTCCTCTTCGGGTTCTGAGGGGATTTCATTCGTCCACATCGGGCAAAGAAGTGGGGAATGTGTTCCCCTCCCACTTCAACATATAGCGCACCGGGGGGCTTGCGGCAAGACCCGGGTGGTGCCGCAGAATCTCCGACCGAAGCCAGAACCTGCGGAAATGTGCTCGCGGGCGTGCGCCGTCGGATGTGCGGGGCAGCTGGCCGAACGCAACCTTGCTGAATCGGGGATTCATGTTCGACGTGATCATTGCCGGTGGCGGGCCGACCGGCTCGATGCTGGCCGGTGAGCTGCGGCTGCACGGTGTGCACGTGCTCGTGCTGGAGAAGGAGGCGGAGCCGACCAAGTACATCCGCGGGCTCGGCATGCACGTGCGCAGCATCGAGATCATGGACCAGCGCGGCCTTCTGGAGCGGTTTCTCGCGCACGGCAAGGAGTATCCGCTCCACGGTTTCTTCGCCGGTATCACCAAGCCGTCGCCAGACGGACTGGACACCGCGCATTCGTACGTCCTCGGCATCCCGCAGACCATCACCGATCGCCTGCTGGCCGAGCACGCCATGGAGGTCGGCACCGAGATCCGGCGCGGCTGCGAACTGGTCGGGCTGAGCGAGGACGACCACGGGGTGACCGCCGAGCTGGCCGACGGCACGCGGTTGCGTGCGCGCTACCTCGTCGGCTGTGACGGTGGCCGCAGCACGGTGCGCAAGTTGCTCGGCGTCGCCTTCCCCGGCGAGCCCTCCACGACCGACATGCTGCTGGGTGAGCTGGAGGTGACCGCGCCGCCGGAGACGGTGGCCGAAGTGGTGGCCGAGATCCGCAAAACCAATCGGCTGGTCGGCGCCGGGCCCGCCGGCGACGGCTTCTACCGCGTCGTCGTGCCTGCCGCGGCGGTGGCCGAAGATCGCTCGGTCCCGCCGACCCTTGAGGAGATCAGGCAGCAGTTGCGGGTGTTCGTCGGAACCGACTTCGGTGTGCACTCGCCGCGCTGGCTGTCCCGCTTCGGCAACGCCACCCGGCTGGCCGAGCGATACCGGGTCGGCAGGGTGCTGCTGGCCGGCGATGCGGCGCACATCCACCCGCCGATGGGCGGGCAGGGGCTCAACCTCGGCGTCCAGGACGCGTTCAACCTCGGCTGGAAACTGGCCGCCGAGCTCGCCGGCTGGGCACCGGAGGGACTGCTGGACAGCTACCAGGCGGAACGGCACCCGGTGGCCGCTGCCGTGCTGGACAACACGCGCGCCCAGATGGAGCTGCTGTCCACCGAGCCCGGCCCGCAGGCGGTGCGCCGGCTGGTGTCGGAACTGATGGACTTCGAGGCGGTGAACCGGTACCTGATCGAGAAGATGACCGCGATCGACATCCGCTACGACTTCGGCGAGGGGCATGACCTGCTCGGTCGGCGGCTGCGGGACGTGACGCTGAAGCGGGGGCGCCTCTACGAGCTGATGCGCGGTGGCCGTGGCCTGCTGCTCGACCAGACCGGCCTGCTCTCGGTGGCGGGCTGGGTGGACCGGGTCGACCACGTCGTCGACGCCAGCGAGGAACTGGACGTGCCCGCCGTGCTGCTGCGGCCGGACGGCCACGTGGCCTGGGTCGGTGACGATCAGCAGGATCTGCTCAGCCGACTGCCGCGCTGGTTCGGCGCCGCAGTCGGCTGAGCTCGCAGGTGTGCTCCACCTCGTCCCGACGTGCCGACCCCGAGCAGGTCAGCGTCTCTTGTGGACGATGGTGGCAGGCCGATGTCAAGCCGCCGTGCGCGCCAGCCAGTGATCGGCCAGGTTGCGGTCTCCGGTGATCGTGACCTGGTCGATCGGCAGTCGTCGGGTGAGCACCAGCAGCAGGTCCCTCGCCGGACCGGCCAGCGCCGTGTCCGCGGTCTCCGTGGCGCGTGTCCACCGCACGCCGTCGGGGGTGCGGGTGATCAGCCAGCCCAAGCCGGTGTCGGGGCGGAGCAGGAGGGTCTGGCCGGTGCCGCGCAGTTCGGCGAAGGCCGGTTTGACGGTCTGCGCGACCGGATCGGACAGCACCTCCAGCCATTCGCTGATCGCGTCGGCCGCGAGGTCCGGCGCGACTTCGAACGCGGCACCCGTGGCCAGCGCTGCGTCCGCGTGGTGCACCGTCGTGTCGTGGAGCATCCGGCGCAGCCAGAACGTCGCCGGCCGCGGCCCGAGGAACGTCCACACTGGACGATCATCGGCGGACAGCACCGCGTCGGCGAGGATCGAGGCACCCTCGTGGAGCCAGTCGGACCAGTCCTCCGGGGAGCCGGGGTCCGCGTCGAACGGGTCCGGTACCGGGGTCGGCCCGGACCGGGCGATGCCCGCCGCCCAGCGGTGCGCCTGGCCGACATGCCCGACCAGCACCCGCAGCGGCCACTCCGGGCACGTGGGCACCCGGGCGTTCGGGTCGGCGCCGGCCACCGCCTCGGCGAAACCGGCGGTGCGCTCGTGCAGTCCCTTGACGAGTTGTGCGACATCCATGGGCGTACCGTAGGAATTCCACTCGGCTGGAGGTTCAACCGATGGTGACCGGGGACACATTCGGGATCGGTGACCTGGCTCGTCGGACCGGCGTTCCCGTCCGCACGATCCGCTTCTACTGCGACGAGGGGCTCTTGGAGCCCGTGCGCAGCGTCGGTGGGCACCGCCGGTTCGACGCGGCCGCTGTCGACCGGCTGAACCTGGTCCGGCGGCTGCGCGGGCTCGGGTTGGGACTGCGGTCGATCGACGACGTCCTCACCGGCCGGCGTTCCCTCGTCGACGCCGTGGCCGCCGAGCGGGCCGCGCTCGACCGCGAGCTGGCGACGCAGGCCTGGCGGCGCTCGGCGCTCCGCGCGGTCGAGGAGGCGCCAGCCGCCGACCGTGCCGCGCGGCTCGAACTGCTTTCCGCGGTGCAGGACGGGTTTTCCGTGCACGATGCCCTCGTCCGCCTCTGGCGCCCGATGATCACCGGGCCGATCCCGCCGGACGCGGTCGGCATGTTCCTCGACATCAGCGCGCCGCGCCCGCCGGAGCTGCCGACCCCGGCGCAGGTCGTCGCGTACGCCGAGTTGACGATGCTCGCCGCCGACCGCGCGCTCGCCACCCAGCTGCGGGCCAGCACGCTCGTCGACCACGACCGGATCGCCGACCTCGGCACGCTCCACGCCGCCGTCGCTGCGGCCTGCGAGCTGGCGTTCCCCCAGGTGGCGGCCGGGGCTCGGCCACAGCCGGGTCCCGCGCTCGACCGGTTCGTCGCGGCCCACGCCTCCGCGCGCGGTGCCCGCGACACCCCGGAGTTCCGGCGCGCGCTGAACCAGCGCACCGCCGCCGACCGGCACCCGCGGTTGCGCCGCTACTGGCACCTCGCCGGCGAGATCACGGGCGAACCCGCGCCGGTCGGCGTCGCGCACACCTGGCTGCTCGATGCCCTGGCCCGCACCGCGAGCTAGGCGGGTCGCTTCAGCATGGCTCCACCCGGCCTGTACGCGTGCCCGCGCAGCATTCTGGAACGACCCCTGAATGCGGGCGCTCTCTGGTCATATCGATGCAGCGCGTTCCGTTGCCGGTTGCGGTGACGGCGTCGTTCGTCGGTTGCGGAATCAGGCCGTGGGTCGGGGTGTTGCAGGTGTTATGAAGCGCATCGGATTCCTGTCGTTCGGGCACTGGTCCGACACTCCGCATTCGCAGACCAGGACCGCCTCCGACTCGTTGCTGCAGGCCATCGACCTCGCCGTGGCGGCCGAGGAGCTCGGTGCCGACGGTGCTTTCTTCCGGGTGCACCACTTCGCCCGGCAGCAGGGCTCGCCGTTCCCGCTGCTGGCCGCGATCGGCGCCAAGACCTCGCGCATCGAGATCGGCACCGGCGTGATCGACATGCGGTACGAGAACCCGATGTACATGGCGGAGGACGCCGGGGCGGCGGACCTGATCTCCGGCGGCAGGCTCCAGCTCGGCATCAGCCGCGGCTCGCCGGAGCAGGTGATCGACGGGTGGCGGTACTTCGGCTACCGGCCGAACGAGGGCGAGACCGAAGCCGACATGGCCCGCAGCCACACCGAGGTGCTGCTGAAGGTGCTGGAAGGCAAGGGGTTCGCCGAGCCGAACCCGCGCCCGATGTTCGCCAACCCGCCCGGGCTGCTGCGCGTCGAGCCGCACTCCGAGGGGCTGCGGGAGCGGATCTGGTGGGGCGCCGCCTCCAACGGCACCGCGGTGTGGGCGGCCAAGCTCGGCATGAACCTGATGAGCTCGACCCTCAAGGACGACGAGGGCGGGGCGCCGTTCCACGTGCAGCAGGCCGAGCAGATCCGGGCGTTCCGCAAGGCGTGGGCCGATGCCGGGTGGCAGCGCGAACCGCGCGTGTCGGTGTCGCGCAGCATCTTCGCGCTCACCAACGACCTGGACCGCGCGTACTTCGGCCGCGACAGCGGCAGCGCGGACCACGTCGGCTACATCGAGGAGAACACGCGGTCCATCTTCGGCCGCACCTACGCCGCCGAGCCCGACGTGCTGGTGCGGCAGCTGGCCGAGGACGAGGCGATCGCGGAGGCCGACACGCTGCTGCTGACCGTGCCCAACCAGCTCGGGGTGGACTACAACAGCCACGTGCTGGACAGCATCCTCACCCACGTCGCACCCGCCCTCGGCTGGCGCTGACCGCCACCTGCCAGGTGACGGCTTCGGCCGCGAATCCCGCTGCCGAAGCCGTCCTCCGGCCCCGCACGTCCCCGCTCGACGGGGCCGGTGAAAGACGCGCCGGCCGGATTTTGAATGCGGTGATTGTCGCCCAGTAGAGGTAACTGCGCCGCTCTAACGGGTGATCAAAACTGGGCTTCTGCCCCGAATTTGAGTGCGACACACATTCATTTCTGCTGGTCAGGCGATGATGGCCGGTTGCCGGTCGCGCTGTCCCGCTTGCGTGGCGACCGTTGGAAACGCGGGATAGCTTCCACGAGCGCTTGATCCCTGATCAGGTGTTCGCACAGGCGCTTCCCGGCTGCGGTTCGCCGGAGCCCGCTGCGAACGGTACGCCAGTGTGGCAAGGAGCCGATCATGAGCCTTCGTCGCATCGCCGTTAGCGGCACCGCACGCGCGGTGAGGCCGCAGATGGCCGCCGCGCCGGGCTTGGCGTACCCGCCGCTCATCGCCTGCGCGGGCACCGCGTCGGCCGAGCGCCCCGTCCACGTGATGGACCCGGGCACGGAGGGCGACGTCACGACCTCCGCCGAATTCCCCACCGCGCCAACCGATCCCGAGTCAGGTTCGGCGGCCCGGGAGGTCGTTCCGCCCGGCCTCGCGTTGTCCCGGCCGGCGAAATAGCCGCTGGGCACTCAGGTCCACCTGCGGTGACCCGGCCGCAGATGGGAATTTCCGCATGGAAGAAGGAAAAGAGGGGAAACCGATGCGATCTGTGCGCAAGACGGCCTGCAGGGCCGTCGTTCTCGCGGCCAGTGCCGGCCTGCTCGTCGGTGGAACGCCTGCGTCGGCCGACAGCGCCGACAACGACGGCATCAACATCGGCAACGACAACAACCTGAGCGTGCTACCGGTCCAGCTGTGCGGCAACAACGTCGGAGTTCTCGGCGCGGTGGTGCCCATCGGCTCCCCGCAGAACTCCGAGTGCACGAACGCTCCCATCGTGGATCACCCCGGTGCGGATGAGCCGCCCGCAGATGAGCCGCCCGCGGCCGGGCCTCCTGCGGATGAGCCGCCCGCGGCGGGACCACCGGCAGATGAACCGCCGGCAGGTCAGCCGCCGGCGGAGCAGCCGCCGGTGGGCCAGCCGCCCGCGTCCGGGCCGCCCGCAGGCAAGCCGCCGGTGGTGAAGCCGCCGTCGTCGGGTACGACTCCGTCAGCCGGGTCGCAGGGCGGGGCGGAAGACCTGCCGGTCGCGCCGACTCCGGTCGCCGTCGAGGGGCACCACGCGGTCACCGGCTGAAGCACTCCGGACACCCGCCGGCCACCTGCACGTGGGAACACTTCCCCGGCAGGTGGCCGGCGGGCCGTTCCCGGCCTCCTGCTCGCGCTGTGATGAAGCGCGCACGTTGGGGTTTTCGCCAGATCGGCGGGAGTTCCGATCTATGGTTGGAGCGCATCACAGCTTCAAGCCCTCGAAGCGGTCCCAGGCGGCTAGTCCTCGCGCAGCTGGCGAGCGCTCGGCGCACGAAGCCGAAGTCCGCTCGGCGAAGGGAAGTGGCTTGGCCAGAAGCTCGGCCGCCGAACTGCGCGCTGCGACTCCGCCGCGACCACGGCCTCCCGACCCTCTCTCGAACAGTGAGTACCCGCTATGACCGAAGCCAAGCAAACGCGCGTCTACAAAGGCAGCGGGTACTGGATCACGCAGATCGTGTTCTCCCTGCTGATGATCGTCCTCTGCGGAGCCGGGGGAGCGTACGTCCTCTTCGCGCCTCCCAATCCGGGCGACGAAGCGGGCCCCGGAGCCGGGGTCGTGATGCTCCTCGTCGCCATCGCGTTCCTCTTCGTCCTGATCTGGCTGATCAAGCAATTCGCAGGGAGCACCAAGGAACAGCGCGCCGTCTACGCGTGGGCGATCATGCAACAGCACTCGCGCAACGTCCACGATGGACGGATGCTGAACGCGCCGCAGGCCGTCGGAAACGATGTCGCCGCCATGTCGGTCGCGAAGAAGGCCCGCAACGGTCAGCTCTCCCGCGCGGAGATCGACCGGCTCCAAGCGCTCCGGCCCGAGGCGCCGTACCCGGGGAAGATGCCGCCGGCATGAACCAGCCCACGGCGCTGACGGCTTTACCGGAACGCTGACGTCTTCGTCATCCGCTGCGGAATGGTGTGCCGTTCACGCCGGTGAGGGGTTCGGATGATGCCATCTCCTGTCGATCTGGCGTCGGCGACGAGGCTTGGAACGCCTGGATCGCGAGCGCGGCGAAGCGCTGGGAAGCGGCGACGCGGGCCGTTGGGGAAGTGGCCTGGATGCCGCTGTTGGCCATGAGTACGAGGATCAGGTCGTCCAGGACGACGTCGGGGCGCAGGCGACCGGTGTCCTTGGCGCGGCGGGCCAATTCCGCGATCGACCTCAATGCCTGTTCGCGGTCCGTGGCGAAGTCCATCGCGTTGGGGAAGGTCGACATGAAGGCTGTGGTGAAGCCTCGGTCGCGTGCGTGCAGCTCGAAGAGCTTCTCGATCAGCAGGCAGAAGCCGTGCCACGGATCCGGGTCGGCGAGCCCCTCGTCGACGATGGCGTAGCACGCGCGCATCTGGTCCGCGAAAGCCTCGGTGGCCAGCATCTCCTTGGTGGGGAAGTGGCGGTACAGGGTGGCGGGGCCGACCCCGGCGCGCCGGGCGATCTCCCGCATCGGCACGTTCAGACCTTCGGCGGCGAACACCGCACGAGCCGCGTCGAGGATGCGTTCGCGGTTGTCCCGGGCATCGGAGCGCAGGATGTGAGGCAAACGATCGGGCACACTCTCACTTTAGCCAAACGGACGGTGGCGTCCGTTACTGTCCGCTGGCGAGTCCCGATCGATTCCAGAGCACGGAGACGACAGTGAAAGCAGTTGCGGTGCAGGCGTTCGGAAGTCCCGAGGGCCTCGCGGTCATCGACCTCCCCACCCCGAGTCCCGCCGACGGGCAGGTGCTGATCACCACCGAGGCGATCGGCGTCGGCGGCGTCGACGCCGTGATCCGAAGCGGCGCTCTCGCCGCCTACGGCTTCAAGGACGGTCACATCCTCGGCGGTGAGATAGCGGGCACCGTGGCCGCGGTCGGCGATGGCGTCGACACATCATGGGTCGGTCAGCGCGTGTGGGCCTTCACCGGCGTGGGCGGCGGCTACGCCGAGCAAGCGATCGCCCCGGCCGCGACGCTCCTCCCCCTCCCGGCGACCATGTCGGCCACCGAGGCGGTGACGCTCGGGAGCTCCGGAGCGGTGGCCCACTTCGGCCTTCGCCATGCCCACTTCGCTCCCGGCGAGACGGTGCTGGTGCGCGGCGCGGCCGGTGGCATCGGGATCATGGCGGTCCAGCTCGCGGCTCGTGGTGGTGCCAGCGCGGTGGCTGTCACAACGTCGTCACCCGAACGTGGCGATCGGCTGCGCAAGCTCGGCGCGACCCACGTGCTGGACCGCGCAGGCGAGGGAGGTGAGCACGCTCCCGCAGGCTACGACGTCATCATCGACATCGTCGCCGGCGCGGAGCTGCCTTCGTTCTTCGCCAAGCTCAACCCGAACGGTCGCATGGTGGTCGTCGGCGCAGTCGCAGGTGACCCGCCGACGGACTTCGCCATGGAGATGTTCGCGGCGTTCCAGAAGTCGATGTCGTTCGCTACCTTCAGCGCCAACACCGTGCCTGCAGCCGACCGACAGGCCGTGACCGCCGAGCTGTTCGCCGCCGCAAGTCGCGGCGAACTGGACACGGTTGTGCACGAGGTGCTGCCGTTGGAGCAAGCTGTGCTGGCCCACCGGAAAATGGACGCCGGCGAAGTATTCGGCAGAATCGTGCTCATGCCCTCGGGGAGCTAGAGCACGCTGCTGCCTATGGCTCAGCCACCCGCTAGATCGTGCTTGAGCGAGAACACAAGAGGGCAGAATCGCTTCGCCTTCGGCGTGCATTCCAAGCCCGCGGTGATGGGATTCTTCGAGCACCGTCTATATAGGACAGACTCCGTCTTCGAGCGCAGTTCGTTTTCGGGAGCCTTTCATCGGTTCGTCCCGCCGGTGTACAGCTGGTCGATCTCGGCGGCGTACTTCTCGTTCACGATCCGCCTGCGCACCTTGGTCGTTGCGGTGAGCTCGTCGCTGTTGGCCTCCCAGAACACCGGGAGGACGGTGTGGGCCCGCACGTGTTCGACGCGGGAGAGCTTGGCGTTTCCGCGGGCAACTCCGTCGGCCACGGCCTCCTGGACCCGGTGGTCGTTCGCCAGCGCGGCGGGGGAGCGGTCCGCGATGCCGTGGGCGTCGGCGAATGCGGTCGCTTGCTCCGGGTCGAGCGTGAGCAGCGCGACGACGTGCGGCCTGCGGTCTCCGATCGCCACGACGGAGCCGAGCAGCGGGCAAGCGAGCTTGATCGCGTTCTCGATGTTGGCGGGCGAGAGGTTCTTGCCCGACGAGTTGATGATCAGGTCCTTCTTGCGGTCGACGATCGACACGTACCCCTCGGCGTCGATGGTGGCGATGTCACCGGTGTGCAGCCAGCCGTCGGCGTCGATCGCCTCCGCCGTCTTCCCCGGGTCGTTGCGGTAGCCCCGCATCACGCCAGGGCTGCGCAGGAGGAGTTCGCCGTCGGGACCGAGGCTGGCCTCGACGCCCGGCCGGGGTTGCCCGACCGTTCCGCGCCTGATCCGCCGCGGGTCGTTGCCGATCCCGGAGGCCGCGGTCTCGGTCAGGCCGTAGACCTCGCACACCCGCACGCCGAGCGCGAGGAAGTGCTCCAGCACCTCCGGCGCGATCGGTGCCCCGCCCGAGGTGGCGAAACCGAGCTCGTCGATCCCGAACTCCCGCCGCAGCGGCGCGAGCACCTCGCGATCCGCGAGTTCGCCGATCGCGGCGAGCCGGGACGGCACGGGGCGGCCCGCGAGCTCGTGCCGGACCCGGGCCTTGCCGATCGAGAGCGCCCATTCGGCCAGCTCCCGCCTCCCGGCGATCGCGTTGTCGATCGACGCCTTGAGCTTGTACCAGATCATCGGCACGCCCATGAACGTCGTCGGCCGCACCTCGCGGAAGACGTCGAGCACGGTCCTGCCGTCGCGGACGTCGGTGACCGTCGCGCCGGTCGCCATCGGTACGTAGTGAGCGGCGAAGCGGTTCGCGAGGTTCGCGTCCGGGAGGTAGGAGATCACCCGCTCCTCGGTGCCGGCACCGAGGACGTCCTGCTGGTGCGATGCCTTCCCGGCGACGGAGAAGAGGATGTTGGCGTGGGTGAGCTCGACGCCCTTCGGTTCGCCGGTCGTGCCGGAGGTGAAGATCAACGCGAGCACGTCGTCACGGGTGACGGCCCGCCACGCCGACTCGAAGTCGAACCCCGGATCCGCTGCGGCGACCAGGTCGTCGAGGCTCGGCATGCCGTCGACGGGGTCGACGCACACGACGTGCTCGACCGGATGGATGTCAGCGGCCTCGCGAATCCTCGCCACGAATTGCCGCTCGCACACGACGATGCGGTTGCCCGCATTGGTGAACAGCTGCGCGACCTGCTCCGCGGTGAAGGTGTTGTAGACGGAGAACGCGGTCGCCCCGAGGTGCATGACGGCCGCGTCGACCAGGTGGAACTCCGGCCGGTTGGTGAGCATGAGGGCGACGGTGTCGCCGCGGCGGACGCCGAGCCCCGCCAGCCCGGCCGCGATCCGCCCGACCTGCTCGCCGTAGGCCCGCCAGGTGATCGCCTGCCCGCCGTCGGAGGCGCGCAGTGCCACGACGTCCGGCCGCGCGGCGACCGTGGCCTGGAAGACCTCGCACATGCTCGACGCCATCGCGACGTCGGGAAGGGACATCATTTCTGACATTCGCACCTCTCCGTGCGGACTTGGGGATGAGCTGCCGTTGCCCTACGCCTTCGCCTTCTCCCGCGCGCGTGCGGCGAGGAAGGCCTCGACGGCCCGCGCGTGGTCCCCGGAGGCGAAGCACTCCTTCTCGCTCACGAGCGCCTTGTCCAGGACGAGGTTCGCGGTGTCGCGGAGGATGGTGTTCAGCGCGGACTTGGTGCCCTGGACGGCCCGGACCGGGCTGTCGGCCAGCCGGCGCGCGAGCGCGTGCGCCCGGTCGAGCAGTTCGTCGGGCTCGAAGACGCGGTTGACCAGGCCGATCCGCTCGGCCTCGGCCGCGTCGAGCTTGTCCCCGGTGAGCAGGTACTCCTTGGCGCGTGCCATCCCGACGAGCCACGGCCACGCCACGACACCGCCGTCGCCCGCCACCACGCCGACCGTCACGTGCGGATCGGCGATCACCGCGGTCGTCGAGGCGTAGACCACGTCGCAGAGGACCGCCAGGGTGGCGCCGAGCCCCATCGCGGGCCCGTTGACCGCTGCGATGATCGGTTGGGGTACTTCGAGGAGGTCGACGACGATCGTGCGCGCGTCGCGGAAGAACGCGTCGAGCCTCTGAAGAGCGTGATCACCATCTCCGAAGGACGCGACCGATGACGCTGTCGAACGTGGTCGTCGTGGGTGCCTCCGCCGCAGGCCTCACCGCGGCCGAAACCCTGCGCCGGGAAGGGTTCACCGGTCGGCTGACCGTGATCGGCGACGAACGGCACCCGCCCTACGACCGGCCACCACTGTCCAAACAGGTCCTCAGCGGGGAGTGGGCGCCCGATCGCCTCGCGCTCCGGCCCCCGGCGGTGCTGGACGACCTCGAAGCCGAGTGGCGGCTCGGCAGCCGGGCCGTCGGCCTGGACGTCTCGACCCGCAACGTCGAGCTGGCCGACGGCGATCCTGTCCCGTTCGACGGTCTCGTCGTGGCGACCGGGGTGCGCCCCAAACGCCTCCCGTTCGGGCACGATCTCGACGGAGTCCACGTCCTGCGCGGCATCGAGGACGCACTCGCGCTGCGGGACGCACTGGCCGCCACACCACGGGTGGTCGTCGTCGGTGCCGGTTTCCTGGGTGCCGAGGCTGCGGCGGTCGCACGCGAACTCGGCTGTGCAGTCACGCTCGTGGACCCGCTCAGCGCCCCGATGGTGCGTCAGCTCGGTGCCGACATCGCGGGCAGGGTCGCCAGGCTGCACGTCGAGAACGGGGTCGACGTGCGGTGCGGCACCGGCGTCGTCGGATTCGCCGGGGAACGGGGACGGCTGGTCGGCGTCGCCCTCGACGACGGCGCGGAACTGCCCGCCGAGGTCGTGCTGGTGGCGATCGGGTCGGTGCCCGCCGTCGAGTGGCTGCGGGGGAGCGGATTGCCCCTCGGAGACGGGCTGCTGTGCGACGAGTACTGCGAGGCAGCGCCCGGCATCGTCGGTGCCGGTGACGTCGCCTCGTGGATGCATCCCGACCACGGCCGCATGCGCGTCGAGCACCGGATGAACGCCACTGAGCAGGGCGCTGCGGCCGTGCGCACCCTGCTCGGTCGGCGCGTCCCCTTCGCACCGGTCCCGTACTTCTGGACCGACCAGTACGACGTCAAGATCCAGGCCTACGGCCGAACGTCGGGTGCCGCCGATTTCACCGTCGTCGAGGGGAACCTCGACGAGGGTCCGTTCGCCGGCGTCCACAGCGAGGGCGGCCGGATCGCCTCGGCCGTTGCGTGGAACATGCCCCGGCAGGCCAGAGCCCTGCGCGCCAAGGTCGTCGAGCGGGCGTCTTGGCCCGCCCACCAAGATTCCTGACCAATGAGGACGGACCCATGACGGACACTGTCGTCTACCGAACAGAGAACGGCGTCGCCACCATCGCGATGAACCGCCCCGAGCGCCGCAACTCCTTCACCATCGAGATGGCCGACGGGCTGCTGGATTCCCTGGAACGAGCGGAGAACGACCGCAGCATCCGGTCTGTGATCATCACCAGCACCGGCGACCACTTCTGCGTGGGCAGGGACAACTCGGACACCAACCCGCCGCCGTACCCGCGAGGCGACCACTTGCGCGGGCGCACCTCGCTGATGCACTACGCGCGGCTGGTCACGTTCCTCCACGAGATGAACACCCCCAGCGTCGCGGAGATCCGCGGCGGCTGCGCGGGTGCCGGGATGTCGCTCGCGCTCAACTGCGATTTCCGGTACGCCGCCACGACAGTCGTGATGAGCACGGCCTTCGTCAAGGTGGCCTTCGGCGGAGACCTCGCCGCCCCGTGGCAGCTGACCAGGCTGGTCGGCCCGAACAAGGCCAAGGAGCTCATGCTGCTCTCGCCCAAGCTGCGCGGCGCCGAGCTGCTGCGGTGGGGCCTGGTGAACGACGTCGTCGAGCCGGAAGAGCTCTCGGCGAAGGTGACCTCGGTCGCCACGCTTCTCGCGTCGTACTCGCCGACCGCGATCGCCGCGGCGAGGCGCAACTTGCAAGCGGCGCTGAGCCTTTCGCTCGGGGACTACCTGCCGCTGGAGGCGGAGCAGTTCGCGGTGTGCGCGGCGTCCCCGGACGCGGAGGAGGCGCGGCTGGCCTTCGTGGAGAAGCGCGCACCGCGCTTCGCGGGTGCTGGGCCGTCATGACGCGATCGAGAACGACCGGACGAGGAAACCGATGAGCATTGCGATGGTTGCGAAAGATGGGGCCGCGGGGCCGTTGGCGGGCGTCCGGGTGCTCGAACTCGGCGGCATCGGTCCCGGCCCGTTCGGGGGCATGCTGCTCGGCGATCTCGGTGCGGACGTCATCCGCATCGACCGTCCGCAGGACGCCGGCCGACCCAACCCGCACCCGGTCCTGCACCGCAACCGCCGTTCGCTGACGATCGACCTCAAGCACCCCGAGAGCGGCGAAGTCGTCATGGCGCTGGTCGACGGCGCGGACGCGGTGGTCGAAGGCTTCCGGCCAGGAGTCGCGGAGCGGCTCGGCCTCGGGCCGGAAGCCCTGCTGGCCCGCAACCCGCGACTCGCGTACGGCCGGATGACGGGGTGGGGGCAGTACGGCCCGCTCGCCGCGGAGCCGGGCCACGACATCAACTTCATCGCGCTCACCGGCGCGCTGCACGCCATCGGCCCCGCCGACGAGCCCGCCGTACCGCTCAACTTGATCGGCGACATGGGCGGCGGCGGGATGCTGCTGGCCTTCGGCCTGCTCGGCGCGATCATCAGCGCGCGGACGACCGGCCGCGGGCAGGTGGTCGACGCCGCCATGAGCGACGGCTCGGCCACCCTGCTCGCGATGGTCCACGGATTCCTGAACAACGGGACGTGGCGCGACGAGCGCGAGCGCAACAGCATCGACGGTGGCAGGCCCTGGTACGGGGTCTACCGCTGCGCCGACGACCGCCACGTCGCTCTCGGCATCGGCGACGGCCGGTCCTACGCCGCCCTGCTCGAAGTCCTCGGTCTCGTCGATGACCCGGACTTCGCCGAGCAGCGCCGGCGCGCGGCGTGGCCCGCCATGCGCAAGACCCTCGAGGAGGTGTTCGCGACCCGCACCCGCGACGAGTGGGAGCACGCCTTCGACGGACGCGGCGCGTGCGTGACACCCGTGCTTTCCCTCTCCGAAGCCCCGCACCACCCGCACAACGCCGCCAGAGGCACCTTCCGCACCGGCCCGGGCGGGATCGAGCCCGCTCCCGCGCCGCGGTTCTCCGCCACGCCCGCTGCGGAGCCCGTTCCCGCGCCGGTGATCGGGGCCGACACCGACGAAGTCCTGGCGGCAGCGGGGTACGGGCCGGACGTGATCGCCGGCCTGCGGGCGAAAGGCGTTGTCAGATGACGGATCCGGGCCAATTCGAGTCAGGACGGAACATGCAGAACGAGAACAACGGCAGGACGAAGGCGCTGGTGACCGGCGCCGCACGCGGAATCGGAAGGGCCGTCGCGCTCGAACTCGCTCGCGACGGTTACGACGTGGCGGTCGTGGACACCGACTTCGCCGGGTTCCGCGAGTTCGAGGACGAGCAGACCGATAACGTCGTCGCCGAGCTCGCCGCCGCAGGCGCGCGGGTGATCCATGCCGAAACCTCGACGACCGATGCCGAGTCCGTGGAACGCCTCGTCGCGCGGATCGTCGACGAATGGGGCCGGCTCGACGCGCTCGTGTGCAACGCGGGAGGTGGCTCCGGTCCGTTCGACGGCAACCGGGCCTCGGCGATCGACCTCGACGAGCTGGACGCGGTCTTGCGCCGCAACCTCCACGGGACCATCACCACGGTGCGGGCCGCTCTCCCCGCACTGGTCCGCGGCACCGACCCCGCGATCGTCACCATGGGCTCGGTGACCGGAGTCCGCCCGAGCGAGCAGGGCACCTATGCGCATTACGGGATCACCAAGGCCGCCGTCATGCACTACACCAGGTACTTGGCGAAGGACCTCGCCCCACAAGGGATCAGGGCGAACTGCATCGCGCCGGGGCCCATCGCGACGGCCCGGCTGCGCCAGCGCGCCCGCGAGGTCTCCGAGCGCGACACCGCGCGAGCCGAGGAGATCCTCCGCAGCGTGGGCACCGAGGCCGAGGTCGCCCGACTCGCGCGTTACCTCGCGTCACCGGAGTCCCGCGGCATGTCGGGCCAGATCGTCCACCTCCACAGCTGAACGGGCTCGTCCGGCGGGCATCCGCCGCGCACCGGCCGACCGAACAGCTGTTAACATCGTGGTCTTGCAGTGCAGAACCGCGAACTGGGGGCGGCGAACCCGATGACTGGTACCCGTCCGCGCAACACTCGTCCGCGGGACCGGAAGCAGCAGATCATCACCACCGCGTCGGAGCGTTTCCGGGTTTCCGGCTACCACAACGTCGGAATGTCGGACATCGCGGACGTGGTCGGTATCTCGGGCCCTGCCCTGTACCGGCACTTCCGGGGCAAGCAGGAACTCCTCTACGCCACGGTCGTCGACGCGATCGACAAGGATGCCAGCGCGTTCGGCGGCGAGCACGGCGACCTGCGTGAGCTGCTCGACGCCGTGGCGGCCGGTGTGCTGGAGCACCGCCATGCCGGGGTGCTCTGGGACCGCGTGATCGTGCACCTGCCGGAGGAGCAGCGGAACGAGTTGACGGGACGGTATCTCGCTTCGATCGAGCCGCTGCGGACCGCCGTCGCGGCGGAACGGCCGGAGCTGTCCCCGGAAGCCGTCGAGTTGCTGCTGCGGGCGACGCTCGCCGCCTTCACCGCCATGGGCAACTACGCGGGCAAGCTCGATCCGGCGCGTGCCAGGCTCATGACGGTCGAACTGGGCATGACCATCTGCCGATCGCAGGAGGTGCGGCCGCACCCCGACGCCGCAGAGGAGCAGCCGTCGGTCTCGCGCGGGCGGTTGTCCCCGGCTTCGCGGCACGAGGCGGTGCTCGCCGCGGCTACCAGGCTCTTCGCCGAGCGGGGCTACGACGCCGTCGGGATGGAGGACATCGCGGCCGGCGCTGCGGGGCTGGCAAGTTCGACCCTCTACTACCACTTCGCCAACAAGGCGGCGATCCTCGTCGCTGCGCTGACCCGCTGCCTCGAAGCGCTGCTGTTCGACCTGTCCGCAGCGCTCGACCTGTCCGAAGAACCGGGGCAGGCGCTCGACGCCGTGCTGCGCTCCTTCGTCCGGATCAGCCTGGAGCACGGCGCCGCGATGAGCGCCCTGCTCAACGAGATCGTCAACGTACCCGCCGAGGAGCGGGAGAAGGTCCGTCGCATGCAGCGCGACTACGTGACCGAGTGGACGTCGCTGCTCAACGCCCACCGGCCCGAGCTGGACCCTGCCGAGGCCAAGCTCCTCGTCCACGCCGCGCAGACCGTTGTCAACACGCTTTCGCGCACCAGCGAGGTGTGGCGCCGGCCCGCTCACCGGGACGACGTGGTGGCGCTCGGCCGCACGGTTCTCGACCTGCCCGGTGCAGCAGGCTGATCGGAACGCGCCGCATCTCCGTCTGCCATCGTTCGGTGGGGCGTCGAACACGTGAGTTCTGATTCGATACCGCCTGCGAGCCGAGCTCCGAAAACCTGGATTAAGTTAACCGCTATTTGAGCGAATTCTTGTGCAGTGATTCGAATGGTGGTTCACTTCTTCTCGGCGGTACGGTCCGTGATCCGCATTCCGAGAGGTCAGCGCCCCGGAATCGCGCGGGGCCGAGTCCCCGCCGGGAATCACCCATCTTCCGAGGAAGGCCGCCAATGGCTGTTGACCGCTTGTCTTCGGCAACGCCCCCGTCCGATTCGCGTCGCTCGGCTTCCAGGTCGCGGGCCTGGATCGTGGTGGCGATGCTCTGCGCGTTCCTGCTCCTCAACTTCGCCGACAAGGGCATCGTCGGTCTCGCCGGCGTCGAGTTGATGCGGGACCTCGGCATCGACGCCGGACAGTTCGGCCTCGTCCAGAGCGCCTTCTTCTGGCTCTTCGCGGTCGGCGCGATCCTCGGCGGCTACTTGACCGGGCGGGTGCCGGCCCGCTGGCTGCTCGGCGGGGTCGCGCTGATCTGGGCGCTCAGCCTGCTTCCGATGATCTGGAGCACGAGCTTCACCGTCCTGCTCATCACGCGGATGGTGCTCGGCTTCGCCGAGGGGCCGAGCGCCGCGATGGCCTTCAGCGTGACCCACAGCTGGTTCGCCGCGGAGAAGCGGGCGCTGCCGACGTCGATCGTCGCGGCCGGGACCTCCATAGGTCCGCTTATCGCGGCGCCGGTGATCACGGCCGTGATCCTGAACTTCAGCTGGCACGCCGCATTCGCCGTCGCCGGGATCGTCGGGCTGACGTGGGTGCTGGTGTGGCTGATCGTCGGGCGTGACGGACCGGAGGCGGTCGGGCATGGCGAGCAGGAACCGACGAGGCTCCCGGAGCACGTGCCGTACCGGCGGCTGCTGACCTCCGGCACCGTCGTCGGCGTCGCGCTGCTGTTCCTCGCGACGTACTGCACCGCGGCGGTGAAGATCAGCTGGCTGCCGCTCGCCTTGCGCCAGGGCGCCGGGTACGACGCGGCGACCACCGGATGGCTCATCGCGCTGACCTACCTGTGCGGGGCCGTGCTCATGATCGTCTTCGGGGGCGGTCTCGCGGGCGATGACCAAGCGCGGAGCCACCGCACGAGCGTCTCGCGGCCTGCTGCCCTGCGCGCTCATCGCGGTCGGCGGCGCGTGCACCTCGGTGTGGATGCTGTTCGAGCGAGGCCCGGCGCAGATCGGCCTGCTGGTGGTCGGCGCGTCGCTGATCGTCGGGGCGCAGGGTGTGGCGTGGGCGCTGGTCTCGGACGTCGTCCCACCGAAGCAACGTGGCACCGCGATGAGCGCGATCATCGCCTTCTACAGCCTCGGCGGCATCTTCGCACCGTTGATGCTCGGCGGGCTGGTGAACGTCGCAGCGACGCCGCTCGCGGGTTACCAGGTCGGCTTCGCGATCCTCGGCGTCATCCTGGTGGTCGCGGCGCTGCTGGCGGCATGGGTGATCGGGCCGGAGCGCAACGTCGCCGCATTCATGGCGGCCGACGCGGCGGCCGCCGTCCCCGTTACCGTTTTCGTGGCTCTGATCTTGGAGCCCTGGTCGCCAGGTCCGGCATGACTTTGTCCCCCAGTCGCTTGCATGATCCGGGGGGTGGTGT
>NZ_JBFAIN010000056.1:0-43790 GCF_040654735.1 Saccharopolyspora sp. NPDC050642 | reverse complement strand
CTCGTTGGTCCGTGGTCGGCGGTGTCCTGCACCGACACCGAACTCGCCACCCGCATCCAAGAACTGGAGGCCGAGATGCGGGTGCTGATGTGGGAACAGCTGCAATACATCGCCGAAGCCGACCACCGCGCCATCCACACCGACACCACCGCCCGATCACTGCAAGTCTGGCTACAGGGGCTGCTCAACATCGACCCGCGTGACGCGAAAACCCGTGTCACAGTCGCCCGCAATGTCGAGGACCGGCAAACCTTCCACGGTGAGCTCATGCCTCCTGACCTGCCCGACACGGCAGCCGCTTTGGCTGAGGGTGCGATCGGGCTGGACCACGCGCGTGTCATCGTCAACGGAATCCGACGCCTGCCCGACTACGCCCGCTGCCACCAGGTCGCCGAGGTCGAATCAACTCTCGCCGGGTATGCGCGCACGATGCCGCCGAGGGAGTTGGAGAAACTCGCCGAACGCATCCGCTACCTCCTCGACCAAGACGGCGCCTACCGCGACGAAGAAACCCAACACGAAGCACGCGAGTTGTACTACGCGACCACCCGGGACGGGATGACCGTCATCAAAGCGAAGCTGGACCGTGAAACCGGGGCGAAGTTCGCCGCGCTCATGCAACCCCTCGCCGCGCACCGACCCGAGATCGACGGAGAGAAGGACCCGCGCACGGTGGGGCAGCGGAACGCGGACGGGTTCGCCGCATTGCTGGATCTGGCGCTGGACCACGACGGAATGCCGTGCACCGGTGGACAGCGGCCGCAGATGACCATCGCCATCGACTTCGAGGACCTCAAGCGGGGCTTGGAGGTCATCGGCGAGGACGGCATGCCCGGCACACTGAACACCGAACGCGCCATCACCGCCCAGAACGCACGCCGCATCGCCTGCGACGCCGAAATCCTGCCGATCGTCCTCGACGGTGACAGTCTCCCGTTGGATGTGGGCAGGGCTAAGCGAACCGCACCCACGCACATTCGCGCCGCGTTGCTCCGGCGCGATGGAGTGTGCGCGTTCCCGGGATGCGACCGGCCGCCGGGAACTTCCGAAGCGCACCACGTCCAACACTGGGTCGACGGCGGTGCCACCGACCTGGACAACATGGTCATGCTCTGCGCGCACCACCACCGCACACTCCACAACCAACGCTGGGACATCGCCATGCACGACGGGCGGCCCAAGTTCATCCCACCATCCACAGTGGACCCCAGGCGAATACCACGACCAGGCGGCAGAGCGCTACCCGCCCAACACCGCGAGTACCTCCGGGAGCTCATCCCCGCACCACGGGGCCCGGCGGGCGATTCGTGACGCCCGGATGTGGAGCTGCCCTTGTCGGAGTAGTTCGGCCTGCAGTCGCTCCACGTGCAGCACCGAACCAGGTGTCGACCGGACAGGCCGAGGCCTGGGAAGCACACGCGCCAGCAGAGAAGAGACGCAGGTCACATTCGGCGATGTCACAGGGAGTCGAGTCACCTCGTCTCGGGAGGTGTAGCCACTGACGACCACGGAGGAGCACACCATGGACGCGCGACTGAACTACCTCGCCAGCACGACCGCCGCCAAGGCCAGCAAGTACATCATGTCGGCGGGCAAGGCCCTCAAGGAAGCTCCGCTGCCCGCCGCGACGCAGGAGTTGGTGGCGCTGCGCGTGAGCCAGATCAACGGGTGCGCCGCCTGCATCGACATGCACACGAAGGATGCCGCCGTTGCCGGTGAGACCTCGGTGCGCCTGAATCTGGTCGCGGCGTGGCGGGAGGCCACGGTCTTCACCGAGGCCGAGCGCGCTGCTCTGGAGCTGGCTGAGGAGGGCACCCGGGTCGCGGATGCGGCCACCGGCGTCAGCGACGACGTGTGGGCGCGCGCCGCCAAGCACTACGACGAGGAGCAGCTCACCGCCCTGGTGATCATGGTTTCCTTCATGAACATGGTGAACCGGCTGAACATCATCACCCAGCAACCGGCCGGCGACTACGTGCCCGGGCAGTTCCACTGAACGTCAGCTTCAACGGGAGGAGAGTCGGCGTGAGCAAGGTCGAGGAGTTCGAAGAGCTGCGGCCGCTGCTGTTCTCGATCGCCTATCGGATTCTGAGCAGTGTCGGTGAGGCCGAGGACGCGGTGCAGGAGACGTGGCTGCGCTTCGACCGCTCCTCGACCCTGCCCACGTCGACCAAGGCCTTCCTGTCCGCCACGGTGACGCGGATCGCGATCGACGTGCTGCGTTCCGCGCGGGTGCGGCGCGAGGAGTACGTCGGCCCTTGGTTTCCCGAGCCGTTGCTCAGCGATCCCTACCAGGATCCGGGCCGGGCGGCTGAGCTGGCCGACTCGGTGTCGATGGCGGCGCTTCTGCTGTTGGAGCGGCTCAGCCCGCTGGAGCGGGCGGTGTTCGTGCTTCGGGACGTGTTCGCCTTCGGATTCGACGACATCGCTGCGGCGGTGGGGCGCTCGGAGTCGGCGTGCCGGCAGCTGCTGGTGCGGGCGCGACGTCATATGGAGGCCGGGCGGCCACGGTTCGCGGCCGATCGGCAGGAGCGGCAGGAGTTGGCGACGCGGTTCTTCGACGCGTTGAAGGACGGCGATGTGGGCTCGCTGCAGAGCCTGCTGGCCGCCGACGTGCATTTGGTCGGGGACGGCGGCGGGAAGGCCCCGCAGCTGGCCCGGGCCGTTGTCGGTGCCGAGAACGTGGCCCGGGTGCTGGGCACCGTCTTCCCCTGGCTGATCCAGATCGACGTGATGTTCGAGCCGCGCGAGGTCAACGGCCAGCCCGGCGCCATCTTCCGCGACCGGGACGGCAAGATCCTGCACGCCATGGTCCTCGATGTGCTCGACGGGCAGATCCAGGCCATCCGCAGCGTGATCAACCCCGACAAGCTCGGCCACATCGGGCCGGTCGGCGACGCCTGGGCCGTCGACCGCGAGGTGAAGCAGGTCCGTCGGGGCCGGAAATGACGATGTCGCGGGCCGCGCCGGTGCGCGGCCCGCGACATCGAACTCCGTGCTACTTCTGGCCGTAGCCCGCGAACAGTTCCGCGCAGCGCGCGAGTTCCGCGTCGCTGAGCAGGCTCGGTTCGCCCGCTCGGCTCGCGGTCAGCCAGAGTTCGCACAGCCACTCCAGCTGCCGCGCCCTGTTGTAAGCCTGCGACAGGCTCGCACCGATGGTGATCGTTCCGTGGTTCCGGAGGATGCACCCGGCGCGTCCTTCCAGCGCCTTGGACATCGTCTCGGCCAGCTGGTCGCTGCCGAACGTGGCGTACTCCGCCACCTGCACGGTGCCGCCGAAGTCCGCGAGCTGGTAGTGCACCGCCGGAACGTCGTTGCGCAGCAACGACAACGCCGTCGCGTTCAGCGAATGCGTGTGCACCACTGCCCCGGCGTCGTGCCGCTGATATGCCGCGAGGTGCATCGGCAGTTCCGACGTCGGCTTGAGGTCTCCCTCCACCACCTCGCCGGTGAGGTCCACCAGCGGGATGTCGGCCACCGTCAGCTTGTCGTAGTCGACGCCGGACGGTGTCACCGCCACCAGATCGCCGCTGCGGACCGACACGTTCCCGGACGTGCCGACCACCAGCCGGTCCGACGTCATCCGCCGGGCGATCTCGATGACCTCGCGCCGTTGCTCGGCCAAACGCGAACTGCTCACTTCATCCCTCGTTCAGCAGGTGGCGCCGGACGATTCCGACGCCGACTCGTAGCCCTTGATCGCGGCGACCTTCTCCGCCGACGGCGAAGACTCGTCGAACCGGTGCTCCAGCCACTCCGACGCCAGCTTCCGGGCCAGCTCCAAGCCGACCACGCGCTGGCCGAAGCACAGCACCTGGGCATTGTTGCTGAGCACCGACCGCTCCACCGAGTAGCTGTCGTGCGCGGTGACGGCCCGGATGCCCGGCACCTTGTTCGCGCTGATCGCCACGCCGAGCCCGGTGCCGCACACCAGCAGCGCCCGGTCCGCTTCGCCCTCGGCGACCAGCCGTGCCGCGTTGACCGCCACGTGCGGGTAGGCGGTGTGCTCGTCCGAGCCGACGCCCACGTCCACCACGCCGGCCACCCGGGGATCGCTCTCCAGGTCCTTCTTCAGCGCTTCCTTGTACTGCAGCCCCGCGTCGTCGGAGCCGACCACGATGCGCAGCGGCGCCTGCTCAGTCACTTCTCGCCATCCTTCCCGTTCCCGGCGAGCCCAGCACCGCCGGCGAGTACCGTCCCGATCCGGGTGAGCGCGAGCGCCAGCGACGTCGCGCCCGGGTCCGGGGTTCCGACGCTGCGCTCGGCCAGCGGCCTCGCGCGCCCGGTGCGGGGCCGAAGCTCCGCGGTGCTCTCGGCTGCCTTCGTCGCCGCCTTCGCGGCCTGCTGCCACGCCTCGGTGCCGGTCGCACCCGCCTCGACGGCTGCGCGCAGCTCCTCCACGAACGGCACCAGCGCGTCCACCAGCGTCTTGTCGCCGAGCTCCGCCCGGCCCAGGCGCTGCACCGCCGCGAGAGCCGCCGAGGCGCCCGCGGTCAGGTCGTTGGCCATGGCCGCGCGGTGATCCGGCAGCAGGTCGCCGAACGACCGCAGTGCCGCGCCCCACAGCACGCCCGACGTGCCGCCGGCCTTCGCCGCCCACGCGTCGCCCGCCGCAACCAGCGCCGCGGCCGGGCCGACGCCCTTCGCCACGGCCTCGTCCGCGGCCGCCACTGCTGCCGCGCTGCCGCGCGTCATGCCGCGGCCGTGGTCGCCGTCGCCCGCGATCGCGTCGAGGCGGCCGAGCTCTTCTTCCTTGTCGTGCAGCAGGTCCGCCACCTCGTGCAGGGCCTTCGCCACGACCGCCGCCGTCGCCTGGCCCTCCGGCGGAGCCACCACCGTCACCTTCTCCGGTGCCGCCGGCAGCTCTTCGTCCACATCGGACTCTTCTGCTTCGGCGAACGCGACGTTCCCCTTGCGGTAGGCGGGGGTGTCGGCCGGCGCCTGCCACAGCCGCTCCAGCTCCGGGTCCAGCCAGGTCAGGGTCAGCGAGCAACCGGCCATGTCCAGGCTGGTCACCAGCTCGCCCACCTCGGGCGCGACGACCTCCACGCCCGCCTCTGCCAGCAGCCGGGACACGGTGCCCCAGACCACGAACAGTTCCTCGTACTTGGTGGCGCCGAGCCCGTTGAGGATCGCCGTCACCCTCGGCTTCGCCGCACCGGTCTCCGGGGCCTCCGCGAGCAGGCCGTCGACGAGGATCTTCGCCAGCTCCGACGCCGAAGGCAGGTCGCGCTCGGAAACGCCGGGCTCGCCGTGGATGCCGAGCCCGAGCCCCATCCGGCCCTCGGGCACCTCGAACAGCGGCTGGTCCTGGCCCGGCAGCGTGCAGCCGTCGAAGGCCACGCCGAGGCTGCGGGTGCGCGCGTTCGCATGCTCGGCGACCCGCACCACCTCGTCGAAGGAGTAGCCCTCCTCGGCCGCCGCCGAGGCGACCTTGAACACCACGAAGTCGCCGACCACGCCGCGGCGCTTGGTCTGCTCCGACGCCGGGGCGCTGGCCACGTCGTCGGTCACCACCACGTTGTGCGCGCGGATCCCGTCGCGTTCCAGGCGTTCCACCGCCAGCCCGAAGTTCATGTTGTCGCCGGCGTAGTTGCCGAACGAGAACACCACCCCGGCACCGCGGTCGACCGCACGGCCCACCGAGTAGGCGTCGTCGGCCGACGGCGAGGTGAAGATGTTGCCGATGACCGAGCCGTCGGCGAAGCCCGGGCCGACCACCCCGCAGAACGCCGGGTAGTGCCCGGAGCCGCCGCCGGTGACCACGGCGACCTTGCCCTGCCGCGCGCGTTTCGCCCGCACCACGCCACCCGGCACCTGCCGGACGTAATCGGGGTGCGCCGCCACGAAACCGGTCACCATGTCCTCGGTGAACGACGCGGGATCGTCGTACAAGCGCGTCATCTGCTGCTCCTCAGCGCCATGTCTTGCAGGTCAGGAGGTCGCGCCCCACAACGGGCGGGCGCGGTCGATCGATTCCAGGTACTCGCGGTAGCCGCGCTCGTAGAACTCCACGGCGTTCGGGTGCGGCACCACGGTGCGCCGCGCCGCGGCCCACTTAGCCCGGTCCACCGGCTCACCTAGCGAGTCCCACGCGGTCATCGCCGCGCCGCGCGCGCCGACACCTTCCTCGTAGGGCACGTGCAGCGGCCGGCCCAGCACGTCGGCGAAGATCTGGCTCCACGCCGCCGATCGCGCGCCGCCACCGCACGCCGAGACCTCGCCGGTCAGGCCCGCGGTCTCCAGGTTGTGCCGCGCCGCGTAGGCCACCGCCTCGCACATCGCGCGCACCAGGTCGGACTGCGTGGTTTCCAGCGACAGCCCGGTGAACTGGCCGCGGGCGTACGGCTCGACGAACGGGGCGCGTTCGCCGGAGCTGGACAGGAACGACAGCGCCGACACGCCGCCGGCACCGGGTTTGCTGTTGCCCAGCAACGTTTCCAGCTGGTCCACGCCGGCGCCGACCATGCCCAGCACCCAGTCCAGGTTGGCGGTGCCGACCATCGCGGGCATCACCCGCAGGTACCGGTCCGGCAGCGGCGTCGCCAGCCACATGCCCGCGACCTCGCCGTCCGGGTCGATGACGACCTCGTCGCGCAGCACCTGGCAGCCCAGCGTCGTGCCGATCACCAGACTGCCGTCGCCGACATTGCTGACGCCGGAGCCGAACGCGCAGGCGGGCAGGTCGAACGGGCCCGCCGACACCGGCAGCCCGGCGGGCAGCCCCAGGTCCTTGGCGCTCTTGCCGTCCAGCGCGAACAGCTTGTTCGGCGGGGCCGGTTCGGCCAGCAGCCGCCGGTACTCCTCAATGCCGCAGGCCTGCAGCGCTTCCTGCGAGTAGCTGCGGTTCGGCACCTCCAGGAACGGCAGCGACGCGTCGGAGGCGTCCACCGTGATCTCGCCGGTGAAGCGCTGCACGATCGCGTCCACGCAGTAGCCGGCGACCGCGGCGCGCTCCAGCCGCTCCGGGGCGTGTTCGGCCAGGTGCGCCAGCAGCGGACCGGCCGAGCCGGGGAACATCCCCGACCCGGTCAGCCCGTACACCTTCCGCTGCACGCCGGAGGATTCCCAGCGGTCCAGCACGTCCGCGGCGCGGGCGTCCAGCCACGAGATGGCCGGGCCGACCTGCTGCCCCTGGTGGTCGCGCAGCCACAGCCCGTCGCCCTGGCCGGTGATGGCCAGCGCCTCGATCGGCTCGCCGACCTGCTCGGCCGCCGCGGCGACCTCGCGCACCACCTGGACGACCGAGCCGATGACCTCTTCGAGGTCCTGCTCGACCCGGCCACCGGACTGCCGGTGCAGCGTGCTGCGCTTGCTGTGCGTGACCAGCGCCGTGCCGTCGCGGTTGATCAGCGACGCCTTGGTCACCGACGTGCCGACGTCCACCCCGATGATCATGGCCGCAGGCCTTCGAACTTGGCCAGCACGTCCGGGTTGGCGACGAAGCGCGGCCGCTCTCCGCCCAGGAAGCGGGCGACCTCGCCGGCGACGATCTCGGCGGCGCGGTGCGCGGTCTGGCGGGTCGCCCCGGCCAGGTGCGGCGTGGTGATGACGTTCGGCGCGTCGAACAGCGGCCAGTCGCGCGGCGGCGGTTCGATGTCGTAGACGTCCACCGCCAGGGCGCCGAGGCGGCCGGACTTCAGCAGCTCCGGCAGCGGCGCGTAGTCGAGCAGCCCGCCGCGCGCGGAGTTGATCAGCACCGCGCCTTCCGGCAGCAGCTTGAGGTTGTCGGCGTTGAGCAGGTTCTTGGTCTCCGGGGTGAGCCGCGCGTGCAGGCTGACCACGGAGCTGCGCCGCAGCAGCGCCTCCAGCTCGACGAGCTCGACGCCGTCGTTGGCGGCGTCCTCGGCCTTGACGAACGGGTCGGACACCAGCACGTGCGCGCCGAAGGCCTTCAGCACCCGGGCCACGATCTTGCCGATCGCGCCGTAACCGACCAGGCCGACGGTGGAGCCTTCCAACTCGATGCCGGCGTTCTCGTAGGCGTAGTAGTCGCCGCGCCACTTGCCCGCCTTGAGCTCGGCGTCGGAGCCGGGGATGCGGCGCAGCGCGGCGAGGGTCAGGCCGACCGCGAACTCGGCGGCCGCGGCGGCGTTGCGGCCGGGCGCGTAGCTGACGATCACGCCGTTGTCGGTGGCGGCCTGCAGGTCCACGTTCACCGGGCCGCCGCGGCAGACGCCGACGAACTTCAGCTGCGGGCTGTTGGCCAGCACGTCCGCGGTGAACGGCGCCATCTGGGTGGCGACGATCTCCACGCCGCCGAGCGCGTCGAGCAGCTGCTGCTCGGTGCCGCTGGCCTCGTGGACGTTGCCGACCGGGCCGAACGGCTCGATGGGCCACGGCAGCTTCAGGGTGCTGAACTGCAGGTCGTGCGCGCCGGCGCTGTTGCGCAGGGCGTCGACGAACACCTCGGGAGCGACGAAGTGGTCACCTGCGGCCAGAACGCTGGTCATGAGGACTCCTTTGTCTCTTGCTTTCGGTGAGCTCGGCTGCCGCGGTCGTCAGCTGCCGACCGGTTCGGGCAGTCCGCTCACCAGGCGCGCCCGGACGTCGTCCAGGTCGGTGGCGATGTAGCTGGCCCCGGCCAGGGCGTCTTCGGCCGGCGGGTAGTCGGAGTTGGGAATGGCCACCACAGTCATCCCCGCTGCGGCCGCGGCGCGCAACCCGTTGCTGGAGTCCTCGACCGCCAGGCAGTGCCGCGAGTCCTGGCCGAGCTTCTCCGCGGCGGAGAGGTACACGTCGGGGCTGGGCTTGCCCTTGGGCACCTCGGCGCTGGAGACCGTCGCCGTGAAGTGCTTGATCAGGCCGTGGCGGTCCAGGACCGCGTCGATGAGCCGGCGCGGCGCGGACGAGGCGAGCGCGATCGGGGCGCGCGCGGCGACCTCGGTGACCATCTTCTCGGCGCCGGGCAGCAGCTCGATCTCACCGCCGTCGAGCGCGGCGATCATGTCGTCGACGACGATGCGCTCGGTCTCCACCGCGGACTCGGGGGCCGCGCTGAAGTCGGCCAGGAAGGCCGACCACTCGGGGGCGCTCATGCCCTGCACCTGCCGGGTCTGCTCCACCGTCCAGGTCTTGCCGCGAGCGGCGGCGAACTTCGCCCACATCCGCTCCCACAGGTGCTCGCTCTCGACCAGGACGCCGTCCATGTCGAACACGACCGCGCGGTGGGTGCCGTTCGGCCCTTCGGGCTGGGTCATCTTTACCTCCCGCCAAACACTGACACGGTCAAATTAACATGATTGACGTTAAGTGTCACCCTCAGAGTGATACTTCCGCGAGTCCGTGACGTCCGGCGGCACGTGCTCCGCACCACGGGGCAAGATGGCCGCATGTCGTCCGCACCGAAGAAGCAGTCCGCCCGGCTCCTGCGGCAGCAGAAGATCATCGACCACGTGGTCGGGCAGGGGTTCGCCAGCGCCGCGGAACTGTCCGAGCTGACCGGCGTCAGCCTGATGACGGTGCACCGCGACCTCGACGACCTGGTCACCCGGGGCCTGCTGCGCAAGTACCACGGCGGCGTCTCCGCCCAGCCGTCCACGGTGTTCGAGAGCAGCTCGGACTTCCGGCTGCACACCCACACCGTCGAGAAGGAAGCGCTGGCCAAGGACGCGCTGCAGTTCATCACGCCCGGCATGTCGGTGATGCTGGACGACTCGACCACCGCGCTCGCGCTGGCCAGGCTGCTGCCCGAGGTCGGCCCGCTGACCGTGGTCAGCAACTACCGCCAGGTCCAGGAGGCGCTGCGCGACGTGCCGGACATCCGGCTGATCGGCCTGGGCGGCGAGTACTCCCGCACCCACGACTCCTACCTCGGCCTGCCCTGCCAGGAGATGATCAGCACCTTCTCGGTGGACATCGTGTTCCTGTCCACCTCGGCGATGAACGCGCGGCTGACCTACCACCAGGAGCAGGAGATCGTGCTGGTCAAGCGGGCGATGCTGGCCAGCGCGACGACCAAGGTGCTGATGATGGACGCCAGCAAGGTGGCCCGCTCGGCGCTGCACCAGTTCGCGCCGGTGCGCGCCTTCGACCACGTGCTGCTGGCGGGCGAACTGGACTCGGCGCTGGTCGAGGAGATGCGCGAGGAGACCGACGTCCGGCTGTCGCCGGTGGAGTGAGCGGACCAGCGACGCTGTTGATCTTCACACTAGATTGCAAATGAATTAACGTCTTGCGCGTTAAACTGAACAAGGTGCATGATAGCCAGCACCCGTCGACCGGGGGCGCGTCCTAGCCGCGCACCACCGGGAAGTTCCGATTCCTTGGAGACAGTGATGTCCCAACAGACCTCTGCGGATGCCGAGTCGTTGCGGCCGGCCAGCAGACTCGACCGCATCGGTATCCCCAAACAGCTCTTCTGGGGCTTCATCGCCGTGCTGATCTTCATGATCGGCGACGGCGTGGAGACCACCTTCCTGTCGGACTACCTGCAGCAACCCGAGGGCGGCGGACTGCCCGGCGCTACCGCGGCGTTCGCCACGGTCACGCTCTACGGCGTCGCGGCCATGATCGCCGCGTGGTTCTCCGGGACGCTCTCCTCCATCTGGGGCCCGCGCCGGGTCATGTGGCTCGGTGGCGCCTGGTGGGTCGTGTTCGAGGCCCTGTTCCTGTTCGTGGCGCTGCCCTCGCAGAACCCGACGTTCATCGTCGCCACCTACGGCATCCGCGGCTTCGCCTACCCGCTGTTCGCGTTCGCGTTCCTGGTGTGGGCGCAGATCGCCAGCCCCACCAAGATGCGCGGTTCGGTCGCCGGGTGGTTCTGGTTCGCCTTCACCGGTGGTCTGCCGACCCTGGGCGCGGCGGTGGCCGCGGTCTCCATCGGCGTGTTCGGCCTGAGCCAGCACGGCACTCTGGTGCTGTCGCTGGTGGTGGTCCTGATCGGTGTGCTCATCGGTAGCTTCGCGGTCCGCGAGGAGCACGGCCTCAAGCCGATCGCCGACGAGACGGTCGCCAACCCGCGCAGCCTCAAGCGGCTGGGCGAGGGCGTGGACATCCTCTGGCGCGACCGCCGCACCCTGGCCGGTGGCCTGATCCGCATCGTCAACACCGCGCCGCAGTACGGCTTCTTCGCGATGTTCCCGTTCGTGCTCGGCCCGGCCACGCCGGGCGGTGGCTTCCTCACCGCGCCGCAGCTGGCCACGCTCGCGTCGATCAGCTACGGCGCGAACATCGCCGCGAACCTGTTCTTCGGCGTGTTCGGCGACCGCTTCGGCTGGCGCCGCACGATCACCTGGTTCGGCTGCGTGGGCTGCGCCATCGCGACCCCGCTGTGGTACTTCACCGCCGTGTCCACCCAGAGCTTCGCGGTGACCGCCACCTTCGGCGTCGTCTACGGCATCCTGCTGGCCGGGTTCGTCCCGCTGTCGGCGCTGATGCCGTCGATGGTCTCGCCCAAGGACAAGGGTTCGGCCCTGGCGATCCTGAACTTCGGTGCCGGCGGCGCGGCGTTCGTCGGCCCGGTCGTGGTCACGATCCTGTTCCCGCTGGTCGGCGGCGGCGGGGTGGCCATCGCGTTCAGCGTGCTCTACATCCTGGTGGCGTTCCTGAGCCTGAAGGTCAAGGACGGCTGCGACCCCGGCGAGCAGAAGCTGGCGCAGCGAGCTGCGCAGCACGTCGCGACGGCCCGGTCCTCCGCGTAAGGTCCGCCGTCGTCGTCGTGAGCCCGCGTCCCGAGGACGCGGGCTCACGTGCATTCGGCCGTCGTCGCTGAGCGCGACCAGGTGGCGACCGCCCGGGGTGAACGCGAGCGGCCCGGCGATCCGGCCGGGGAGGACGGTCGTGGTGGTGCCGAGCACCGCGATCCGGCCTTCGGCGTCGCGGGCCGCGACGATCGGGATGTCGCCGTCCAGCACGGCGAGCGCGGGATCGGACGTGGCGGCGGCGTCGATCGACGCTACCGGCGACCATCCCGTGTGTTCGCCGAGCACGACCAGCCGCCCGGTCGCGGCCTCGCGGAACGCCGCGAACGACTGGCGGCCGCGCGCAACGGCAACGGACCCGGCCGGTCGGTGCGCTTCCGGCGGCGCGACGAGCCGGCCGCCGGAGCCGTCGAGCCGCCAGTGCAGCAGCCCGGCTCGCGCGGTGGCGAAGACGTGCACCTCCTCGGTTCCGGTCAGCAGCACCGAAACGGTGTCGACGACTCCGGTGCCGCCGAGGTCCGTCCAGGCCGCCTGATCGGCGAACCGCGTGCTCACGCCGCCGCGCGCGTTGCGGACCGCGACCAGGGTCCTGCCCTCCGGGGTTGTGACGGCCGCCGGTGGCCCGGCCGACGGGGCGCCGAGGTCCTTCCAGCGGTTCGGCCCGTTGCGAAGCAGGATCTTGCCGGTGCGGTCCTGGATCACGAACGTATCCGGATCCGCGAACCCCACCGACCCCTCTCGCGGCACGAAACCCGACGTGTCCACAACAGACTCACCTGATTCGTTGCCTTCGAGGAGAATCCCACCTCGCACGTAGGCGTACGAGAGCCCGCCATCCCGGCCGGTCGTGGCCCAGTTCGCGCTCCACGGCCAGCGGGGACGCATGCTTCGCAGCCACGTCGCATAGGGCTCCGCCATGCTCACCTCGGCGTCGTGCTCCGCGTAGCGCGCGAAGATCGCACGCTTGTCGTCGACGATCTCCCCGGGCAGGTTCGGCGGCGCATCCGCGATGTTGTAGTCGCGGTAGTGGACCAGGTGCGCCGATCCGGCGGATCGCATCGCGAGCTCGGCGAATCGCGCGGTCATCACGTGGTCCGGATGATCGTGGTGGCTTCCCCACTGCGGCTGGTACCGGGCGTCCGGCTCGGGATCGTGGGTCCGCACGATGCCGGGAGCGAACCGCCGATGGAGCCGAGCCAGCGCATCGAGCACCGAGGCGCGGTCGTAGAAGCTGGTTCCCGCCAGCACCGAACCTTCCGGTCGCAGCGTCTCGACCCTGGCCGTCGAGTCGTGCCAGAGCCGGGTCAGCGCGTGCTTTCCTCCCGTGGCGTGCGGATCGTTGTCGTCGGGCAGGTTCAAGAACACCAGCCGCACCCGCGGCCGATCGCGCAAGGTCTGCACCTCGGCCTGACGGCCGCCGGGCAGCGTCAGCCCGGCATGGTCCCAGGCGTCGGGAGCTCCGGCCATCGCCGCGAACGCCGCCCGCGCCCCGGCCTGCCGCTGCGCGGCATACCGCGCGGCGGGCCGCACATCGCTCTCCCCCGCCGTCAGGAACACCGTCGTCACGGTCGCGCCGGAGCGGATCGAGATGGCCAGGTCCGGGTTCATGAACAGGATGTCGTCGTCGGGGTGCGCCACCACCTGCAGGTGGGAACGCGCCTGCGCGGCAGCGGCGGGATCGACGAGCAGCGCTATCAGCAGCACCGCGATCGCGGCGGCAAGTCCTCTCATCGCGGCTGCCTCCTCGCGCTCAGCGGGACGACGGTCAGCACCATCGCGAGCAGCGCTCCCGCGCACGCCAGCAGGAGGTGCAGGGCGAATCCGGGTGAGCTCCAGGACAGCGCGAGCGTGCCGCCGGGCAGACCGGGTGGCAGGCGCACCACGAGCAGCCCCGCTTCGGTGCCCTCAACCGGCACGCGGCGTCCGTCCACTGTGGCCTGATATCCGGGCCAGGCCAGGCGCGCGAAGACCAGCTCCGCCCGATCACCGGTGCGGCCGAACCGCACGGTCTCGCTGCGCTGCCCGTGCTGCAGGTCGTCGAGGACCTCCACGCCGCGGCTGGCGCTCAACCGCCCGCGCGGCCAGGGCAGGGCCGATTCCCGTTCCAGCACAACGACATCGCTGTTCCGCCGGGCGATCCGCCAGCCCGCCGGTGCTTCGGTCACCTCGCGGAGGCGGCGCTGCACCACGACGTGCGTCGCCTTGAGCCGGTCGGCCAGCCCATCCCACAACCGGTCGTAGGCCTGCGGGCAGGTGGCCCCGTAGTAGCTCAGGCAGAGCCGGCGGTGCAGGGCGTCGTGGCCGATTCCGGTGTAGGACACCAGGCTCGCGACCCCGGCGGCCGCGTGCATGTTGCCGAACAGCAGGTGCCGCCACGCGCTCCGGGAGGCGACGTCGTCGGGCGGGATCAGGTCGCGGTCGGCGATCTGCACCAGCGTGCCGCTGCGGAATTCCGCGTAGCGGGACCGGAGTTCGGCGACGGAGGTCGGGAAGTTGTAGACGGCGACATCCCGGTTCGCCGGGAACCAGGCCATCTGCAGCGCAAGCGCGCAGACCGTGCCGAGGTGCAGTACCGCGGCGACCAACCGCTTGCGGTGCACCACGACGGCGAGCAGCACGACGATCACGCCCAGCGACACGAGGTGCTTCGGTGCCAGCGAGGGCCACGCCGCGAACGCGAGATAGCCGCCCAGCAGAACAGATCCCGCGGAACACGCCAGCCGCACCTTGAAGTGGTCGGTGCGCAAACCCCGCGACAGCGCCACGGCGAGCAGCACCGCCAACGCCAGGTGCAGCACCGCAACGTGCCGCAGCGGCCACCGGAACAGCCACACGTTGGACGGCCCCAGGCACAGCAGGAAGTAGCAGCCCGCCACCACCACCGCGCACCGGCAGCGGCGCCACAGCGCTCCGGCGGACCGCCAGTCCAGCCAGGCCAGCAGCGGGACGGCGAACCACGCGAAGTAGGTGGCGGGCACCGACATCCGGAAGGTGCCGAAGGACAGGATCTGCGGCACGAACGAGGGCATGCTCGCGGTCAGCAGATCACCGATGCCCGGCACCAGTCGGCCGATGTTGAACAGCTCGTGCCCGGACCGCCACCCCACCGCCGATGCCGCCAGCACCGGCAAGAACACCAGCGGCAGGCTCGCCGCGACGGCCACTCCCACCAGCACCAATCGCCGGACGCGCGGCCGGTCCCGGCCGGTTTCGGCCAGCAGCCCGGCGAAGATCACGCCCAACGCCAGCACACCGTAGGGATCACCGGCGGACACGCACAGGTAGCACAGCAGCCACGCCCCGAAAGCAGGCCTCCGCCGCCGCAACGCCCACCACGCCCACGGCAGCCACGCGAAGCCCATGAGCCCGCCCGCCCAGGTCGCGGCCTGGAAGTACAGCACGAACCCGGACACCGGCAGCGCCACCGCGAGCACCGACGCGATCCCGCGCGTCGCCCCGTAACCGCGGCAGAGCAGGAACGTCCCGACGCCGAGCGTGACGAGGAACTGCGTCTTCACCACCGCCGCACCGACCGCGAGATCGCCGATCCACACCACCAGCAGGAAATCCAGCAGGTGCACCGGATTCCAGATCCCGAACAGCGCCTCAGCGGCCAGGTTCCCGCCCATCCACGAGTCGACGTCCAGCCCCAGCGGCCAGTCCCCGGCCAGCAGCCGCTCGCCCAGCCGGTGCCACATCGGGAGGAACTGCGCCGCGCTGTCGTCCCAGAAGTAGAACGACGGGTTCACCAGCACCGGGACCTGGCCCAGCACCGCGACGGCCGCCCCGACACCGACCGCACCCCGCCAGTCGACACGCCGTTCGCGGCGACGCGGTCCGCTGGTGAGCGCCGCCCTGCTCAGCAGGAACGTCACGGGCACCACGACCAGACCCGCCGCGACCGGAGCGAACCTCGAATCGACGCCGAACACCCCCACCGAAACCACGACAACGGCGGTGCTCAACCCGATCACGGCCAGGTTGGACAGCGGGAACAGCAGCAGGCTCCGCCGGTTCGGCACCACCCCGAAGGTGAACCGGCAGTTGAGCAGGTACGAGCACAGCGTCGCCACCGCCGTCGCGACCAGATGCGCCACCAGGTACGGAACCAGCAGCAACAACGCCAGGTAGGCGGTGCAATGCACGGCCGTGTTCACGCCGCCGACGAGCGCGAACCGCGCGAACTCCGATCTGCTTGCCTCGCGCCACATCACTCCCCCTGCAACGCCAGATCGGCGGCCGGGCGCAACCGGTGCGCACGCGCCCGCGGGTGGAACTCCGGGCTCGACTCCTTGACGAGGTAGTGCGGCCGCCGCTTGGCCTCGAAGTAGCTCTTGCCCAGGTACTCCCCGAGCACCCCGAGGAACAGCAGCTGCAACCCGCCCAGCCCGAGCACACCGGCGAGCAACGTCGCGTAACCGGGCACGTGCACACCGTCCACAATGGTGTTCGCCACGACGAAGAGCACGTAGCCGCCGGCCAGCAGCGCCACCAGCACGCCCAGGTAGATCGACAGCCGGAGCGGCCTGCTGTTGAACGAGGTCAGCCCGTCGATGCCGTAGTTCACCAGCGCGCCGAAGGTCCACCTCGAACCGCCGCCGCCCCGCGGCACGTTCCGGAACGACACGTACGCCGTGTCGAAACCGATCCAGGCGAACAACCCCTTGGAGAACCGGTGGTACTCCGGCAACGACAGCACCGCGTCCACGGCCCGCCGCGACAGCACCCGGAAATCCCCGACACCGTCCTGCAATCGCACGTCCACGAGCCGCCGGCACGCCCAGTAGTACATCTTGGACAGTGCCGACCGGACGCGGTTCTCACCGTCGCGGCCGCGGCGGGCGACGACCTGGTCGTAGCCGGAATCCAGCAGCGCCAGCATCCGCCGCAGCAGCCGCGGCGGATGCTGCAGATCGGCGTCCAGCAGCGCCACCCGGCCGCCCCGCGCATGCCGCAAACCGCACAGCATCGCCGCTTCCTTCCCGAAGTTGCGGCTCAGCGACACGTAGCGGAAGCGCGGGTTCAGCGCCGCCAGCCGGCGCGCTTCGCGCAGCGTCTGGTCGGTGCTGCCGTCGTCGACCAGGATCACCTCGTAATCCCGGACGCGCCCGGACAGCGCCGCGACCAGCGCGTCGTGCAACCGTTGCAGGCCGTGCTCCTCGTTGAAGCACGGCACCACCATCGAGAGGTACATGGCAGGTCTCATCCCAGGTCGATCGACTCCCGCAGGAACCGGGAAGCCGCTGTGGGCCAAACGAATCGGCGCCGACCGTAGGGTCCGGGGCGCGCCGCGCCCCCTACCGACACACCGGCGAATAATCCGCCCGGGGCGGCTTTTCGCCACATGGCCACCCGATCGCGCAATCACGCGCCGGAAATGGCAGGCTGGCCGCATGGCCTCGTTTCCCCGCCGCAGCGCCCGCACCCAGGGCTTCACCCTCGGCGCGCCGCGGAACTTCACCGCCGGTGCCACCGTGCTGTTCCTGCGATCCGCAGGCGGCACCGAACGCAGCAACGCCCTCTGGGCGCTGGACACCAGAACCGGCCGGGAGCGGATGCTCGCCGACCCGGCCGCGCTGCGGGTGGCCGACGAGGTCTCGCCCGAAGAGCAGGCCCGCCGCGAACGAGCGCGCGAACGCGCCCTGGGCATCACCGGCTACGCCACCGACGGCGACGGGAACCTGGCCGCCTTCACCATCTCCGGCCGGCTGTTCGTCGTCGACGTCGCGACCGGCGACGCCCGCGAGCTGCCCGCCCGCCAGCCGGTCGCCGACCCCCGGCCCGACCGCGACGGGCGCCGGATCGCCTACCTCTCCGGCGGTCAGCTGCGGATGATCGATGTGGACGGTTCCGGTGACCGCGCGCTCGCCGAACCCGACGGCGCTGACATCACCTGGGGCGCCGCGGAGTTCATCGCCGCCGAGGAGATGGACCGCCACCGCGGCTACTGGTGGTCGCCCGACGGTTCCCGGCTGCTGGCGGCCCGCGTCGACGAATCCCCGGTCCAGCACCTGTACCTCGGCGACCCGTCCGCCCCGCTGAGCGAGCCGACCGCCATGCGCTACCCGGCGGCCGGCACCGCCAACGCCGACGTGTCGCTGGCCGTCCTCGACCTCGACGGCAACCGGGTGGACGTCGAATGGGACCGCCAGGCCTTCCCGTACCTCGTCACCGCGCACTGGTCCGGGCACGGCGCCCCGCTGATCTCGGTGCAGACCCGCGACCAGCGCACCCAGCTCGTGCTGGCCGTCGACCCGGCCACCGGGTGCACCACCGAGGTGCACCGCGACACCGACCCGCACTGGGTGGACATCAAGCCCGGCTGGCCCGCCTGGACCCCGGACGGCCGGCTGGTGCGCATCAGCCCGGGCGACGGCGCGTACCGCCTGGTGGTCGGCGACCAGCCGTGGACCGCCGCGCCCCTGCAGGTGCGGGGCATCCTCGACGTCGGCGACGACGACGTCCTGATCTCCGCCTCGGAGCAGGACCCGACCCAGGTGCACCTCTACCGCGTCACCGCCGACGGCGCCGAGCGGATCACCGAGCAGCCCGGCGTCCACACCGGAACTCGTTGCGGCGACGTGCTCGTCGTCGCAACGTCCACAATGGACGAACCGCGCACCCGGGTGCGGGTGCACCTCGACGGGCGCGAGATCGCCGAGATCGAGAACCTGGCCGAAGACCCCGCCGTCGACCTCAACGTCACGCTCCTCCGCCTCGGCGATCGCGAGCTGTGCAGCGCCCTGCTGCTGCCCACCGGCTACGACCCGGCCGACGGCCCCCTGCCGGTGCTGCTCGATCCCTACGGCGGCCCGCACGCGCAGCGCGTGCTCTCCCGCCGCCAGGGCTACCTGACCTCGCAGTGGTTCGCCGACCAGGGCTTCGCGGTGCTGGTCACCGACGGCCGGGGCATGGCCGGCCGCGGCCCCGACTGGGACCGCGCGATCGCCGGCGACCTCGCCGGCCCGACCCTGCAGGACCAGGTCGACGCTCTGCACGCGGCCGCCGCGCAGCACCCCGAGCTCGACCTCGACCGGGTCGCCATCCGCGGCTGGTCCTTCGGCGGCTACCTCGCCGCGCTGGCCGTGCTGCGCCGCCCGGACGTCTTCCACGCCGCCGTGGTGGGTGCCGGAGTCGTCGACTGGCGGCTGTACGACACCCACTACACCGAGCGCTACCTGGGCGACCCCAACGAGGTTCCCAAGGCGTACGTGGAGAACTCGCTGCTGGCCGACGCGGGCAACCTCGAACGCCCGATGCTGATCGTGCACGGCACCGTGGACGACAACGTCATCCTGGCCCACGCACTCCGGCTCTCGGCCGCGTTGACCGCGTCGGCCCGCCCGCACAACGTGCTACCGCTGGCGGGCGTCAGCCACATGCCCACCGAGGAGACCACCAGCGAGAACCTGCTGCTGCTCCAGGTGGACTTCCTGCGCAAATCGCTGGCGCGCTAGAGGATTTCCAGCGGAACCGGATGCGGTGGCGCTGGGAAGCCCGCGTCGAGCTCGGCGAGATCGGCCGCCGACAACTCGATGTCCAGCGCCGCCCGGTTCTGCTCCACGTGCGCCACGGTGGCCGCCTTCGGGATCGCGCACACGCCGTCCTGCGCCAGCACCCAGGCGATCGCGATCTGCGCCGGAGTCACCGAATGCCGCTCGGCGACCCGCCGCAACGCCGGCTCGCCCAGCAGCCGCCCCTGCTCGATCGGCGAGTACGCCATCACCGGCAACCCCTGCTCCCGGCACCACGGCAGCAGGTCGAGCTCGATGCCGCGCCGGGTGAGGTTGTAGAGCACCTGGTTCGTGGCGGACCGCCGGCCGAGTTCGCCCTCGAACAGCTCCGACATGTCCCCGGGACCGAAATTGCTCACCCCGAAATGCCGGACCTTGCCGTCGGCGCGCAGCTGCTCGAACGCGTCCAGCGTCTCCGCCAACGGCGTGCTGCCGCGCCAGTGCAGCAGGTACAGATCCAGGTGATCGGTGCCCAGCCGCCGCAGGCTGCGCTCGCACGCGGCGACGGCGTCGCGACGCCCCGCGTTGTGCGGATACACCTTGCTGACCAGGAAAACCTCGTCGCGGCGCCCCGCGATCGCGGCACCGACGACCTCCTCTGCGCCGCCGCTGCCGTACATCTCGGCGGTATCGATCAGCCCCAGGCCGAGGTCCAGGCCGCGCCGCAGCGCAGCCACCTCCGCCGCGCGTTGCGCGCGCCGCTCGCCCATGCCCCAGGTGCCCTGCCCCAGCACCGGCAGCTCCTGCCCGCCGGGCAGTCGTAGGCCTCGCATGCACACTCCGTTCCAGGTGGTGGATCAAAGCCGGGCGTGCGGCCAAGAATACGGATCAGCGCTGCTGCGGCAGCACGGCCACCAGCTCGAAGCCGCCGTCCGCGGACGGCCCGGCGTCCAGCCGCCCACCCGCCATCTGCACCCGCTCCGACAAACCCGCCAGCCCGGACCCGCTGCTACCGGCCTCGACGGCCGGTAGCGCACGATCAGGAGCACCGTTGCTGACGGCGATGTGCAACGAACCCCCGCGGCACAGCAGGCTCACCTTGATCCCGGCGCCCGGCGCGTGCTTGGAGGCATTCGTCAGCGCCTCCTGAACCACCCGGTACGCGGCCCGCTCCACCGCCGCCGGCACCCCGTGCGGCTCGCTGAGCTGGGAAGACAACTCCACGTCCACACCGGCGGCGCGCGCCCGCACCACCAGGTCCGGGATCTTGTCCAACCCGACCTGCTGCCCCGCCGTGCCCAGCCCCAGCGTCGCGCGCATCTCGTCCAGCGCCTGCTTCGCCAACCCGCGCAACCGGCCCGCGGTCTCCTGCGCGGCGGGGTCACCAGTGGTCGCCGCCAACGCGGCCGACTCCACCGCGATCAGGGTGACGTGATGCCCGACCGCGTCGTGGATCTCCCGCGCGATCCGGGCCCGCTCCTCCGCACGCGCCGTCTCGTCCTTCGCCCGCAGCTCCGCCGCAGTAGCCGCCTCCAGACGCCGCAGGCTGTCGGCCAGCTGCTGCCGCAGCGACACCAACATCCCCAACGCGGTCGGCGCACCAGCGGCCGCCAGCACGAAAGCAAAGGTCAGGACGATCGAACCCGCCCCGAGCGACTGCGTGATCAGCACCGGGGTCACCGCGACCACCGTGGCCAGCAGAACCCCCGCGACCAACGTCGACACCCGAGGCCGCGCACGCCCCAACGCGTACAGAGCCACGACCGTCGCCGGCCACCCCAGGCCACCGGCCAACGCGGGCATGCACAACAACACCGAGACCCACGGCGACCACAGCCGCAACGGCAACAACGCGGCAGCCACCAACCCGGACACCACCGCGTACCCGAACGGATCCGGCGCGGCCAGCACCGCAGCCGCCGGAATCCCGACGGCCAAAGCCTCGGCACCGAGCCGCAGCCAGCGCCCCGAACTCACCGGAAGTCGCCCGCCACGCGCTGCGCGATCAACGCGGCCTGCACCCGGTTCTGCGCACCGAGCTTGCTCAACACCGTCGACACGTAGCTCTTCACCGTCGCCTCGGTCAGCCCGAGCCGAACCCCGATGTCGGCGTTCGACCGGCCATCGGCCAACAGCTGGAGCACCTGCCGCTCCCGCCCGGACAACCCCCGCACCAGCTGCATCTCGTGCGCGTTGTCGGTCGCACTGCGGAACCTCGGCAGCAGCCGCGCCGTGATCCGCGGATCCAGCACCGCCCCGCCCGCCGCCAAGTCGTGCACCGCCCGAGCCAGCATCGCCGGCTCGGCGTCCTTGAGCAGGAACCCGCGCGCCCCGAACCGCAGGGCATCGGCCACGTAGTCGTCCAGGTCGAACGTCGTCAACACCGCCGCCGCCGGCGGGTCCGCCAACGCCGTCAACGTCCGCAACGCCGTCAACCCGTCCTTGCCGGGCATCTGCACGTCGATCAGCGCGACGTCCACCCGGTGCGCGCGCACCGCCGCCAGCAACTCATCGCCGTTGCCCGCCTCGGCGACCACCCGGATCGTGCCGTCGGCCTCCAACAACACCCGCAGGCCACGCCGCAGCATGGCCTCGTCATCGGCCAGCACGACGCGGATCGGCCCCCCGCCGTCCTCAGCCCGCACCACTCGGTCACCTCCCCTGCTCCGAGCGCCGCCAGCAGATTATCGGGACAGCGTGAACGCAGCGCGCACGCCACCCGAGCGCACGATGATCAGCGACGACCGCCCTTGGCCTTGCGCTCCCGCACCCGCACCGAGATCCGCACCGGACTGCCCACGAACCCGAACGTCTCGCGGAACTTGCGCTCCAGGAACCGCCGGTACCCGGCCTCCAGGAACCCGGTGGTGAACAGCACGATCGTCGGCGGCCGCGACTGCGCCTGCGTGGCGAACAGGATCTTGGGCTGCCGGCCGCCGCGCACCGGCGGCGGGTTGGCCGCGACCAGCTCCGAAAGCCAGCCGTTCAACCGGCCGGTCGAGATCCGGGTGTCCCACGACTCCAGCGCGGTGCGCAGCGTCGGCGCCAGCTTCGCCACCGCCCGGCCGGTCTTGGCCGACACGTTGACCCGCTCGGCCCACCGCACCCGCACCAGCTCGCGGTCGATCTCCTTCTCCAGCTGGTGGCGGCGGTCCTCGTCGACCAGGTCCCACTTGTTGTAGGCGATCACCAGCGCCCGCCCGGCCTCCACGACCATGGTGAGCACCCGCAGGTCCTGCTCGCTCAACGGCTCCGAAGCATCGATGAGCATGATCGCCACCTCGGCCGCCTCGATGGCCGCCTTGGTGCGCAGCGACGCGTAGTACTCGGTGCCGCTGGCGGTCTTCACGCGCTTGCGCAGCCCCGCGGTGTCGACGAACCGCCACACCTCGCCGTCGAGCTCCACCAGCGAGTCCACCGGGTCCACGGTGGTGCCCGCGACGTCGTGCACCACCGACCGCTCTTCCCCGGTCAGCTTGTTGAGCAGGCTCGACTTGCCCACGTTCGGCTTGCCGACCAACGCGACCCGCCGCGGCCCGCCCGTCGCGCCGTAGATCTCGCGCGGCGTCTCCGGGAACGCGTCCAGCACGGCGTCCAGCAGGTCACCGGAACCGCTCCCGTGCAGCGCGCTGACCGGCCTCGGCTCGCCCAGCCCCAGCGACCACAGCGAATGCACGTCGGAGACGCCGCGCTGGTCGTCGACCTTGTTCGCGGCCAGCAGCACCGGCCGCTTGGACCGGCGCAGCACCCGCGCCACGGCCTCTTCCGTCTCGGTCGCGCCGACCCGGGCATCCACCACCAGCAGCACCGCGTCCGCGGTGTGCATGGCCAGCTCCGCCTGCGCCGCCACCGACGCCTGCAGGCCCTTGGCGTCCGGCTCCCACCCACCGGTGTCGACCAGCGTGAAGCGGCGCCCGTTCCACAGCGCGTCGTAGGCCACCCGGTCCCGGGTCACGCCCGGGACGTCCTGCACGACGGCTTCCCGGCGGCCCAGCAGCCGGTTCACCAGCGTCGACTTGCCCACGTTCGGGCGGCCGACCACGGCCAGCACCGGCTGCGGCTTCGGCGGCGCCTCGCCCTCGGGCGCTTCGACCTCGTCGAACTCAGCCCACTCGGCCTCGTCGGACCACGTGCCGTCCAGGCCTTCCACCGACTCGTCGGTCACGCTCGTTTCCCTCTCGAATAGTCTTGGTCCTGGTCCGCGACCAGCCGATCCAACTCGGCGATCAGCTCGACCAGTTCGGTGCGCACCGCCTCGGTCGCCACGACCAGCCCGGTGCGGCCCTTGCCCGCCGGCAGCGTGATCGGCTCCCCGAACAACACGTCGATCCTGGGTAGCAGCCTACGGCCCGCGCCCTCCGGACGACGCGTGCCCCGGCAGGCCACCGGCAGGACCTGCGCCTCCGACGCCCGCGCCAACCACGCCGCCCCGTGCTGCGCGTTCGCGACGTCGCCATCGCCGCGGGTGCCCTCCGGGAACACCCCGACCAGCCCGCCGGCCCGCAGCACCCGCACCGCCGCCAGCAGCGGCGTGCGGTCGGGTTCGCCGCGGCGCACCCCGATCTGCCCGATGCGGCGCAGGAACCAGCCCAGCGGCCCGCGGAACATCTCCTGCTTGATCAGGAACACCGCGTTGCGCGGGATCATTCCGAACAGCAGCGGCCCGTCCGCCATCGAACTGTGGTTGGCCACCAGCACGACCGGCCCGGTGCGCGGAATCCGCTCCGCACCGTGGATCCGCACCCGGTACGGCAACCGCACGATCCGCCGCGAAATCCACTGGCCGAACCGGTGCAAGCCGCCGGTCGCGCCCTCGGGCAGGGTCTCGTCGCTCATGGTGTCGTCCGCTCCGCCCCGGCCAGCAGGCCGCGGCTCTCCACGTGCTTGTGCAGCTGCTCGAGCACCTCCACCACGCCCAGATCCGTGGTGTCCAGCTCCACCGCGTCGTCGGCCTTCCGCAGCGGCGCGACCTTCCGCCCGGAGTCCAGCGCGTCCCGGCGCTGCACGTCGGCGTGCGTGCGGTCCAGGTCGCCGGCACGCCCCTCGGACACGTCCTGCGCCGTGCGGCGCTGCGCGCGGGCGTGCGCGGAAGCCGTCAGGTAGACCTTCAGACCCGCATCCGGCACCACCACGGTGCCGATGTCCCGGCCCTCCACGACCATGCCGCCCGGCGACTCCAACGCCTCGCCGATCAGCCGCCGCTGCTGGGCGACCAGCTGCTCGCGAACCTCGGCGACCGCCGACACCGCCGACACCGCACCGGTCACCTCCGGGCCGCGGATCTCCTGCCCCACGTCCGCGCCGTCCAGCGACACCGACGGCTGCTCCGGGTCGGTGCCCACGATCAGCGCCGCCGCCCGCACCACCCGCGCCACCTCGGCCGAATCCGACGGCTCGACCTCCGCGCGCAGCACGGCCAGCGTCGCGGCCCGGTACATCGCGCCGGTGTCGAGGTAGGTCGCCCCCAACGCGGACGCCAACTTCCGGGACACCGTCGACTTGCCGGTGCCCGAAGGGCCGTCGAGCGCCACCACACCGCGGAGCCTGGCGTGTGCCACGTGCATGTCCTTCCCGAGCCGGAACCGATCGGCCCGGCACCGGCCGGACCAACCGTCCATTCTGCCTGGTCCGCCGCCGCGCATCCCAATCGCGTCCAGATCCATCCGGACCGCGGGACAAATGCGAAAGATCTCCTAATACAGTCTTGGACGTGGACGTAACAGTGACCCCCTTGCCGGGGCTCGGCACGCAGCAGGACTTCACGACCCGCTCCGGCCACCGCATCGGCGTGATCACCTACCGCGACGGCCGGTTCGAGCTGATCGTCTCCGACCACGAGGACCCGGACAAGGTGGCCGCCTCGGTCGCGCTGACCACCACCGAGACCAGCACGCTGGCCAACCTGCTGGGCGCCCCGCAGCTGGTCGCGCAGCTCAACGAGCAGCAGAGCGAGGTCGCCGGGATCACCACCTGGCAGCTGTCCGTCGCCCAGGGCTCCCCGTACGACGGCCGGACCCTCGGCGACACCGAGATGCGCACCCGCACCTCGGTGTCGATCGTCGCCGTCGTCCGGGACGGCACCGTGCATCCCTCGCCGCGACCGGACTTCGTGTTCGCCGCCGGCGACCTGGTGGTCGTCGTGGGCACCTCGAAGGGGCTGCGCGCAGCCAGCGAAATCCTGGAAAAGGGCTGATCCAGCCCGCTCCGCACACTTTCCCGGCCACCGGACCGGGACACGCGTCACCAACGGCGGTCCAACGCGTGCCGAACCCCTAACAACTCCATACGCAGGGAACACGCGAGAGGAAACACGGTGCACGACACGGCGATCTCCCTAATAGAGCTGGGTGCGGTTTTCTTCGGTCTGGGCATCCTCGGGAGACTCGCATGGAAAATCGGGGTGTCACCGATCCCGCTCTACCTGCTGGGTGGGCTGGCCTTCGGCACAGGCGGCCTCGTCCCGCTTCACGGCATCGAGCCGTTCACCCACCTGGCATCCGAGATCGGCGTGGTCCTGCTGCTGTTGCTGCTGGGCCTGGAGTACTCCGCGGGTGAGCTCGTCACCGGCTTACGCCGCTCCTGGCTGGCCGGCATCGTCGACATCGTGCTGAACGCGGTGCCCGGCGCGCTGGTGGCGCTGCTGCTGGGCTGGGGCCCGCTCGGGGCGCTCACCATGGCCGGTGTCACCTACATCTCCTCCTCCGGCATCGTCGCGAAGGTGCTCGGCGACCTGGGCCGGCTCGGCAACCGGGAAACGCCGGTGATCCTGTCGATCCTGGTCTTCGAAGACCTGGCGATGGCCGTCTACCTGCCGATCCTGACCGCCGTGCTGGCCGGCGTCAGCTTCCTCGGCGGCCTCACCGCGGTCGGGGTCTCGCTGGTCGTGATCACCCTGGTGCTGGTCGTCGCGCTGAAGTTCGGCAAGTACGTCTCGGCCCTGATCGACAGCCCCGATCCGGAGGTCTTCCTGCTGCGCCTGCTGGGTTCGGCGCTGCTGGTCGCGGGCATCGCCTCGGAGCTGCAGGTCTCAGCGGCGGTCGGCTCGTTCCTGCTGGGCATCGCGATCTCCGGGTCCACGGCGGCGAACGCGACCCGGATGCTGGAGCCGCTCCGCGACCTGTTCGCCGCGCTGTTCTTCGTCGTGTTCGGCCTGAACACCGACCCCAGCCAGATCCCGCCGGTGCTGCCGATCGCGCTGCTGCTGGCGGTGGCGACCGTGGCGACGAAGGTGATCACCGGCTGGTTCGCCGCCCGGATGCAGGGCGTGGGCAAGATGGGCCGCTTGCGGGCCGGCGCCGCGCTGGTCGCCCGCGGCGAGTTCTCCATCGTCATCGCCGGCCTGGCGGTCGCCTCCGGCGCGGTGCCGGGCGAGCTCGCGGCGCTGGCCACGGCCTACGTGCTGCTGATGGCGATCCTCGGACCGGTGGCGGCCCGGGTCGTCGAGCCGGTGGCCCGGCTCTTCCTCCCCCGCCAGGTCAAGAAGGCCTGAACGAAGAGCCTTCGGCCGGTCCCGAGCGGGTCGGCCGAAGGCTCTCGTCCGGACGTTTAATTTCATTCAGTACTGAAGTCATTAACGCTGTAGACACGCCGGATCCGGTCCCGCCGACGCGAGACAGGATCCGAGGAACGTCAGAGGCCGACGGCCCGGTACAGCGAGCCGATCTCCTGCCGGTTCAGCGGCCGGATCGCGCCCGGGCGCTCGCTGGTCAGCCGCACGTCGCCGATCCGCGTCCGCACCAGGCGCTGCACCGGGAGGCCGACGTGCTTGAGCAGCCGCCGCACGATCCGGTTCCGGCCCTCGTGCAGCACGATCTCCACCAGGGACCGGTTCTGGTTCGTGTCGACCAGCTTGAACCGGTCCACCTTCACCGGGCCGTCCTCCAGCTCCACGCCGTCGCGCAGCCGCTGCCCCAGGTCCTTCGGGACCGACCCGAGCACCTCGGCCAGGTAGGTCTTGCGCACCTTGTACTTCGGGTGCATCAGCCGGTTCGCCAGCTCCCCGTCGTTGGTGATCAGCAGCAGGCCCTCGGTGTCCTGGTCCAGCCGGCCCACGTGGAACAGCTTGCCCTGGCGTTCCCGCAGGTAGTCACCGATGCACGGGCGCCCCTTGTCGTCCGACATGGTGCACAGGATGCCGGTCGGCTTGTTCAGCAGCAGGTGCGTCAGGTCGTCGTTGACCATCACCCGGTTGCCGTCCACGTGGATCACCGCGGTCGCCGGGTTGACGCGCCGTCCCAGCTCGGTGACGAGCTCGCCGTCGACCTCGATCCGACCCTCGACGATCATCTCCTCGGCCGCGCGCCGCGACGCCACCCCGGCCTGGGACAACACTTTCTGCAGCCGCACGCCTTCGGAATCGGCTTTGCTGGACGGGGAACGGTGCTCAGACGTCATCAATCGAATCCACTTCGGGCAACAAGGGGGCGAGCGGCGGCAACTCCTTCAGCGACGACAGCCCCAGCCGCTCCAGGAACAGCTCGGTCGTGCAGTACAGGATGCCGCCCGTCTCCGGGTCGGTTCCGGCCTCTTCGATAAGGCCGCGCCCCACCAGGGTACGGATGACGCCATCGACGTTCACACCCCGTACTGCCGCGACCCGCGAACGCGTCACGGGCTGCCGGTAGGAGATCACCGCGAGCGTCTCCAGCGCGGCGCGCGTCAGCTTCGAGCGCTGCCCGTCCAGCAGGTACCGCTCCACGTACGGCGCGTACGCATCCCGCGTGTAGAACCGCCAACCGTCCCCGACTCGCCGCAGGTCAATGCCCCGCTCGGCATCGGCGTAACCGTCGGAGAGCCGCCGCAGCGCAACCCGGATCCGGGCCACCGGCTGCTCCAGCGTGTCGGCCAGCAGCTCCTCGCCCGCCGGCACGTCCACCACGAGCAGCAGCGCCTCCAACGCGGCATCCAGCGCGCTGTCGGAGGTCAGGTCCGGCACACCCGCCGTCTCCACCGCCTCGGCCTCTGCCGCGGGCGCCTCGGGGCTCTCGTCGTTCACTGCCGTCACCCGTACTCCTCTTCCTCCTGGCTGGCGCGCTGCGCATCGGCTTCGACCTGCGCCTCCGCCACGCTGCCGCCCACCCAGCGCACGAGCAGCTCGCCCAGCGGGCTCTCCTGCTCGAACTGCAAGACCTTCTCCCGGTAGAGCTCCAGCAGGGCCAGGAACCGGGCCACCACCTCGACGGTGTGCCCGCAGTCCGACACGAGCTCCCCGAACGTCGCACTGCCCTTCTCCGCCAGCCGCACCCGCAGCAGCGCCGCGTGCTCGCGCACCGAAACGCCGTGCTGGTGGATGTGGTCCAGCGAAACGGTCGGCGGCGGCTTCGGCCGGAACACCGCGGCCGCGACCTCGGCGAACCGCTGCGGCGAGACCCCGATCTGCACCTCCGGCAGCAGGTTCGCGAACCGCTCCTCCACCGACACCGAGCGCGGGTAGCGCCGCAACGCCCCGGCCTCCAACTCGCCGAACAACGCGGCGACCTGCTTGTAGGCGCGGTACTGCAGCAGCCGGGCGAAGAGCAGGTCGCGGGCCTCCAGCAGCGCCAGGTCGGCCTCGTCCTCCACCTCCGCGGAGGGCAGCAGCCGCGCCGCCTTCAGGTCCAGCAGGGTCGCGGCGATCACCAGGAATTCGGTGGTCTCGTCCAGGTCCCACTGCTCGCCGAGCGCCTTGGTGTAGGCGATGAACTCGTCGGTGACCTTGTGCAGCGCCACCTCGGTGACGTCCAGCTGGTGCTGCGAGATCAGCTGCAGCAGCAGGTCGAAGGGGCCTTCGAAGTTCTCCAGCCGCACCGTGAACCGGCCGCTCGCGCCGGAGTCCTCGCTGGACCGTTCCTCCGGTACCGCGGGGTCTGTCACTCGCCGGGCTCCTGGAGGCGCCGGACCAGCACCGAGTCCGCGCCGTTGCGGTCGAGGTCGGCGAGCACCACCGCAACCGCCTCCCGCACCACCCGGCCCCGGTCCACGGCGATGCCGTGGTCGGCCCGCAATGCCAGCCGCGCCTGCTCCAAGCCCAGCAACTCCTCGTCGGACACGTACACGGTGATCTTCGAATCGTGCTTGCGCCGACCCGTACCGGACCGCCCAGCCGCGGGCTGCGCTGGCGCCGGCTCCGGCGGCTCCGCCTGATCCGTCCGAGGAACAGTAGTACGGAAGAGTTCGGCCGCGCCGGGCAGGGCGACCCGCCGCGTCATCGGGCGATCACCTCGCGCGCCAGCTCCCGGTACGCCTGCGCGCCGGCCGAGCGGGGCGCCCAACGGGTGATCGGCTCGCCGGCCACGGTGGTCTCCGGGAACCGCACCGTCCGGTTGATCACGGCGTCGAAGACGATGTCGCCGAACGCCTCCACGACGCGCGCCATCACCTCGCGGGAGTGCAGCGTGCGCGGGTCGAACATGGTCGCCAGGATGCCGCTGATCTCCAGCTTCGGGTTCAGCCGCTCCCGGACCTTCTCGATGGTGTCGATCAGCAGCGCCACGCCGCGCAGGCTGAAGAACTCGCACTCCAACGGGATTATCACGCCGTCCGCCGCGGCCAGCGCGTTCACCGTCAGCAGGCCCAGCGACGGCTGGCAGTCCACCAGCACGTAGTCGTACTCCCCCAGCGCCGGCTGCAGCACCCGGTGCAGGGTCTGCTCCCGGCCCACCTCGGCGACCAGCTGCACCTCGGCCGCGGAGAGGTCGATGTTGCTGGGCAGCAGGTCCATGCCCTCGACGCTGGTCTGCCGCACCACGTCCTGGACGGAGACCGGGCGCTCCATGATCACGTTGTAGATGGTCTGGTCGAGCTGGTGCGGCTGGACCCCGAGGCCGACCGAGAGCGCGCCCTGCGGATCGAAATCCACCAGCAGCACCCGGCGCCCGTACTCCGCCAGCGCTGCGCCGAGGTTGATCGTCGACGTGGTCTTCCCGACGCCGCCCTTCTGGTTGCACATCGCGAGCACCGACGCGGGACCGTGCCGGTCCAGCAGCGGCGGCTCCGGGATGTGCCGACGTGGCCGGCCAGTCGGACCGAGACCGCGCGGATTCGGCGCCAGGCCGACGTCCTCCGCACGACCCGTCGTCTCCGGGGCGATGCTCAGGTCGACCGCGCCCCTGGGCCGCCCTTCGGCGGCGGGCTGCGGTAGCGACATGGCGATCTGACTCCTTTGGTGCCGGTGGCGATCAAACGCAGCCTAAGTGGCATTCGTTACCAGCGGCAACGCGCCTCGCCGACGTATCGGAAGTTCCCTGTGATCTCCGTGTGATCAACGTCTACCCCCTGCGCCGCTAGCCCGCATTCGCAGGGTCACCAACTCACTCCGAAGCGTGTGCGCGCGGATGGGCCGTCGCGTAGACCTCCCGCAGCGTGTTGACCGTGATCAAGGTGTAGACCTGCGTCGTCGTGACCGAGGCGTGGCCCAGCAGTTCCTGCACCACGCGGACGTCGGCGCCGCCCTCCACGAGGTGCGTGGCGAAGGAGTGCCGCAGCACGTGCGGCGAAACCGAGCCGCCGATGCCGGCGCGCTGCGCGGCGATCTTCAACGCGTTCCACGCGCTTTGCCGGGACAGCCGGGTTCCGCGCGAATTGAGGAACACCGCGGCGGTTCCGCGCCCGCGCGCCGCCAGGCCGGGCCGGGCGCGCACCAGGTACGCGTCCAGCGCCGCCAGCGCCGGCCGGCCGATGGGCACCAGCCGCTGGCGGCCGCCCTTGCCGTCCAGCAGGACCGTGCGGTTGGTGCCGTCGATGTCGTCGAGGTCCAGCCCGACCGCTTCGGAGATCCGCGCCCCCGTCGAGTACAGCAGCTCCAGCAGCGCCCGGTCCCGCATGCCCCGGGCGTCGTCGCCACCGGCGTGGTCGAGCAGCTTCCCGACGTCGTCGATGGGCAGCGCCTTCGGCAGCCGCTTGGGCAGGCTCGGCGGCGCGACCTCGCGCGCGACGTCGACCGCCAGCTGCCCTTCGGCATGTGCGAACCGGTGCAGCCCGCGGGCGGCGACCAGGGCCCGCGCCGAGGACGAAGGTGCGAGCGCGGGCCGCTGCTCGGTGCCTTCCCGCAGCTCGGCCAGGAATCCGGACAGGTGTTCCGAGCGCACCTCGGCGAGCCCGGAAATCCCCTCCCCGACCAGGAATTCGGCGTACCGGCGCAGATCCCTGGCGTAGGAGTCGAGGGTGCTGCGGGCGGTGCCGCGCTCGACGGCGAGGTGGTCGAGGTATCCGGTGATCGCCCCGCGCAGGTCCGGCGGCAGCTCCTCGAAACCCCTCACCGGGCGGCGAAGCGCTGGGGCCGGTCCGGCCATTCGGCGTCCACCGGGCGCGGCTGCCCCCGGCCGTCGCGGACCGCCTGGGCGGCGAGCAGCCCGGCCACACCGGGACCGTTGACGATCTCCCCGGCCAGCGCCATCCGCACCGCCTCGGCCAGCGGGAAGCGCCGGATCACCAGGTCCGCTTCCTCGTCCCCGACCGCTGCCGGACGATCCACATCGGACAGTCCGGTGGCCAGGAACACCCGGATGCACTCGTCGGTGAAGCCCGGCGAGGTGGCGACGTCGACCAGCACCGACCAGTCCCGCGCCGCGAGCCCCGCCTCCTCGGCGAGCTCCCGCTGCGCCGTGCGCACCGGCTCCTCGCCCGCCACGTCCAGCAGCCCGGCCGGCAGCTCCCAGAGCCGCCGGCCGAGCGGATACCGGTACTGGTGGATCAGCACGACCTGGTCGTGCTCGTCCACCGCCACCACCGCGACCGCCCCGAGGTGCTCGACGACCTCGCGGCGCGCGTGCCCGCCGCCGGGCATCCCGACCTCGTCGGCCCGCAACGCGAGGATCTTCCCCACGTAAACGTCCTCGCTGGCCAGGGTGGTGAATTCGTGCTCGCCGCCGGTGCGCGCGACACCTTGCTCCGTCGTGTCCACGCCGCCACTTTAGAGCGAACGAAGATCACGCACTGGGCGCCGGCTCCTGGACGGGCTCCAGCTCCACCGGCAGCCGTTCCGCGGCGCGGTAGTCCAGGGCCGCCTTCACGAACGCCGCGAACAGCGGGTGCGGGCGGGTGGGACGGCTCTTGAGCTCCGGGTGCGCCTGGGTGCCCACGAAGAACGGGTGCACCTCGCGCGGCAGCTCGACGAACTCCACCAGCCGGTCGTCCGGTGAGGTGCCCGAGAACACCACGCCCGCCTTGCCCAGCCGGTCCCGGTAGGAGTTGTTCACCTCGTAGCGGTGCCGGTGGCGCTCGGCCACCTCGGTGGAGCCGTACGCCTCGGCGACGATCGAGCCCTCCTGCAGCTTCGCCGGGTACGAACCGAGCCGCATGGTGCCGCCCATGTCCCGGTCACCGGAGATCACGTCGTGCTGGTCGGCCATCGTGCTGATGACCGGGTGCTTGGCGGGCTCCTCGAACTCCGTGGAGTTGGCCCGCTCCAGACCGGCCAGCGAACGCGCCGCCTCGATCACCATGCACTGCAGACCCAGGCACAGGCCCAGCAGCGGGATGCCGTTGGTCCGCGCGTAGCGGATCGCGCCGAGCTTGCCCTCGATGCCGCGCACGCCGAAGCCGCCCGGGATCAGCACGCCGTCCATCCCGGACAGCGCCTGCGCCGCACCCGCGTCGGTCTCGCAGGTGTCCGAGCCGACCCAGGAGATCTCCACCTTCGCCCGGTGCGCGAACCCACCGGCGCGCAGCGCCTCGGTGACCGACAGGTAGGCGTCGGGCAGGTCGACGTACTTGCCGACCAGCGCGATCCGCACCCGCTCCGACGGGTTGTGCACCCGGTCCAGCAGGTCGCCCCACACCGACCAGTCGACGTCGCGGAACGGCAGCCCGAGCCGCCGCACCAGGTAGGCGTCCAGGCCCTCGCCGTGCAGCACCCGCGGGATGTCGTAGATCGACGGCGCGTCCGGGCAGGCCACCACGCCGTCCGAGTCCACGTCGCACATCAGCGCGATCTTGCGCTTGAGGTCCTCCGGCAGGTCCCGGTCCGCCCGGCACACCAGCGCGTCGGGCTGGATGCCGATGTTGCGCAGCGCCGCCACCGAGTGCTGCGTCGGCTTGGTCTTCAGCTCGCCCGAGGGCGCCAGGAACGGCACCAGCGACACGTGCAGGAAGAAGCAGTTGTCCCGGCCGACGTCGTGCCGGACCTGCCGGCAGGCCTCCAGGAACGGCAGCGACTCGATGTCGCCGACCGTGCCGCCGACCTCGGTGATCACCACGTCCGGCGTGCGGCCGTCCTCGTCCGGCTCGGCCATCGCCCGGATCCGGGCCTTGATCTGGTCGGTGATGTGCGGGATCACCTGCACCGTGTCGCCCAGGTACTCGCCGCGGCGCTCCTTGGCGATGACCGCCGAGTACACCTGGCCGGTCGTCACGTTGGCGTTGCGGGTCAGGTCGCGGTCCAGGAACCGCTCGTAGTGCCCGATGTCGAGGTCGGTCTCGGCGCCGTCCTCGGTCACGAACACCTCACCGTGCTGGAACGGGTTCATCGTTCCCGGATCGACGTTCAGGTACGGGTCGAGCTTCTGCATGGTCACCCGCAGGCCGCGGGAGGTCAGCAGTTCGCCCAGGCTGGATGCCGTGAGCCCCTTACCCAACGAGGAGGCCACGCCCCCCGTGACGAAAACGTGCTTGATCGTGCGTGCTTGCGGCACCAACAAAAGCTCCCCGTGGTCAAGCCGTCGCCTGGCTGGATTTCTGCACTGGCAGGACGGCTGGATCCGTCGCTCCCACGGAATTCCAGCCTAACGCACGACCACGAGGGCCGTGCACCGAGACCCGCCGCACGGCGTCGAGGCGACCGGCCAGGTCAACCGCCATCCGGCGGCCTACCCGCCGGTCACCGCCCGCATCCGCCGCGGTGGGCCGCCACGGTGAGCATCAACACTAGCCGCGGGTCTCCGGCACCGGACCCTGCGCGCTGCTCGCGACGCCGTAGTGCCCGGCCTGCCGCTCGGCCTGCTCCCGCAACGCCAGCACGATCGCCACCCGCCCCGAGGCGCTGTCCAGGTTGTCCACCGTGGACAACGACGACGCCAGCGCCGGATCCGCGCGCACGACGCCGACCGGCCCGGTCCCGTCCGCCGAGCCCGCGCCACCGGCGAGCACCGCGCCCTGGCCCACGCGGTCGAGCTGCGCCGCGAAGCGGGCCAGCGTCGCGGCCTTGTCGCCCGCCCGGTCGCTCTCGATCCGGCCGCCGGTGAGCACCACGGCGAGCTGCGCGGGCCGCAGGCCCGGCGAGGCGGTCGCGAAGCCGCCGCCGGCCAGGCCCGCGAACGCCGCCGCCCGCTCCTGGTCGCCGGTCTGCGGCTGCCCGCTCTGCGGGTTCAGCAGCGCCAGCGGCCCGATCAGGCCACCGGCCATGGTGCCGGGATCCGCCGCTGTGGGCAGCTGCACCCCGGCGGGCAGCAGCTCGGTGACCACGCGGCGCAACTGGTCCGCCCGACCCGGGTCGGCGAACGACTCGCCCAGCCGCACCTCGCCGGTGACGTCCGCACCCGCCGCGCGCAGCAGCTGCCCGACCGCGTCGCGCTGCTGGTCGTCGGCGTCGTCGGAGGTGATCAGCACGACGCTGCGCTGCGCCAGCTGGCCCTGCACGGCCATCGGCCCGACCGCGGAGCCGAACGTGTCCGCGGCCGCGACCTGCGCCTTGAGCGTCGTCCGCTCGGCGTTGAGGTCGTCGACCTGCGCCTGCAGGGACCGCTGCTCGTCGCCGACGCCCGCCAGCAGCCGGCCGCTGAGGGACGTGGAGCCGACGAGGACGCCCACGGCCAGCGCCAGGAAGACTGCGGCGATCGACACGATGTGGTACCGCAACGAGATCACGAGAAAAGCCCCTTGAGATAAGCGAAGACGGACTCAGCGGTGTCGGCGACCAGCCCCACGAACGCGGTGCCCAGCCCGGAGACCACCAGCGCCACGGCGGCCACCAGCAGCACCGCGAGGACCAGCAGCACGATCGCGCCGACCGGCGTCCGGCTGCGCTGCAGCGTCGCCACCGCGGCCCCGTCGATGACCTTGCTGCCCAACCGGAGCCGGGTGAGGAACGTCGACGGGTTCGAGCCGGAACGCCCGCGGTCGAGGAATTCGCCCAGCGTCGCGTGGAACCCGACCGTGATCACCAGGCTCGCCTTGTGCGCGTCGGCGAGCAGCAGCGCCAGGTCCTCCGGGTTTCCGGACGCCGGGAACGTCACCGCGCCGATCCCCAGGTCCTGTATGCGCTCCAGACCGGGCGCGTGCCCGTCGAGATGCGCCGGGATCACGAGCTCCGCGCCGCACTTGAGGGTGGCGGTGGCGATGGTGTCCGGGTCGCCGACGATGACGTCCGGCTTGTACCCGGCCTTGCGCAGCGTCTCGGCGCCGCCCTCCACCCCGATCAGCACCGGCCGGTACTCGCGGATGTACTTCTTCAGCCGCTGCAGGTCGTCGGCGTGGCCGTAGCCCGGCGCCACCACGAGCACCTGGCGCCCCTCCATCGAGATGCCGAGCTCGGGCACGCCGATGCCGTCGAGGATCAGCGTCCGCTCCTTGCGCAGGAACTCGATGGTGTTCGCCGAGAACGCCTCCAGCTGCGTCGACATCCCGGCCTTCGCCTCGATGAGCAAGTCGGCGACGGAGTTGGCGTCCTGCGAGGTCCCGCGCCCGACCTCCCGCTCCCCGACGAACACGCCGCCCTCGTGCAGCCGGATCTTCGCGCCGTCCTTGATCCGGTGCGCGACCTCCGGGCCGACCCCGTCGACCAGCGCGATGCCTGCCGACAGCAGCACCTCCGGCCCGAGGTTCGGGTAGCGCCCGGAGATCGACGGGGCGGCGTTGACCACCCCGATCACCCCGGCCGAGACCAGCGCTTCGGCCGTGCGCCGGTCCAGGTCCGCGTGGTCGATCACCGCGATGTCGCCGGACCGGACCCGGCGCAGCACATCACCCGGGCGCCGCTCCACCCTGGCGATCCCGACCACACCGGGCAGGCTTTCCTGCTGACGGGCAAGCAGACCGCTGAGTTTCATGCACCGATGGTGACAAATCGATCACCTGTTGTTGGTACGCCACGCCGATGCCGTTGGGCCGAACGGCCTACTTGCCGCTGCGTTCCCGCTTCTTGGGAGCCGCCTTGCCGCGCCGCCGGAAGCGGGCCTGCGCCAGCTTGTAGGCCGTCGCGGTGTCCAGGAGCTCCTCCGCGTGGGCCCGGCCGGTCTCCGTGGAATCCATCCCGGCCAGCATCCGCGCCAGCTCGACGACCCGCCGCTCGTCGGCGACGACCCGCACGTCGCTGCGGGTCAGCCCGCCGTCCGCGGCGCCCTTGTCCACCACCAGGTGGCGGTCGGCGTAGGCGGCGACCTGCGGCAGGTGGGTGACGACCACGACCTGGTGCGTCCGGGCCAGGCGTGCCAGCCGCCGCCCGATCTCCACCGCGGCCCGCCCGCCGACACCGGCGTCGACCTCGTCGAAGACCAGCGTCGGCACCGTGTCCGCGTCGGCGAGCACGACCTCCAGCGCCAGCATCACCCGGGACAGCTCACCGCCCGAGGCTCCCTTGTGGATCGGCAGCGCGGGCGCACCGGAGTGCGCGATCAGCTGCAGCTCGACCTCGTCGACCCCGTCCGGGCCGGCGTGCAGGGTCCGGCCCTGCACGGGCAGCGCGTTCGGGTCGCCGGAATCGGCTTCCTTCGGCTCGACGACGACCTCCAGCCGCGCCTGCGGCATCGCCAGCCCGTCGAGTTCCTCGGAAACCGCCGCGGAGAGTCCCACCGCGGCTTCCTTCCGCGCCTCCGACACCGCGACCGCGTGCTCGGCGAGCTCCACCGCGAGCTCGTCGCGCCGCGCGGCCAGCGCCGCCAGCGCCTCCTCGGAGGTGTCCATCCCGGACAGCCGGCTGCGCGCTTCGTCGGCCCACGCCAGCACGCCGTCGACGTCCGCGGCGTACTTCTTGATCAGCTGCTTCAGCTCGGCCTGCCGGGCCAGCACCTGCTCCAGCCGGGCCGGGTCGGCGTCCAGCCGGTCCAGGTAGCCGCCGAGCTCGCCGCCCACGTCGGCCAGCACCGCGACGGCCTCGGCCACCCGCGGCTCCAGCTCCCGCAGCGCCGGGTCCTCGGCGCCGCCGAGACGCCGCCGAGCCTCGCCGACCAGGCCGATCGCGCCCGGCGCATCCGGGTCGCCGTCGACCGCGCCGGTGAGCGCCAGATGAGCCGCCGTCGCGATCTCCCGGAGCTGGTCGACGTCCGCGAGCCGCCGCGCCTCGTCGACCAGCGCGACGTCCTCGCCGGGTTCCGGCGCGACGGCCTCGATCTCGGCCAGCCCGTGCCGCAGCAGCTCCGCTTCCCTGGCCAGCTCCCGCGAACGTTCGGTGCGCTCGGTCAGCTCCCGCACCGCCTCGGCCCACTCCGCGCGGACCCGCTGGTAGTCGGCGAGCACGTGCAGCACGGGCTCGCCGGCGAACCGGTCCAGCACCGCGCGCTGCTCGCCGGACCGCAGCAGCCGCAGCTGGTCGTTCTGGCCGTGCACGGCCAACACCTGCTCCGCCAGCTCGGAAAGCACGGCGTTGGGCACCGACCGGCCGCCGAGGTGCGCTCGCGACCGGCCGTCGGCCGTCACGGTCCGCACCGCGATCAGGCTGCCGTCGTCGTCGGGTTCGGCCCCGGCATCGGCGGCGACCTTGGCCGCCGGCGAGTCGATCGTCGTCTGGAACCGGCCCTCCACGACGGCACGCTGCGCACCGGACCGGACGCGCGAGGCATCGGCCCGACCACCACCGAGCAGGTGCAGCCCGGTGACCACCATCGTCTTACCGGCGCCGGTCTCACCGGTGACCACGGTCAGGCCGGCATGCAGTGCGAGCGTGGCGTCGTCGATGACGCCCAGTCCCTGGATGCGCATCTCCGCCAACACATCAAGCACCCTATCGGCATCCCCCGAGCAGTGGTGCCCCGCTGGGGTGATCAGCGCATGAATTGAAATTGTGGCCGTGTGCCGCTGTGCAGGCGCGCCGCCGCGGATCAGCGGGCGGTGGCCGGGCCGCGCCAGCCCTGGACCGGGAGCTCGAACTTGCGCACCAGGCGATCGGTGAAGGCCGTGTCGTGCAGCCGCACCAGGCGCAGCGGCGTGCTCCCGGCGACCACCTCGACCCGCGCGCCCGGCGGCAGGTCGAACTGCCGCTGACCGTCGCAGAACAGCACCGCGTGGTGGCCGTGCTGGTCGATCTCCAGCGCCACCAACGACTTCTGCGACACCACCAGCGGGCGGGCGAACAGCGCGTGCGCGTTGCTCGGCACGACCAGCAGCGCCTGCACCTCCGGCCACACGACCGGGCCGCCCGCGGAGAACGCGTACGCCGTGGAACCGGTCGGGGTGGAGCACAGCACGCCGTCGCAGCCGAACGCCGACACCGGGTGGCCGTCGACCTCCACGACCAGGTCCAGGATCCGCTCCCGGCTGCTCTTCTCGACGCTCGCCTCGTTCAGCGCCCAGGTGCGGACCAGGACCTCGCCGTCGAGCTTCGCGGTGACCTCGATGGTCATCCGCTCCTCGACGTAGTAGCGGGACTCGACGACGGCGGCCACCGCCTCGTCGAGCGCGTCGGAATCGGCCCCGGCCAGGAAGCCAACCCGGCCGAGGTTCACCCCGAAGACCGGCACGTCGGCCAGTCGCGCGATTTCCGCTGCGCGCAGGAGCGTCCCGTCACCGCCCAGCACCAGGACGAGTTCCGTGCCCGCGGCCGCCTCCGGGCCGGGCTCGACCACCCGGAGGTAGCAGTCGGAGCTGAGCTCCGGGGCCTCCTCCGCGAGCACCCGCACGCACAGGCCCGCGTCGATGAGCTGACCGGCGACCTTCTCCGCGGTGCGCATGTTGTGCTGCCTGCCGGTGTGCACCACCAGCAGCACCTCTCGGGTCAACTCCACTCCTTCAACGGTGCGAGCTCTTGCCTGAAGTCTGGGGTCCCTGCCGGACCGCGTCCAACACGAGCGCCTCCGCCGCATCCGCATCGGTGCTCGCGCCGGGCCGCAGCCAGGCGAAGTACTCGACGTTGCCCGACGGACCGGGCAACGGGCTTGCCACGACACCGCGCAGGCCGAGGCCCAGATCGGCGGCGAACCGCACGACCTCGAGGACCGCTTCCGCCCGCAGCTCGGGATCGCGTACCACGCCACCCGAGCCTAGCCGCTGCTTGCCCACCTCGAACTGCGGTTTGATCATCGGCACCAGATCGGCTTCCGGCGTGGCGCAGGCGGCCAGCGCGGGCAGCACCAGCTTCAGCGAGATGAACGACAGGTCGGCCACCACCAGGTCCACCTGGCCGCCGATGTCCTCCGGGGTCAGCGACCGCACGTTCGTCCGGTCGTGGATCCGCACCCGCTCATCGGTCTGCAGCTTCCAGACCAGCTGCCCGTAACCGACGTCGACGGCCACCACCTCGCGCGCTTCGCGGCGCAGCAGCACATCGGTGAACCCGCCGGTGGACGCGCCGGCGTCCAGGCAACGGCGGCCCGCGACGGTCAGCCCGGCCGGCTCGAACGCCTCCAGCGCCCCCACCAGCTTGTACGCGCCGCGCGACGCCCAGCCCGGGTCGTCGACGTCCTCGGCGACCACCACCGGGGCATCGATCTCGACCGCGGTCGCGGCCTTGCGGGCCACCATGCCGCGCACGCTCACCCGCCCGGCGGTGACCAGTTCCGCGGCGTGTTCACGGGATCGGGCAAGCCCGCGACGAACCAGTTCGGCATCCAACCGCGCCTTGCGTGGCACTACCGTCAGCTCCTGTGTGCACTCGTTCCGGAGAGGAGGTTGTCCGCCTTCGACAGCGCATCGGTGAGCGCGGCGTGCACCGCCTCGAACCGTTCGACGTGCTCGGCGACCGGCAGTTCCCGCACCTCGTCGAGACGGGCTACCGCCGCCGCGATGGCGTCGACCGCCGGCTGACCGTCGTCGGCCGGGCGCGCCAGCATCGCGGGGTTCGGCGCCTGCTGCCACGGAGAGGTCATCCGCTCCTGCTCCCATCGATCACGCCGCGATGGCTGTAGCGGCGACGCGTCCACGCTAGCGGAACGCCCCGACGACGCCGCCGCGACATGCGCCGGTCAGGCCAAACCCAGTTCCCGCAACGCATCCTGCGCGCGCTCGTCGGCTCCGCGCACGGCGACCGGACCCGACGACGCCGCCCACCACGCGGCGCAGAGCGCGCGGAGCGCCGAGATCGCATCGCCCGGCTGTTCCCCGGCCTGCGCGGCCAGTTCCAGCGAGTCGCTGCCGACGCTGACCTGCCACCCGGGCTGTGCGCCGATCGCGACCTCGTCGGCCGACTGGTTCAGAGCGCGCAGATCCGCGCCGACGTAGCCGGGCCGCATGTCGGCGGTGGCTTCCAGCAGGTCCCGCGCCGTGCTGACGCCGGTCAGCACCATGAGCACAGGCATCGCGGCGTTGACCGCGCCCGCGATGTCGGTGTCGAGCCGGTCGCCGACCATCAGCGGCGCCTCGGCCCCGGCGGAAGCGACGGCGCGGTCCAGCAGCGGCCGCTCGGGCTTGCCCGCCACCAGCGGTTCCTGATCGGTGGCCGCCTGCACGAGCGCGACGAGCGCACCGTTCCCGGGCGCCAGGCCGCGCTCGGTCGGCAGCGTGCGGTCGCCGTTGCAGGAGACCCACAGCGCGCCGGCGCGGATCGCCAGGCACGCCTCGGTGAGGTCGCGGTACCCGATCTCGGTGTACAGCCCCTGCACCACCGCGACCGGCTCGTCGGTGAACTCGCGGACCGGCACCAGCCCCGCCTTGTCCACTTCGGACACCAGCGCGGGCGAACCGACGACCAGCACCTTCGACCCCGGCGGCAGCTTCTCGGCCAGCATCGCGGCACCGGCCTGGGCGCTGGTGCTCACCTCGGTCCGGTCCGCGTCCAGGCCGAGGCCGACGAGGTGGTCGGCCACGGCCTGGTCCGGCTTGGACGCGTTGTTGGTCACGTAGCGGACCGGGACGCCGCGGCGGTGCACTTCCTGGATCGCCTCCAGCGCACCGGGGACGAGTTCACCGCCGCGGAACACCGTGCCGTCGAGGTCGAACAGCACGACATCATGACCGTCGAGAAGCGTGCCGCTCACTGCGCTCGCGCGCCCCCTCCTGCGTTGTCGGCATCGGCGTCCTGCTCGGTCGCCTTGTCATCCGCCGTCTTGTCATCCGCCGCTTCGCCGTCGGCGGCCTTGTCATCGACGGCCGCTTCGGAATCGGCCTCTTCGTCTTCTTCGAGCTTCTCGTCGAGCTCGTCGAAGTCGTCGTCGACCTCGGCAGCGTCGTCGTCGAGGTCATCGTCGTCGCCGATCTCGGCTGCCTCTGCCTCGGTGACGAGCTCCTCGACCACGTCCGGGCCGCCCAGCTTCTCGGCGAGCTCCTCGAGGCGGTCGGGGGCGTCGGTCTCGTCCTCGTCGTCGGCGTTGGCCGCGTGCACGAACCAGGTGAAGGCTTCCCGCTCCCGTCCGGCCGCCGCCAGGTTGTCGGCGTAGGCGTAGAACAGGCGCGCGCTCCACGGCTCCTGGCGCTTCGGGTCCAGCTCCGCGATCTGCAGGCTCACCACCGACGCCTCGATCTCACCGAGGTCCCGGCGCGCACCCGCGGCGACGATGCGCAGCTCGACCGAGTCCTCCTGGTCGAGCTGGGTGGCCTCCTCGCTGCGGCTGAGCTCCACGGCGCGCTCCGGGCGCCCCATCGCGCGCTCGCAGTCGGCCATGATCGCCAGGTGCCCGGGACCGCCGGCCATCCGCCGGGCGGCGCGCAGCTCCGAAAGCGCCTCGTTCCACTCGCCCGTCAGGTAGGCGGCGAGGCCGTTGCCCTCGCGCACCGAAGGAATGCGCGGTGCCCGCTGACGGGCATACCGCGCGTGCTCCAGGGCGCGCTCCGGCTCCGAGTCGATCAACTGGCCGGCGGCGATCAGGTGCAGCGCGACGTTGTCGGCCAGGCCCTTGGGCAGCGTCAGCAGCTCGCGGCGGATCTCGATGTCGAGATCACCGGGCGACAGGCCCTCGGGCAGCTGGGGCTCCGTCGGCCTCGGCGTCGACTCGACGGCGGCCTCGTCGCGGGACTCGGCCCGCGGCGAGTCGTGCCGGTAACCACCCTGGTCCCGACGTCCACCGTCGCGGGGTCCGCCCCGCCGGTCTCCGCCTCGGTGGTCTCCGCCTCGGTGGTCCCCACCACGACGGTCCCGGTCCGGGCGCCCGCCGCGGTCGCGGTCGAACCGGTCTCCCTGCGGACGCGGCCGGTCGTCCCGCCGGCGGTCATCACGACGGTCGTCGCGGCGCGGCCGGTCGTCACGCGGCCGGTCGTCGCGGGGCCGGTCGTCACGCGGGCGGTCGTCACGGCGGCGGTCGTCGAAGCGGGGCTTCCCGGGCCGGTCGTCACGGCGGAAGCCACCGCGGTCGTCGCGACGATCGTCGCGGCGGAAGCCACCCCGATCGTCACGGCGGTCATCCTTGCGGAATCCACCGCGGTCGTCCTTGCGGAACCCACCGCGGTCGTCCTTGCGGAATCCACCGCGGTCATCCTTGCGGAACCCACCGCGGTCGTCCTTGCGGAAATCTCCACGGTCGTCACGGCGTGGGCGGTCGTCTCGGCCCCGGTCGTCGCGGCGGAAGCCGCCACGGTCATCGCGGCCTCGGTCGTCGCGGCGGAAGTTGTCGCGGTCATCGCGGCCTCTGTCGTCGCGGCGGAAGTTGTCGCGACGCGGGCGATCGTCACGGCGGCCGCGGTCGTCCTGTCCGCGGTCGTCCCGGCGGTCGTCGCGCCGGAAGTCGCGGCGGTCGTCACGTCCCCTGTCGTCGCGACGGAAGTCATCACGACGCGGGCGATCGTCACGGCGGAAGCCACCGCGGTCATCACGCCTGTCATCCCGGCGGAAGCCGCCACGGTCGTCGCGACGGTCGTCCCGCCGGAAACCGCCCCTGTCGTCGCGACGGTCATCACGGCGGAAACCGCCGCGGTCATCGCGACGCGGGCGGTCATCACGGCGGTCGAAGCCGCGGTCTCGGCCGTTCTGGTCGTTGAAACGGCGCGGCCGGTCGTCGCGGTCGTCGCGACGGAAACCACCTCGGTCGTCACGGCGCGGACGGTCATCGCGACGGTCGTCGCGGCGGAAGCGGTTGTCGCGGTTGTCGGAGTCACGGCGGAAACCGCCGCGATCGTCGCGGTGGCCGCCGGGGCGCCCGCCCTGACCGTGGGGCCGGTCGCGGTCGCGGCCGGCGCCGAAGTTGTCGCGGCCGCCCCGGTCGTCCCGGTTCCGGTCGTCGCGATCATTGCGGTAACCGCGGTTGTCGCGGTCGCCGAAGCGGCGCGGGCCGCCACCGTCGCGGTCCCGGCGGGGGCCGCCGTGGGAACCGCGCCGATCGAAGTTTCCGCGGCCGCCCTGGCCGCCTCGGCCGGCACCGGCCCCACGGCGAGGACCGCCGCTCCTGTCGTCGGAACCGGACACCGAACCTCCTGAAGCAGAAAATACTGAAGTTCCCACCAGGGTAGTCCCACCTGATGGCGGGTCTCGGCGGGTGGCACCCCTGATGTGAGCGGGGGCAACTCGTGTGAACCGTGCGGCGCCCGAACAGCGCAGCAACGGCTCCCGGACAAAAAAGAAGGGGCCGACCGGAGATCCGTCCCCAAGGACGGGTCCGGTCGGCCCCTTTAAATAATGTGTCGGCGGTGTCTTACTCTCCCACACCCTGTCGAGTGCAGTACCATCAGCGCTGGGGAGCTTAGCTACCGGGTTCGGAATGGGACC
>NZ_JBFAIN010000055.1:0-44585 GCF_040654735.1 Saccharopolyspora sp. NPDC050642 | reverse complement strand
CCCATCTTGGTGGCGTCGCTGCAGTAGACGATCACCCTCGTGCCGTCGATGCGACCGCGCACCGCGTACATCCCGCTGTTGTCGCGGGGGTGCAGCGGCTCGACCGACTCCGGGTCGAGCAGCTGCTCCAGCCGCACGTCGGGGTCGCGCGGATCCCGTTGCGCCTGCTCGGTTTCCGGCCGGGTGGCCACTGCGGTCATCGGATCCTCCGGAAGCTCGGTGTTGGGAAGGCCGCCGTGGGCTTGATTGGCGCCGCTGACGGCGGCCGACCGTGTGCGGTTGTAGTACCGCAGAGCGCTAAAGGACGGGCTGAGCGGACGCCCAGCCCGTCCTTTGCGCGACGGTCATGCCCTGGCGAAGGCGAGCGCGACGTTGTGCCCACCGAAGCCGAAGGCGTTGTTGATCGCTGCCGTCTGCTCGACGTGCCGCGGCTTGTCGGCGACCACGTCGATCTCGATCTTCGGGTCGATCGTTTCCAGGTTCCGGGTCGCCGGGATGATGCCGCGCTGCAGCGAGAGGATCGTCAGGATGCTCTCGACCGCGCCGGCCCCGCCGACCAGGTGACCCAGCGAGCCCTTCGGCGCGGTGACCACCGCGCCGTCGCCGATCGCCTTGCGCACCGAGTTCGCCTCGCCGATGTCACCGACCACGGTGGACGTCGCGTGCGCGTTCACGTGCCCGATGTCCGACGGCTGCAGGCCCGCGGTCTGCAGGGCCTTGCGCATCGCGCCGACCTGGCCGCGGCCGTCCGGCGGGCTGCCGGTGATGTGGTAGGCGTCGGACGTGATGCCCACGCCCGCCAGCCGGCCGTAGATCCGCGCGCCGCGCGCCTTGGCGTGCTCCGCGCTCTCCAGGACGACCACGCCGGCGCCCTCGCCCATCACGAACCCGTCGCGGTCGACGTCGAACGGGCGGGAGGCCCGCTCCGGGTCGTCGTTGCGGGTGCTCAGGGTCCGGGCCTGGGCGAAACCGGCGATGGTGATCGGGTGGATGCAGGCCTCCGCACCACCGGCCACCACCACGTCGGCATGCCCCTGCTGGATCATCTCGAAGCCCTTGGCCAGGCCCTCGGCGCCCGAGGCGCAGGCCGATGCGGGGGAGTGCACCCCGGCGCGGGCCCGCACGTCCAGGCTGACCATCGCGGCCGGGCCGTTGGGCATCAGCATCGGTACGGTCAGCGGCGAAACCTTGCGCAGCCCCTGCTGCTGCAGCAGTTCGTTCTGCTGGAGCAGCGTGACCGGTCCGCCGATGCCGGTGCCCAGCGACACGCCCAGCCGGTCCGGATCGACCGGCTCGTTGTCGTCGGTGGGCAGCTCGAACCCGGCGTCGGCCCAGGCCTCGCGGGCGGCGATCACGGCGATCGCCTCGCAGCGGTCCATGCGCCGCAGCTGGACGCGGGGCAGCACCTCGCTCGGGTCGACCAGCAGCGGGGCGCCGATCTTGGCCGGGAGTTCGAGCCGGTCCACCCACTCGGCTTCCAGCCGGCGGACGCCGCTGGCGCCGTTGACGAATCCGTCCCAGGTGGACGCGACGTCACCGCCAAGCGGTGTCGTCGCGCCCAGCCCGGTGATCACGACATCCGTGGTCATGCGTTCTTCGTGATGTAGTCCACCGCATCACCGACGGTCTTGAGGTTGGCCAGCTCGTCGTCCGGGATCTTGACCCCGAACTTGTCCTCCGCCTGCACGGCGATCTCCACCATGGACAGCGAGTCGATGTCCAGGTCGTCGACGAAGGACTTGTCGATGGTCACGTCGGCGGCGTCGACACCGGCGACCTCCTCGACGATGGCGGCGAGACCGGTGGTGATTTCCTCGTTCGACACGGGTAGTTCCTTCCTGGTTCTTGCGTTCCGCACCGCGAGCCGGTGGCCTGCGGCAGCTTTGGGATGGGCTCAGGGGCAGATGGCGACCTGGGCCGCGTACGACAGCCCGGCTCCGAAGCCCACGAGCAGCATCACGGCACCGCTGGGGATCTCCCCAGCCGCCCGCATGTGGTCGATGGCCAGCGGGATGGATGCCGACGACGTGTTGCCGGAGTAGACGATGTCACGCGCGACCACGAGGTCGTCACGGGCACCCTGCGACTTCAGCTTCTTCGCGATCGCCTCGACGATCCGCAGGTTCGCCTGGTGCGGCACGAAGACGTCCACATCGGACAGCTGGAGCCCGGCCGCCTCGACGGCCCGGGCCGCCACCGGCGCGATCTGCGTGGTCGCCCACCGGAAGACCGACTGGCCCTCCTGGTAGATGTACTTGGCATCGCGCAGGTAGATGGTGTCCACCAGGTCGCCGGCGCTGCCCAGCACGCCCGGGCCGAGCTCCGGCTCCTCGGCCGGTCCGACCACCGCGGCACCGGCACCGTCGGCGAAGATGATGCAGTTCGCGCGGTCTTCCCAGTCCAGCCATTCCTGGAACCGCTCCGAGCCGATCACCAGCACGTTGCGGGCCGATCCGGAGCGCACCGCGTCCGAGGCCACGGACAGCGCGTAGACGAACCCGGCGCAGGCGGCGTTGAGGTCGTAGGCGCTCTTGGCCTTGATGCCGATCTGGTCGGCGACCTGGGCCGCGGCGTTGGGGATGCCGCCCTGCATGGTGCACGTGGCGACGATCACCTGGTCCACATCGGACGGTGCGAGGCCCGCGTTCGCGATCGCCTTGGCGCCGGCCTCGACGGCCATGCTGACCACGGTCTGGTCGTCGTCGCCGAGGCGGCGGTGGATGATGCCGACGCGCTGCCGGATCCACTCGTCGTTGGTGTCGACGATCTTGGCCAGGTCGTCGTTGGTGACGATCCGGTTGCCCTGCGTGCTCCCGAAGCCGAGCAGCCGGGTGGCGGCCGGAATGGGGTTCTGGGTGAGGCGGGGTCGCGTCACGCGTCGCTCCCGAGCAGATCGGCGACCTTGTCCAGGTCGGCAGGGGTCTTCAGAGCGACGGCCTTGACGCCCTTGAGTTCGCGGCGCACCAGGCCGCTGAGGGTTCCGGCGGGCGGGAACTCCACCACGGCCTCGACACCGCGGTCGGCCAGCGCCGCCATGCAGCTGTCCCAGCGCACTGGGCTGGTCACCTGCGAGACGAGGCGGCTCACGATCTCGGCGGCGTCGGTGACGACCGCGCCGTCGGCGTTGGACAGCAGCGGCAGCGCGGCGTCCGTGGCGGTCACCTTCTCCGCGTGCTGGGCCAGGCTTTCCCGCGCGGGTGCCATGAAGCGGGTGTGGAAGGCGCCGGCCACCGGCAGCGGCCGCACCCGGGCGCCGGCCGGCGGTTCGGCCGCGAGCTCTTCGAGGGCGGGCACCCGCCCGGCGGCGACGATCTGGCCCGCGCCGTTGCGGTTGGCCGGGTCCAGGCCGAGCCGCTCGAGGTGGGCGACCACGTCGTCCGCATCCCCGCCGAGCACGGCGGACATGCTGGTCGGCTCCAGCGCGCACGCGGCGGCCATCTCCCGGCCGCGCACGGCGGCGAGCGAGACCGCGTCGTCGAAGGTCAGGGCGCCGGCGATGGCGGCGGCGGCCAGCTCACCGACGGAGTGCCCGGCGACCGGCGTGCCCGCCGGGATCGTCACCCGGCGGCGCAGCTCGTCGGCGGCGATCAGCGACAGCGCCACCACCAGTGGCTGGGTGACCGCGGTGTCCTTGATCTCGTCCGCTGCGGCGGTGGTGCCGAGGCGGAGCAGGTCGAGGCCGGTCGACTCGGACCAGGCGGCGATGCGTTCGGCGACGCCGTCCAGTTCGAGCCACGGGTTCAACATCCCTGGGGTCTGCGACCCCTGTCCGGGGGCTAGAAGCGCGATCACCCTTGCTACTGAACACGTCCGGGTGCGATCGAGGTGATGTCGACAGAGACGAAGTCCGGACCGCAAAGTTGTGGAGTGTCTACAAGCGCGGGGGTGGGGGAACCCGGGCAGGAGGCGAATCGTTGTCGGCTGTGTCCGGTTGGTGACCGATCGGTGAACACCGGTAAAGCCCTGTTGCGGCGCGTGATCACCGCGTCACCAGAGGCCGCGGGACTTGGCCAGCCTGCCCACGGCGAGGCCGACCCGCAGGACGTGGGCGTCGCGGGCGTTGGACGGCGTGTGGCCGGTGAGTTCCGCCACTCGACGCAGTCGGTACCGGACCGTGTTCGGGTGCACGTACAGCTGCCGAGCGCAGTTCTCCAGCACGCCGCCGACCTCCAGGTAGGTGTCGACGGTCTCCATCAGCGCGCCGCCGGCGTCCACCAGCGGCAGCACGATCCGCTCGACCAGTTGCCGCTCGGCCTCCGGATCACCGGCCAGCGCCCGCTCCGGCAGCAGGTCGCCGGAGGGCACGGGGCGCGGGGCGGTCGGCCACGCCACCACGGCCCGCAGCGCGGACATCGCGTCGCCGGCCGACCGGTGCGCCTCGGCCAGGCTCGGCATGGTCGGCCCGACCACGACCGGCCCGTCGTCGAACGCCTCGGACAGCCGCTTGGCCGCCTCCTCGTTGGTGCGCGCGTCGCCAGGGCCGCCGAAGACCACCACCAGCCGGGTGCCCTGCACCCCGAGCAGCACCGGGCAGCCGACCCGCGCCGCGCGGCTGCGCACCTGGTAGACGATGGTCGGCGGGTCGTCGGACGGGGCGTTGCCGACCAGCACGGTCGCTTCTGACGAGGGCTCCCAGCCGAGCGCGGCGGCACGGGAGAGCAGCGACTCCTCGGCGTCGCCACGCACGATGCCGTCGACCACCAGCGCTTCCAGCCGCGCGTCCCACGCGCCGCGGGCCTCCGCCGCCGCGGCGTACGAAGTGGCGGCCGCGAAGGAGATCTCGCGGGTGTAGCGCAGGATCGACTCGGTCAGCAGGATGCGCTCGTGCTCCTCGGAGGCCAGCTCCGGCAGCTGCTGTTCGAGCACGTCGATCGCCACCCGGACCAGCTCCAGGGTCTGCCGCAGGCTGACCCACCGGGACAGGTCCCGGGGCGCGGCGCGGAAGGCCTCGGCGGTCAGCCGGATCGCCTCGGTCGGGTCCTGCAGCCACGCCACGAAGTTGGTGGCGCCGGTCTGGGTCACCAGGAGCACGCTCGCCCGCTGGTCGGCGGGCAACCGCCGGAACCAGGGCAGGCGCTGTTCCATCGCGCTGACGCTGGCGCTGGCCAGCCCGCCGGTGCCCCGTTCGAGGCGGCGGAGCGTGGCGGCGGAGAGCTGACGCTGCGTACCGGTATCCCGCTCACCTGCGCGTTCGGTACTCATGCCTCCAGAATCGCATGCCGCCGATCAGCTCCGGCGGCCAGCAGCCGGCGGTGCGGGCCGGCTCACAACGCGCCGGGGCCCGGGCCCGGGGGAACGGCGTTGCGGTGCCGTCGGGGCTCGGGCCGCCGCGGACGGCTGATCCCACGGTCGGGGCGGCCGCCTTCGTCGGCATCGACCCGATCGAGGGAAATGAATCGCCCTTTCGAGGGGCCTGTCGCGGTTGCCGGTAAAGCCGTCGCAGGAAACGATCTCCGGCACACGCGAATCGGGTTTTGTTCTATCGAGGTGAATTCAAGTGGGAGCTCTCCAGCAGGGACTCGCAGAGGCGTGGGTCGCAATTGCGACCTTCGTCCCGAAGCTGGTCGTATTCCTCATCATCGTGCTGGTCGGCTGGCTGATCGCGAAGGCGATCGGCAAGGCGATCCAGATCGTGTTCGCCCGGCTCGGTTTCAACCGGCTGCTGGCGAAGTCCGGGCTCGGTGAAATGACGTCGAAATCGAACATCGACATCTCCGGCCTGCTGGTGAAACTGGTCTACTACTTCATCCTGCTCATTTTCGTGCAGCTGGCGCTGGGCGTTTTCGGGCCAAACGCGATCAAGGACCTGATCGACACGGTGGTGCTGTTCCTGCCGCGGATCGTGGTGGCGATCGTGCTGGTGCTGGTGGCCGCGGCGATCGGCCGCGCCGTCGGCGACCTGATCCGCGGCGCGCTGGGCAGCCGTCCGATCGGGCCGGTGCTGGCCAAGGTCACCTTCGGGTTCATCGTCGCCCTTGGCGTGATCGCCGCGCTCAACCAGCTCGGCATCGCCCTCACCGTGACCACCCCGGTGCTGATCGCGGCGCTGGCCGCGCTGGCCGGCGTGATCATCGTCGGCGTCGGCGGCGGCCTGATCAAGCCGATGCAGCAGCGCTGGGGCCGGTGGCTGGACAGCGCCGAGGCCCAGTTCTCCGGCTCTTCCGGTTCAACTGGCTCTTCCGGTCCCGCCGGCGGCCCGGCGGAGAACGGCAAGAACGGCGCGAAGCCGGAGACCGGCGACGCGGGCGTGAGCGGCCACGCGTGACCGCGCGCCGCGCCTAGCCGGAGGTCGGGACTCACCCGGTGGGTGGGTCCCGGCCTTTTTCACGCACTTGGCCGTGGTCGCCCGCGCGCGGTCGCGACACCATGGGAGAACGGATCAAGCCGGGAGGTGATCAGTAGTGGCTCTGCCTCTCGTCTGGCTCGCGGACGTGTTGCGCGCGGCCGGGCTGACGGTGGTCGAGACCGACGGCTGGCGGGACCGCACCGCCACCTCGGGGTCGCAGCCCGCTCCGGTCGGCGTGCTGGAACACCACACCGCGACACCGGCGTCATACGAGAACCCCGCGCCGAGCGTGCAGCTGTGCATCGACGGACGCCCCGACCTGGCGGGGCCGCTGTGCCACGCGGTGATCGGCTTCGACGGGGTCGTGCACATGATCGCCGCCGGTCGGGCCAACCACGCCGGCAAGGCGAAGGCCTCCGGGCCGAACCCCGAGGGCGACGGCAACACCCTCTACGTCGGGTTCGAATGGGACTACCAGGGCGTGGTCCAAGGGCCCAGCCCGGAGCAGTACCAGGCGGCGCTCAAGGCGACCACCGCGGTGCTCAACCACCTCGGGCGCCCGATGGACGCCGCGCGCGGCCACAAGGAGACCAGCGTCACCGGCAAGATCGACCCAGGTCACGTCGACATGGACCAGTTCCGCGCCGAACTCGGCAAGAGGGATCAGGAGGACGTGATGAACCCGGAGCAGGACGCGATTCTGCGCCGCCTGGAACACGAGCTGCTCGGCCCCCGCGGGCCGAAGGGCGAGATCCAGGGCTGGCAGACCGAGATCGGCCCGCGCACGATCGTCGCGATGCTCGTCGACCTCGTCAACGAGGTGGTGGCGAAGCAGCAGGCCCCGACGGCTCCGGCGCAGGGGCAGGGGGCCGACGCGGAAGCGATCAAGGCGGCGTTCCAGGCGCTCCCGCCGGACCAGGCCGCGCCGCTGCTGGCGGAACTGGTGCGGATCCAGCAGGACCGCCAACTCACCCCGGAGCAGTACGCCCAGCGCCCGCAGGCGTAGCGATCAGCGGGTCCGCCACCGGTGGAACCGCTTGAACCCGAGCAGGCGCAGCCCGGGTGTCGTGGAGATGAGCTGCGGAACGTCGTCGCCGTCGCGCAGGTCGCTCGCGACGATCCGGCGGTGCGCGTCCTCGTCGGCGAACTCGGCGTAGTTGACGACCCGAGTGCCGTCGGCGCTGATGTGGAAGTGGTTGGCGAGCATCCCGGCCGGCGGTTCGACGTCGGTGCGTTGCGCCAAGCCCGGCTGCTCGTCCAGCAGGGTGTCGACGAAGTGGCGCGCGGTTTCGTGGCCGTCGGTCTCGAAGGAGACGGCGACCACGCAGCCGGACCGCCCGTCGCCCAGCACGAGGCTGCGGTAGCGCTGGTATTCGACCACGCCGTGGCGCTCGATCCCGGGGACTTCCGCGAAGATCTGCTGGACCCGCTCCGGCGGATCGCTCCGCTTGAACCCGGCGTGCGCCGCAGCGTCCGTCCACTGTGAGTAGTGGAGCAGGGTGTCGCCGTCGGTGCTCGTCAAGCAGCTGTAGGAAAGCAGCCCATCCGGCCAGGCCAGGTGGTCCCACACGGACATGGCGGCCGCGGTGGCGGCCTGCTGGCGCTCCGGTGTTCCCACGGTCCACTCGCTCATGAGCACCAGGCCCGCGTCCGCGCGGACGATGTCGGGCAGGGAAGCCGTGCTGGTCATTCCGTCCTCCTGGAAGTGGTCGGGGTTCAGCGGAAGTCCTCGGCGTGGTCGTCGACCCACTGCCGGAAGGTTCGTGCCGGTAACCCGGTGATGTCGGGTACCGCGGAGGTGATCGGGCCGGGCCGCCGGACCATCTCGGCGTAGCCGTCGAGGGCGGACTCGGCGACCGAGGTGGGCATGCCGGGGAACATCTTGGGCAGCGCTTCCTCCGGGGTGATCTCTTCCCAGCGCAGCGGTCGGCCGAGCACTTCGCCGATGGTGCGCACCTGTTCCGCCTGCGTGATCAGCTCCGGCCCGGTGAGCGTGTGCTTGGTCCGGCTGAATCCGCCGTTGGTGAGCACGTGTGCCGCGACCGAGGCGATGTCGTGCTCGTGGATCAGTGTCATGGACGCCGCCCCGAAGGCCCCGCGCACGACGTCGCCGCGGCGGATCTCCGGCGTCCAGGCCAGCGTGTTGGACGCGAACGCGTATGGGCGGAGGAATGTCCATTCGAGACCGGAGCGCTCGATCTGGTGCTCGACGGCGTGGTGGAAACCGGCGATGGGGCCGACCTGCTCCGCCACGTCGTCGCGCACCGCCGCCGAGGACAGGAAGACGATCCGGCGGGCGTGCTCCTCGATCGCTTCGACGACGGCCGGATCTGCCGGGACGGAGGCCATCGGCCAGATCAGGAACGCGGAGTCGATTCCGTCCAGGGCGGAGTGCAGCGAGGGCAGGTCGGTCAGATCGCCGCGCACCACCTCCGTCGCATCGGGGAGCTCGGCGGCTGCGGGATTCCGGACCATCGCGCGGACTTCGGCGCCGGCGTTCTGCAGGAGGGTGACGGCCTGCCGTCCGACCTTGCCGGAGGCGCCGATCACCAGGACCTTCTCGTTGATCACGGATGAAAAGTACAACGATCATGGCAATAAGTGCAACGTTCATTGTACTTCGATAAGCGTGAGCGTGATCACGGGAGATGGATGAGGCTGGGCTTGAGGAGCCCCGATTTCAGGCGGAAGCGGAAATCCACCCCGTCGGCGTGCGGGCCGAGGCGGAGGGCTGGGAGATCGTCCGAAGGTGTTCGGTCAAGCGCCCCTGGCGGCGCGGTGCTGGGCCCGCTGGTCGCGGCGGCTCTGGAGGCGCTTGACGAGGGCCGGCTGCTGCTGGAGCGCCTCGGGCTCGTCCAGCAGGCGGTTCAGTCGCTGGTAGTAGCGGTTCGGGGAGAAGCCGAAGCGCTCCTGGATGACCCGTTCCTTGTTGCCCTGGTAGTGCCAGTGCTCCAGCTCGAAGTCGAGGATGGCGCGATCGGTGTCGTTCATCCCGGCGTGCCCCCTTCGAGTTGCTGCCGATCGAGTCTACCGGCCGGGGCACGCGTGTTCGATCGGCCATCCCGGTTCGTCGCGCGGGAATTTCGTTGTCACTCAGGGCAAACGAGCCGCGACGGCACGTCGCCGGTGGGACAGGTGGCGGGTCAGCGCAAGCCCCGCCAGCAGCGCCAAGAGCACCGAGACACCCGGCCACCCGAACCGGGAGTAGGTGCGCACCCCGAGCCAGGAACCGAAGCTGCCGCCGAGGAACGCGCACGTCATGTAGGCCGCGTTGAGCCTGCCGCGCACCTCGGGGCGCAGCGCGAAGATCCGCACCTGGTTGGCGACCATGCCGGACTGCATCGCGACGTCGAGGAGCAGCGTGCCGACCACCAGTGCCGCCAGGCCGAGCGCGCCGCCGAGGCTGCCGACCGCGAGGACGGCGGCGGCCGCGATCACGCCGAGGATGCAGACGAGGTTGACCGGATCGGGCCCCCGGCGGTCCGCCTGCCGCCCTGCGAGCGGCGTGCAGATCATGGTCGCCGCGCCGACCAGGGCGAGCGCCCCGACCGCCGACGTGCCCAGGCCGTACACCGGGCCCGTCAGCAGCAGCGCGACGCCGGTCCAGACGGCGGTGAAACCGGCGAAGATCGTCGCCTGGTAGAAGCAGGAGCGGCGCAGTTCGGGCTCGGCGCGCAGCAGCCGCAGCGATTCGGCCAGCAGCGCCGGATACCGCTGCCGGGATGCCGGGACCGTCGTCGGCAGCGAGAAGGCCAAGGCGGTCGCGGCGAGCAGCGCGAGCACTCCGGCCACCGCGTAGGGCGCCCGCCAGCTCAGCCATTCCCCGATGGTTCCGCCGAACGCACGGGCCAGCAGCATCCCGCCGATCGAGCCGCTCAGCAGCACGCCGGTGACCGATCCGCGCCGGTCGTCGGCCACCAGCCCGGCCGCCATGGGAGCGATGATGGGCGCGATCACGGTCGTCACGCCCACGAGGACGCTCGTGCCGACCAGGGCCGGCAGCGCGGTCGCGGCGCTTGCGACGAGCAGGCCGATCCCGGTGAGCCCGAGCAGGGCGACGATCAGCGGGCGGTGCGGGATCCGGTCGCCGAGCGGAACCAGCAGGGAGATCCCGGCCGCGTAGCCCAACTGCGCCGCCGTCACCGCCAGCGCGGCCGATTCCGGCGACACCTGCAGGCCGGCGGCGATCAGCGGGCTGATCGCCTGCGGGAAGTAGATGTTGCCCACGGCCACGCCGCAGGTCAGCGCCAACAGCAGGACGAGCGGCCGACTCATGCCGGCGGGGCTGCTTCCAGACGTCCGGGAAGTGCTGTCACGAGGCAACGATCATCGGTGCGCCGACCGGGCGCAACCGGTTTTCCGGATGGGTCGATCCTGTGATCCAGCCCACGTATCGGGTGCGGAACAGATCTCCGGGCGCACGATGTTGAGCAGATCGAACGAAGTCGTGCGCTCCGGGGTCGGTGAAAATCCGAACCGGCGGTGAAAGTCCGCGAACCGGCGCCTCCACGCGGAGGTGTCGGCCGATCCGGTGGAATTCCGGGACCGACGGTGAAAGTCCGGATGAGAGGCAGCGCACGGGCGGCCGCGATCGGCCGTCGGCGTGTCGGGCCGGCGGTCGTCGACGTCGGCTTCCCGCGTGTACCCCGGTGCGTTCGCATCCGGCGGGAGGAGCGGGCGTGCAGGCAATCGCGGAATGGGTGCTCGACAACGGGTTCACCGTGCTGGGCCAGAAGATCTCCTGGGCGGAACTGGTCGGGCAGCTGTGCGCGCTCGCCGTCGTCTTCCTCGCGCAACGCAGAACCCTCTCGACCTGGCCGGTGCAGGTGTCCGCGACGGTGCTGCTGTTCGCCGTCTACGCCTCCGCTCACCTGGGCGGGCTGGCCATCCGGCAGGTGATGATCCTGCTGATCTCCTTCTACGGCTGGTGGGCCTGGAACCGGCGCAGCGACCCGGTTTACGGCGTCGTGGTGCGCAAGGCCAGCATCCTCGAACGGCTCGTGCTGATCTCCGCGCTGGCGCTGGGCACCTCCGCGTTCGCGCTGCTGCTGTCCGCGCTGGACGCCTCGTGGGCCCCGTGGCCGGACGCCTGGATCTTCATCGGCACCCTGGTCGCGTTCTGGGCGCAGGGCCGCGGCCTCGTCGAGTTCTGGCTGGTCTGGCTGGCCGTCGACGCGGTCGGCGTGCCGCTGCAGATCGCCTCCGGCCTGTACTTCAGCGCGGCGATCTACGTCGTCTTCGCGGCGCTGGTGGTCCACGGCTGGTGGAGCTGGAACCGCACGGCACGCGTCCAGCGCACCCGCGAGAGCGCCGCCGTCGCGGGCTGACCGCAGTTTCAATTGAAACTGCGCCGCCGCGGATCACCTGTGCGGGACCGGCGTGGCGTGTTCATCCGGCGGCCATGCGGGTGCGCCCGGCCGTTCGACTCCCCGGGCGAAGATTGCTGGCGATCAACGCCCGTGGTGAGGAGTCCAGGTGTCCGGAAGTCCGTTGTCCCGTCGTTCGGTCCTGGTGGGCGGGGCCGCGCTCGCCGCCGCAGCGCCCGCCCTCCCGGCCTCGGCGGCGGAGCTCCGCGGTGTCGGCAGGCCGACCCGGCCCGGCCAGCTGTTCACCCTCGGCGTCGCCTCCGGCGAGCCGCTGCCGCACGGCGTGGTGCTGTGGACACGACTGGCCCGTGACCCGCTCGCCGAGGACGGTCTCGGCGGGATGCCGAACCAGGAGATCAAGGTCGACTGGGAGGTCGCCACCGACGAGCGGTTCAGGCACGTCGTGCAGCGCGGGCACGTCGACGCGGCACCGCGGTCGGCGCACAGCGTGCACGTCGAGGCCAACGGCCTGCGCCCGGGGACGGAGTACTTCTACCGGTTCCGCGCCAGGGGCGAGATCTCGCCGGTCGGCCGCACCCGCACCGCCCCGGCACCGGGCGCGCTCGGCGAGCTGACCATGTGCTTCGCCTCCTGCGCGCACTACGGCGAGGGCTACTTCACCGCCTACCGGCGGATGGCCGAGGACGAGCCGGGCCTGATCCTGCACTTGGGCGACTACCAGTACGAGTACGCTGCCAACCCGAGCAAGGACGTGCGCGAGGTGCACGGCCCCGAGACGGTCACGCTCGCCGGCTACCGGCAGCGGCACGCCCAGTACAAGACCGACCCGGACCTCCAGCTCGCGCACTCGGTCGCCCCCTGGCTGGTCGTCTTCGACGACCACGAGGTGGAGAACAACTGGGCCGACGAGATCCCGGAGGCCAAGTCCGAGACGCAGGGGCAGGCGTTCCTCCAGCGGCGCCGCGACGCCTTGCAGGCGTACTACGAGAACATGCCGCTGCGGTGGGAGTCGATGCCGGGCGGCATCAACATGCAGCTCTACCGGCGGCGTGCGTGGGGTTCGCTGGCGAACTTCCACATGCTCGACACCCGCCAGTACCGCGACGACCAGGCGTACGGCGACGGCAACAAGCCGGACGGCCCGGACCTGCACGTCCCCCAGCGCACCATCACCGGGATCGACCAGGAGGTGTGGCTGCTGGACGGGCTGCGCGACTCCCGCGCTCGGTGGGACGTGCTCGGCCAGCAGGTCTGGTTCGCCCAGATGGACCACGATCCGGGCCCGGCGAAGGTGCTGCCGATGGACGCCTGGGACGGCTACCAGGCGTCGCGCCAGCGGGTCAAGGCCGGTTTCGACGCCGCCCGCAACGTCGTGGTGCTGACCGGTGACGTGCACTCGCACTGGGCCGCCGACATCAAGGCCGACTTCGACGACCCGGACTCGCGCAACGTCGCCGTGGAGCTCACCACCACGTCGGTCACCTCCGGCCGGGACGGCTCGGAGACGAACGCGGGCGGCGACAAGATCAAGGCCGCCAACGAGCACGTGCACTTCTACAGCGCCCGCCGCGGCTACGTGCGAACCCGGATCACCCCGAACCTGGTCCGCGCCGACTACCGGGTGCTGCCGTACGTCTCCAGCGCCGGCGCCCCGGCGACGACGGCGGCCAGCTTCGTCACCCAGGACCGCGACCCGGGCCTGCACGCGGTCTGATCCCTCGCCCGGACACCGCGGGGCGCCCGCCACCCGGCGAGCGCCCCGCGGCCGTTCCTCTATCAGGCGACGCCGGGATCCGAGGTCTGCGGCCCCGCGGCCTGGACGTCGTCCAGCCGGTAGCGCCGGGTCGCCTCGACCACCTTGGACTTGTCCACCTGTCCGGTGCGGGCCAGCGCCGCCAGCGTCGCGACCACTGTGGACTCCGCGTCCACCAGGAACACCCGCCGCGCGGCCGGCCTGGTGTCGGAGAACCCGAACCCGTCGGCGCCGAGGCTGACCATGTCGCCGGGCACCCACGGCCGGATCAGGTCCGGCACCGCGCGCATCCAGTCGCTGACCGCGACCACCGGGCCGGCGGCGTCCGCCAGCGCCCGGGTGACGTGCGGCACCTTCGGCTCCGCCTCCGGGTGCAGCAGGTTGTGCCGGTCGGCGGCCTCGGCCTCGCGCCGCAGCTGCGACCAGGACGTCGCCGACCACACGTCGGCCTGCACACCCCACTCCTCGGCCAGCATCTGCTGGGCCTTCAGCGCCAGCGGCATGATCACGCCCGACGAGAGGATCTGCGCCCGCGGCCCCGAGCCGCCCGGCGCGGCCTGGTACCGGTACAGGCCGCGCAGCAGCCCGTCGACGTCCAGGTCCGCCGGCTCGGCCGGCTGCTGGTACGGCTCGTTGTAGATGGTCAGGTAGTAGAAGACGTCCTCGGCGTTCTCGCCGAACATCCGCCGCAGGCCGTCCTTGACGATGTGCGCCACCTCGAACGACCACGCCGGGTCGTAGGCGACCACCGCGGGGTTCGTCGCGGCGATCAGCTGCGAGTGCCCGTCGGCGTGCTGCAGGCCCTCACCGGTCAGCGTCGTCCGCCCGGCGGTCGCGCCGAGCACGAACCCGCGCGCCATCTGGTCGGCCGCCGCCCAGAAGCTGTCGCCGGTGCGCTGGAAGCCGAACATCGAGTAGAAGATGTAGACCGGGATCATCGGCTCGCCGTGCGTGGCGTAGCTGGTGCCCGCGGCGGTGAACGACGAGGTCGAACCGGCCTCGTTGATGCCCTCGTGCAGGATCTGGCCCTGCTCGCTCTCCCGGTAGGCCAGCATCAGCTGGTAGTCCACCGGCGTGTAGAGCTGGCCCAGCGGGTTGTAGATCTTCTGCGACGGGAACATCGAGTCCATGCCGAACGTGCGGGCCTCGTCCGGGATGATCGGCACGATCCGCGGCCCGATCTCGCGGTCCTTGGCGAGGTCCTTGAGCAGCCGGACGAACGCCATCGTGGTGGCGACCTCCTGCTTGCCGGAGCCGCGCCGGACCACGTCGTAGACCTTGTCGCCGGGCAGCACCAGCGGCTTGGCCTTCGCCCGCCGCTCCGGCAGGTAGCCGCCCAGCTGCCGGCGCCGGTCCTGCAGGTACTGGATCTCCGGCGCGTCCTGCCCGGGGTGGTAGTACGGCGGCAGGTACGGGTCGAGGTCCTCGTCGCTGATCGGGATCCGCAGGCTGTCCCGGAACAGCTTCAGGTCGTCCAGCGTCAGCTTCTTCATCTGGTGGGTGGCGTTGCGGCCCTCGAAGTGCGGGCCGAGGCCGTAGCCCTTGATCGTCTTCGCGAGGATCACGGTCGGCTGGCCGTGGTGCTCGGTGGCCGCCTTGTAGGCCGCGTACACCTTGCGGTAGTCGTGGCCGCCGCGGCGCAGGCCCCAGATCTCGTCGTCGGTGAGGTGCTTGACCATCTCCTTGGTGCGCGGGTCGCGGCCGAAGAAGTGCTCCCGGACGAACGCCCCGTCGTTGGCCTTGTAGGTCTGGTAGTCGCCGTCCGGGGTGGTGTTCATCAGGTTCACCAGGGCGCCGTCGCGGTCGGAGTGCAGCAGCGCGTCCCACTCGCGGCCCCAGACCACCTTGATCACGTTCCAGCCGGCGCCGCGGAAGAACGCCTCCAGCTCCTGGATGATCTTGCCGTTGCCGCGCACCGGCCCGTCGAGCTGCTGCAGGTTGCAGTTGATCACGAAGGTGAGGTTGTCCAGCCCGTCGTTGGCCGCGACCTGCAGCAACCCGCGCGACTCGGGTTCGTTCATCTCGCCGTCGCCGAGGAACGCCCACACGCGCTGCTGGCTGGTGTCCTTGATGCCGCGGTCGTGCAGGTAGCGGTCGAAGCGCGCCTGGTAGATCGCGTTCATCGGCCCCAGGCCCATGGAGACCGTGGGGAACTCCCAGAAGTCCGGCATCAGCCGCGGGTGCGGGTAGGACGGCAGGCCGCCGCCCGGACCGGCGTGCGAGTACTCCTGGCGGAACCCGTCGAGCCGGTCGGCGGACAGCCGGCCCTCCAGGAACGCGCGGGCGTAGATGCCGGGGGAGGCGTGGCCCTGGATGTAGAGGTGATCACCGCCACCCGGGTGGTCCTTGCCGCGGAAGAACCAGTTGAAGCCGACCTCGTAGAGGCTGGCGGAGGATGCGAAGGACGAGATGTGGCCGCCGACGCCGATGCCCGGCCGCTGCGCTCGGTGCACCATCATCGCGGCGTTCCACCGCATCCACGCCCGGTAGCGGCGTTCGGTCTCCTCGTCGCCGGGGAACCACGGCTCCTGCTCGGTGGGGATGGTGTTGACGTAGTCCGTGCTGGTCAGCGAGGGGACGCCGACGCCGGATTCGCGGGCGCGCTGGAGCAGCCGCAGCATGAGGTAGCGGGCGCGCTGCTGCCCGTTGGCCGACAGCACCGAGTCGAAGGACTGCAACCACTCCTCGGTCTCCTGCGGATCGATGTCCGGCAGGTGGGAGGCGAGACCGTCCCGGATGACCCGCACCCGCTGCGCGGGCATGGGGACGTCGTTGTTGAGCGGGGACAAGGGAACTCCTCGACTACGTCGTGGACGTGGCAGGGCGCCGGACAGTGATGTCCGACACCCTCATGGTCCACCATCTCGGCCACCGATGCGCACACCGACGGCGAACCAGGCTGTTGATGTCGTGCCGGCCGGTCTAGAGTCGAATCCCAACGCGTTGCTACGGCGTGTCGTGCCGTCAGCAGTTGCGCGGATGGCGGTCGGCAGTGTTCGCTATCCGCCAGATCTGGAAGGTGTGCGGCGTCCAAGGGTCGTCGCACCGGTGCATTGGAGGAGTGAGCAAACCGTGGTCGCCGCGGGAGACGCCGGTAAAGGCGAAGCCGACGTCGCCGAGAGGCTCGACATCGAGCCGGAGATGGTTGTCCAGGAACTCGGCTGGGACGAAGACGTCGATGACGATGTCCGAGCCGCGATCGAGGAGCGCTGCGGGAGCGAACTCCTCGATGAAGATGCCGACGAAGTGGTCGATGTCGTGCTGCTGTGGTGGCGCGAAGAGGATGGCGACCTGACGGACACGCTTCTCGATGCCATGACGCCGCTGTCAGATGAAGGGGTCATCTGGGTGCTGACCCCGAAGACCGGCCGGGAGGGCTACGTCGAGCCGGCCGACATCTCAGAGGCGGCATCGACGGCGAACCTCGCCCAAACGGGGAAGGTCAGCCTCGGCGAGGGCTGGATGGGTACCAGGCTGGCCTACCGCAAGGCGAAGGCCCGGCGCTGATCGGCCGTCGCTAGTCGCTGTGCGCATGTCCACCCCGTGGGCACCGGTGCTCGCCATCGGTGCCCACGGCGGTCGGCTCGGTGTAGGTTCGGCGATGACAAGGTCACGTCGATCAGGAGGATTCCTCATGACGGTCGAGGTCGGCGCGCAGGCGCCGGACTTCACGTTGCCGGACTTCAACAAGGAGAAGGTCTCGCTGGCCGACTTCCGCGGCAAGAAGAACGTGCTGCTGGTCTTCTACCCGTTCGCGTTCAGCGGCATCTGCCAGGGTGAGCTGTGCCAGGTCCGGGACGACCTCGGCGAATTCCAGAACGACGACGTCCAGGTCCTCGGCGTGTCCGTCGACTCGCCGTTCGCGCTCAAGGCTTGGGCGGAGAAGGAGGGCTACACCTTCCCGCTGCTGTCGGACTTCTGGCCGCACGGCGAGATCGCCAAGGCCTACGGCGTGTTCAACGAGGCGGCCGGCATGGCCAACCGCGGCACGTTCCTGATCGACACCGAGGGCAAGGTCCGCTTCGCCGAGGTGAACCAGCCGGGTGAGGCCCGCGACCAGGATGTCTGGAAGAAGGCGCTCGCCGAGCTCAAGGCCTGAGCGAAGCGGTGGCCGACCGGGTGCCGAACACGGCGCGAAACACCGGTAGGGTGTCCGAAGTGATCCGATCGGATGAACCCGGACGGCCACCGGCAGGGCGCATAGCTCAGCGGAAGAGCACTTGCCTTACAAGCAAGGGGTCGTAGGTTCGAACCCTACTGCGCCCACCATCGTCACAGCCCGTTGATCCGAGGTGAAATACCAGGTCAACGGGCTTTTGCATGTCATCTGGATGATCTTGATCCGTTCGTCCACTGTGGTCGCCTGCGCAGTCGGTGGGACCCGGCGGGGTGGACTATCCGGCGCTGGGCAGGGTGATGGTGATGGTCAGTCCGCCGCCGGGGTTGGGGGTGGCGGTGGCGGCACCGTGGTGGCTGTGAGCGATGGCGCGTACGAGGGCTAGGCCGAGGCCGTGTCCGTTGGCGTGAGTGCGGGCGCGGATTCGGTGGAACGGCTCGAACAGCCGGCTGGCTTCTTCGGATGTGATGGGCTCGCCGGTGTTGGTGACGGTGATGATGGCGGTGCCGTCCCGGGCGGTGGTGGTCAGTCGTGCGGTGCCACCGGTGCGGTTGTGCCGGATGGCGTTGTGCAGCAGGTTGGTCAGCAAGTGGTGGAGCAGGTCCTCGTCGCCGTTCACGGTGACCGGGTGCAGCTCGTCACGCACGGCGATCCGGCTGGCGCCTGCTTCGGTTCGCACCTGTTCCAGCGCGTGCGCCGCGACTGAGGTGAGGTCGACGTGCTTTGCGTCGTGGATGCCGTGGTCGGCTCGGGACAGGGCGAGCAGCGCTTCCACGGTTGCGATGCTGCGTTCGTTGGTGGCCAGCAGTTTGGGTGCCAGGGTGGCGAGATCGTGGTCGCGGGGGTGTGCGATGGCGACCTGCAGCATGGTTCGCGTGGTCGCCAGCGGGGTGCGCAGTTCGTGCGATGCGTTGGCGGCGAAGCGTTGCTGGGCTTGGAAGCTGGCGTGCAGCCGGTCGAGCATCGTGTCGATGGTGTCGGCGAGTTCGGTGAACTCGTCCTGGGGGCCATCGAGGTGGATGCGTTCGTGCAGGGAGTGGCCTGCGACGGTGCGTGTCGTCCGGGTGATGCGGTGGATGGGGGCGAGCATGCGCCCGGCGATGACCCAGCCGAGCAGGAACGAGATCAGGGCCAACCCGATCAGCGCCACGCCGGACAGTTGCAGCAGCGTCATCAAGATGTCGTCTTTGCTGGTGATCGTGACGATTGCCGGTCCGATGTCATCGGCAGGGATGGCCGGAACCACAGCTTCCGGCATGGGGGTGGAGGGCTGCAGGTCGTAGCTCGGGATGTACCGCATCAGCGCGTACACGGTGAGCAGCAACGCGATGCCGCAGGCCAGCACCGTGCCCCCGTAGAGCAGGGTGAGCCGCAGCCGGATGGACAGCCGATTCCGCCGCAGCGTGGCGTGGATGCTCACGCGGTGGCGGCGAGGTAGTAGCCGACCCCGGTAGCGGTGTGCAGGATGGGTGGGTCGCCGAGTTTGCGTCGCAGTGTGGAGATGGTGATGCGGACGGCGTTGGTGAACGGGTCGGCGTGGGCGTCCCAGGCCTTCTCCAGCAGGTGTTCCGCGCTGAGCACCGCCCCGTCCGCGCGCAGGAGCAGTTCCAGGACGGCGAACTCCTTCCGGGTCAGCCGCAAGGAGTGGTCGCCGCGGCGGGCGTCGCGGCGAGCGGGGTCCAACCGGAGGTCGGCGTAGGTCAGCACGGGAGGGTGCGCTGCGGCGGCGCGTCGTCGCAGGGCGTGCAGCCGGGCGACGAGTTCGGGGAAGTCGAACGGTTTGACCAGGTAGTCGTCCGAGCCGAGACGCAGCCCGTCGACCTTGTCGGCCAGACCGCCGGCCGCGGTCAGCATGAGGATCCGGCAGCCGGGTCGGCTGGCCACCACGCGTCGGCATACATCGTCGCCGTGCACGCCGGGGAGGTCGCGGTCGAGCACGACCACGTCGTATTCGTTGACCGCCACGCTCTCCAGGGCTGTCGCCCCGTCGCCGGCGATGTCGACCGCCATGCCTTCGCGGCGAAGACCGGCCTGCAATGCTTCGGCGAGGAAGGCTTCGTCCTCCACGACCAGCACCCGCACGCGTTCATCCTCCTGCCCTCAGGTGACCCGCCTACGCCGGCCGGACACCGGCTGGCACGAGGACTACATGATCCTCGTCGGGACATACGGTCGGCATATGGAGATCATCAGACGCTGGCGATAACCGCGGTCTGGCTGGATGGGACCAGGCCGCGGCCCGCTGCCGCGGTTGCTCCGGCGGTACGACCGCCGGAGCGATGTCCGCATGCAGAAGGGAATCTCACATGTCGTCCTCGCGGAAGGTAGCGACGGTCGTCGCCGGCCTGGCCATCATGCTCGGTGCCGGTGGAGTCGCGTTCGCCAGCACCACGAACTCGCCGGCCGCCACTGACAGCAAGCCGACCACGGCGATCGAATGCCGGCCGGCCGAGGTGTTGCCGCCCGGCACGCCCACCGTGCCGGCGAAGCCGGTCGACGACGTGTCGACCGCGCCGCTGCCGCCCGGCGCCCCCGCCGTGCCGGCGAAGCCGATCGAATGCCGGCCGGCCGAGGTGTTGCCGCCCGGCACGCCCGGCGAGTCGGCGAAGCCGGTCGACGACGTGTCGACCCCGCCCATCGAGCTCGACGAGTAGGACAGCGGTCACGATGACCGCTTGAGGCAGATGTCCGACGACACGACTCGTGGGGCCAGGTGGACCTCGGCCCCACGAGCCGTGTCGTCGCTGCTGCTTGTCGTGTCGTGGTCGCCGTGGTTCTGGTGGGGCGCTGGAGCTTGGAATCGTAACTTTACCAACTGGATGGTAAAGTTACTCGCATGAGGCCGAGTTCTAAGAAAGCGATCCTCGAGGCCGCTCGGCGGGTTGCCGAGCGCAGTGGGATCGGCGGGTTGACCTTGGATGCCGCCGCCCAGGAGGCCGGATTGAGCAAGCCCGGGCTGATGTACCACTTCGCCACCAAGGAGCAGATGCGGGTGGCCGTGGCCGAGCACATCACCGCGGCCTGGGAGGAGGCGATGCTGGCCGAGTTGGGCAAACCCCTCGACGAGGCCACCGCTGCCGAGCGGGTGCGCGCCTACTGCCGCGTCGCCGTGGAACCGGCCGGCGGCAAGGCGGATCTGGCGATCTTCGTCGACTCCGCGCACGAGGAGGCCTGGCTCGCGCCGTGGCGCGCGATGCTGCGCCGGTGGCTGGACGAGCCCGCGCTCGCTCCGGACTCCCGGTCCGTCGACATGGCCGTGGCCCGGCTGGCCGCGGACGGGTTGTGGATGGCCGATGCGAGCGGGACCTCCGGCTACGACCAGGCCATGCGGGCCGCGGTCATCGACCGGATCGAACGGCTGGCGACCGGGACGGAGCAGGGGGGATGAACAGGTTGCTGATGCTGGGTGCCGCGATCGCGCTGGAGGTCGTCGGCACGTTGTCCCTGCGGGCGATGGGCGGGTTCGCGCACCCGTGGTGGCTGGTGCCCGTGGTGATCGGATACGTCGGTGCCTTCTACCTCGTGGCGAAGGTGCTGGCCACCGGCCTGCCGGTGGGGGCCGTTTACGGGATCTGGGCCGCTTCCGGTGTCGCGTTGACCGCGATCTTCGGGGCCATCATCTTCGGCGACCCGCTGACCTGGGTGATCGGGCTGGGCATCGTGCTGATCATCGGCGGGGTCCTGCTGGTCGAACTGGGTTCGCAGCGGGCCGAGCGCGCGCGGCACCAGGCCGGCGAGCCGCAAGGCGTGCTGAGCGCTTCGGGGGGTGAGTGATCATGTGGTTGTTGCTCGTCGGCGCCATCGGGCTGGAGACCGTCGCGACCCTGTCGATGAAGGCGTCGGAAGGCTTCACCAAGAAGGCCTGGATCGCGCCGGTCGTCCTGGGGTACGTCTGCGCGTTCGCGTTGCTCGGCGTCGTGCTGGGGCAAGGCATGCCGGTCGGGGTCGCCTACGGGATCTGGGCCGCGAGCGGTGTCGCGCTCACCGCGATCCTCGGCCGCGTCATCTTCCGCGACCCGCTGACGTGGGTCATGGCGGCCGGTGTCGCGCTCATCATCGGCGGCGTGCTGGTGGTCGAACTCGGTGCGCAGGCGGCGCACTGATCTCCCCGCAGCCGGGTTCCTCGAGGCTGAGTTCACCAAGCCTGGCCGAGCGCGCCGGATGCGACCGCAACACGCGTTCGGTTCGGGGGCGCACTACTGCCTCGGCGCGCCGCTTGCCAGGCTGGAGGGCGAGGTGTTCTTCGCGGCGGTCGGTCGGCGCCTGCCCGGGCTGGTCAGGGACGGCGAGGCGCCGCACCGGCGGCTGATGGCGTTGCGCGGCCTCGGCGAACTGCCGGTGCGGCTCGGCTGACTCCGCCGGCGCCACCGTTCGCGGCTGCTCGGCGCCGCTTGTGGTTTCGCCTCGTTCCGTGCGGAGGCCTGGGTGCTGAAACGCGACGCGGCTCCTCCCCGTTGGGAGGAGCCGCGCCGATGTTATTAACCGCTAGCGTCTGAGGATGCTCAGAGCGGGCGGACGCTGCTGGCCTGCGGGCCCTTCGGGCCCTGCGTGACCTCGAAGTTGACCTGCTGGTTCTCCTCCAGCGTGCGGAAGCCGCTGGAGTCGATCGCCGAGTAGTGGACGAACACGTCAGCGCCGCCGTCGTCGGGGGCGATGAAGCCGAAGCCCTTTTCGGCGTTGAACCACTTGACGGTTCCCTGTGCCATTTACTGTCTCCTCTGTGGAACTGAAGACGGACCGCCGCCGGTGCGGCAATCCGGGCCGTAGTTTCAGACGGCTACCACTTCAGCTGAACCAAAGGGAGAAGCTCGCCCGCAACTCGTCCTGCGAGCGTGCCGAGAACACGAACTCAGAATTCAATACGACCGAGGTCAGATTAGCACCTCCGGGGGCCGCTGTGTGCCCGGCGACCGACAGGTTCGGCGGATGGCTGGATGATGTGGGCGTGGATGCGAGTGGGCGGGACGAGCTGCTGGGGGCGGCCGGGGCGCTTGAGCGGCTTGCCGCCGTTTCGACCGGTGGTGATTGGCGGGTCGGGGGTTTGCTCGCGACCAGGCCGGATGTCGTTGCGGATCTCGGTGGCGGCTCGACCGAGCACGTCGCGGAGGCGCGGGCCGGGAGCGCTCGGTGGATCGCCGCTCTTTCGCCTGCCCTGGCCGGGCCCCTTGCCGCTTGGCTCCGGTCGGCCGCCCGGGCGGAACCCGTCGACGCCGAGGCCCTGGCGTTCGCCCGTGCTCTGGGGCGGCGACTTCCCGGATCATCGTCAACTCGTGGTTGACGACAACTGAACGTCAACCTATGGTTGACGCATGGACAAGGTGCAGGTTTCCAACCACGTTTCGCTGGACGCGTTGATCCAGGCCATCAAGAAGGCGCACCCCGACGCCCTCGACCAGCTCTCCGATGCCGTCATCGCCGCCGATCACCTCGGGGAGGTCGCCGATCACCTGATCGGGCACTTCGTCGACCAGGCCCGGCGGTCCGGTGCTTCCTGGACCGAGATCGGCAAGAGCATGGGCGTCTCGAAGCAGGCCGCCCAGAAGCGGTTCGTGCCGAAGGCCGACGCCGGCCTCGACATGAGCCAGGGATTCGCCCGGTTCACCGACCGGGCGCGGAATGTCGTGGTGCTGTCGCAGGCCGAGGCCCGCACCTCGGGCAGCGTCGAGATCAGGCCCGAGCACCTGGTGCTGGGGCTGCTGGGCGAGCCGAACGGGCTCGGCGCGAAGGCGATCGCCGCTCAGGGCGTGTCGCCGGACACCATCCGGGAGTCCGTGGCCGAGGCGCTGCCGCCTGCCGCCGACGAAGTGCCGCCTCTCATCCCGTTCGACGCCGCGGCGAAGAAGGTGCTGGAGCTGACCTTCCGGGAGGCGCTGCGGCTGGGGCACAACTACGTCGGCACCGAGCACATCCTGCTCGCGCTGTTGGAGAACGAGGACGGCACCGGTTTGCTCTCCGGGCTGGGCATCGGGAAAGCCGCTGCCGAAGCCAACATCACCGCTGCGCTCGACGCGATCGTGGCCGCCCGGGAGGAGTGAGCCACCTGGCGGCGGAGCCCGTTGGCCTGCGGGGATGCCAACGGGCCCCGCAACCGCGCCCGCCGGTTTCGCCTCGCCCGCGGCCGGGCAACCGCTGATGATGGCAGTCGGGTGCCGGTGAAGGGATCGATCATGGGTGGCGAGGAATCCGCGGTGGGTCGGGCTCGGTTGACCGAGGAGATCCGCACGTTGCGCGCGCGGCGGCGGCAGTTGGTCGACGAGCTGAGGCAGGGCGACGAGTCCGGGGACCGGGGCGACGCCGCGCAGGAGTTGCAGGGCGGTGACGAGCTCGTCGCGATCGACGACCGCATCGCGGAACTGGAAGGAATACTCGCCGGCGGGCCGTCCGACGTCCGGGGCCTGGCGGCCGGTACCGAGGTGACCTTGCGGTTGCCCGACGGCGCGACGCAGGCCTACCGCGTCGTGGCGATCCCGGAGGAGATCCCCGACGGCGAGGAGGACACCACGTTCACCTCCGACAGCCCGCTGGGCCTGGCGGTGGCCGGGAGTCGCCCGGGGGAGAAGGTCAGCTTCCCGACGCCGGAAGGCAAGACGAGCGTCGAGGTCGTCAGCATCCGGCCGCCGGGCTGAGCGAATCCACAGTGGATGGAAGGGTGCCTCCCGCCCGGGCGGGAGGCACCCTTCCGCCGCTCACGACGCGGCGACGACCTCGGCGGTTTCCAGCGACCTGAGCAGTTCGGCCTGGCGCCGGCGGTAGGTCTCGACGTTCGCCAGCTTGATCTCCTCGTAGCCGCGGACGACGTCCGGCAGCTCGGCCAGCTCCAGGACCGCCGGGTGGTCCGGCGTCGCCAGGGCCTTGGTGATCGCCGTCCGGTACTCGCCGACCAGTTCCCGCTCGACGCGGCGGACCTCGGCGTAGCCGAACGGGTCCAGGCGGGTGCCGCGGACCTTCCGCGCCGCGCGCAGAACCCGCAGCACGTTGCCGAACCAGGGGCCGAGGCTGATCTTCCGCTTCATGCCGAGCGCGCGGAGCACCGGCGGGTGCAGGCGGAACGCGAACCGGGAGCCCGCGCCGAACTGGGCTTCGATGTCGGCCCGCAGCCGCTCGTCGAGCGAGAGGCGGGCGACCTCGTACTCGTCCTTGTAGGCCATCAGCTTGTAGAGGTTGCGGGCCACCGCCTCGGTCACCGCGTCCTCCCCGCGGCCGCGCACCTCCTCGACGAATTCCGCGTAGGCGCGCGCGTAGTTCTCGTCGTGGTAGTCGACGAGGTCGGGAATCCGGATGTCCAGCAGCCGCGCCAGTTCCGAGCCCTCCGCGGCCTTGACCAGCGCCCGCACCCGCCGTGCCGCCGGGCCGGGCTCGCGGGGCGCCGCCGGCGGCGGGGTGATCTCGGCCTGCAGCGCGTCCGGGTCCGCGATCGCCTGGCGGCCGCGGCGGAAAGCCTGGATGTTGGCCGCCACAGCCGTCCCGTTGAGCTCGATCGCGCGCTCGATGCTCTCGGCCGACAGCTGCAGCGAACCCGCCTGGTAGGCCGCACCGAGCTGCAGGATGTTGGCGAACTGGTCGTCGTCGAACAGCTGCTCGGCGAGGCCGCGCGCATCCAGGTAGAACGCCCGCGCGGTGGCGTCGTCGAGGGTTGCGCGGATGCCGGACTGCACCGGGAACGAGACGGCGGTGTCCACGACCATCCGGCCGGTCGGGACCTCGGTGGTGGACACCACCGCCGTCGTCCGCTCCGCGTCGGCCGCCGCGAGGTGCACCGGGTCGGCCGCCACCAGCAAGTCGCAACCCAGGTACAGGTCGCATTCGCCGGCGGCCAGCTTCGGCGCCTGCGCAACGGGTTCCGCGGTGATCTTGAGGTCGGAGACCACCGCGCCGCCCTTCTGCGCGAGGCCGATCTGGTCGAGCGTGCGGACCTGCCGGCCGTCGATCACCGCCGCCGTCGCGAGGATCTGCGTGACCGTGACGACTCCGGTGCCGCCGATGCCGGTGATGCGGACGGTGAAGTCGCCGGTCCCGCGCTCGGGCTCGGGCAGCTCACCGGCGCTGACCTCGCTGATCTCGCGGCGCACCGTGCGGCCGCTGGGCACCACGGTCAGGAACGACGGGCAGTCGCCGGCCAGGCAGGAGTAGTCGACGTTGCACGAGGACTGGTGGATCTGCGTCTTGCGGCCGAACTCGGTCGACACCGGCTGCACCGAGAGGCAGTTGGACTTGGCGCCGCAATCCCCGCAGCCCTCGCAGACCCGCTCGTTGATCAGCACCTTCTCCGGCGGCGTCGGCTGCTTGCCGCGGCGGCGCTTGCGGCGCTTCTCGGCCGCGCACTCCTGGTCGTGGACCAGCACCGTCACGCCGGGGACGGCGGCCAGTTCTTCTTGCGCCCGCAGCAGATCGTCGCGGTGCCGGACCTCGACGCCGCGGGGCAGCTTGCCGGTCAGCCGCTTCGGCGCGTCGCTGGTGACGATCACCTTGGCGACGCCTTCCAGCAGCAGGACCTCGGTCAGCCGCGCCAGCGGCAGAGCGCCGACCGCGTCCTGACCGCCGGTCATCGCCACGGCCGAGTTGTGCAGCAGCTTGTAGGTGATGTTGACCCCGGCGGCGACCGCCGCGCGCACGGCGAGGCTGCCGGAGTGCGTGAAGGTGCCGTCGCCGATGTTCTGCACGAAGTGCTCGGTGCCGACGAACGGGGCCATGCCGATCCACTGGGCGCCCTCGCCGCCCATCTGCGTGATGCCGACGACGTCGCCGACCTGGTCGGCGTCCATGAACAGCGCCATCGTGTGGCAGCCGATACCGGCGCCCACCACCGTCCCGTCCGGCACCTTCGTCGACGAGTTGTGCGGGCAGCCCGAGCAGAAGTACGGCGTGCGCGCCAGCAGCGGGACGGCGATGCGCTCGCGGCGGCGGCGCTGCCGCCAGGCGTTGACCGGCTCGATCTCGCCGTGCGCGGTCAGCCGGCCGGCCAGGCCCTTGGCGATGCGGTCCGGGTCGAGCTCGCCGAGCTCGGTGAACAGCGTCCCGCCGTCCGGCCCCTTCTTGCCGTGGACGGCCGGGGCGTCGGGCTGGCCGTAGAGGACCTCCTTGATGGCCGTTTCGAGGAACGAGCGCTTCTCCTCGACCACGACGATCTCGGTCAACCCGGTCGCGAAGTCCCGGATGAGCTGCGGGTCGAGCGGGTAGATCGCGCCGAGCTTGAGCAGCCGGATCCCGTAGGCAGCCAGCTCCGCTTCGCCGAGGCCGAGCGCCCGCAGCGCCTGCCGGATGTCCAAATAGGACTTACCGGCCGCCACGATGCCGATCCGGTCCGCCGGGCCCGAGCGCACCACCCGGTTGACTCCGCTGCGCCGGAGGTATTCCACCGCCAGCGGCAGGCGCCGGTTGTGCAGGCTGTGCTCCAGCCCGGCGAGCTCGGCGCCGAGCAGGCGCGCGCTGGGGCGGTGCGAGTACGGCTTGAGCTCGGCCGGGATCTCGGGCGCGGCCCAGTCCGGCGTCACGACCGCCGTGCCGGCCGCGTCCGCGACGTTGGCGACCACCTTGATCGACGTCCACAACCCGCTGGCCCGCGACAGCTCCACCGCGTGCAGCCCGAAGTCGAGCAGGTCCTGCGAGTCCGCCGGGAAGAACACCGGCATCGCCAGGTCCGCGAGCGCCGCCTCCGAGGCCGCCGGAACCGTCGAGGACTTCGCGTTCGGATCGTCGCCGATCAGCGCGACCGCGCCGCCGCGCGGATTCGTGCCCGCGAGGTTGGCGTGGCGCAGCGCGTCGCTGGCCCGGTCCAGGCCCGGCGCCTTGCCGTACCAGACGCCGACGACGCCGTCCGGGCGCTGCGTGCCGAGCCCCTCGGTGAGCTGGCTGCCCATCACCGACGTCGCGGCCAGCTCTTCGTTCAGGCCCGGCCGGTGGACCACGTCGTGGTCGGCGAGCAGCTTCGCGCGGCGAGCTAGCTCCAGGTCGAACCCGGCCAGGGGCGAACCCTCGTAGCCGGAGACGAACGCAGCGGTGCGCATTTCGTGGCGGCGGTCGTGCCGGATCCGGTCGAACAACAATCGCACCAGGGCCTGCACCCCGGTCACGTAGACGGTCCCCGACTCCTGGAGGTAGCGGTCGTCCAGGGTGAAGGCGGCCATGTCGAACTCCCTCGCTCGGGCACGCGGATCGTGATCGCCGACACTTCAGCGGATGTGCGGTGTGGCGCACAACACCGAGACCAGAAACTGCGGGAACCACGCAAACTTCGGTGGTGCAGATGCCGTCGGACGCCCGAATTTTGCGTAACATCGCGGTCCATGGCCGACCCGACGCTCGATGCGACAGATCACGAAATCCTGGCTCTGCTGCGCGAGGACGCGCGGCGGACGCTGTCGGACATCGCCGGCCGGGTGACGCTGTCGACGGCCGCCGTGAAGCGGCGGATCGACCGGCTGGAGGAGGCCGGCGTGATCCGCGGGTACACCGTGCAGGTGGATCACGCGAAGCTCGGCTGGGCCGTCGAGGCGTTCATCGAGCTGCGGTTCCTGGGCACCAGCGGCGTGGACGAGATCATCCAGACGACGACCCGGATGCCCGAGGCGCAGGCGGTGTTCACGATCGCGGGCGACCCGGATGCGCTGGTGTGGCTGCGGGTCCGGGACATGGCGCACCTGCAGCGCACCATCGACGAGATCCGCCGGAGCCACCGGGTCACCAGCACCAAGACCCTGATCGCGCTGGACTCCTGGCAACGAGGCCGCCGCTGATCGGAACGTCTCCCCGCGGGTCACCCGTGCGCACTTTTGGTTGCCATAGCGACGCGAAGTACGCACGGCCCACGTGACCAGGTGGCACGGCTTCGGGGCGCCGACTTCCGCCGGAATCCGGGTTCGGCGAGACAAACGGGCGTGGACCGCACATCCTGATCACATGGTCGGGGATCTTGAGCTGGCCGCCGTGCCGGCGTTGCTGCCCACCGGTCCGCCGGGCGTCGAGATCCGGCTGGACGGGCTCGTCGTCGGCGACCTGGAGCTGCGGATCTGCCACGGCTGCCGGGTCGCGGTCGTGGAGTACATCCGCATCGACCGGCGCTGCCGGCGGCGGGGCCTGGCGACGCTCGCGATCGACCTCCTGCGGCGCACCTGGCCGGACTACCGGTGGAGCACCGCGCCGATCGAACGCAGCACCGAGGCGCTGGGCTTCTGGCACTCCCTCGACTGGCCCGGCCCGCTCGGCGAACCCGACGAGTGCCCCCACCTGCTCGCCTGAGCCGTCAGCCGGCCACCGCCGGCGGCCGGGTCAGGTCGTGGTGGGTGGCCCCGTGCGCGTCCTCGCCGATGGTGCGCTCGGCGAGGCTCCAGCGGAGCTCGTCGCGGTGGTGGCGTCCGGCTTGGCGGAGCAGCTGGTCCAGGCGCCGCTGCGCGTCGTCGAAACCGGTGTGCAGCGAGATGTGCCGCCGTTGCCCGTCGAACAGCGGGATCCGCGTTCCCTCGCCATCCACCACGAGCACCCACACCGCCGCCGCGGCCCGGTCGGCGTGCATCCGGGCGCGGATCTCGGTGGTGCTGCCGGGCGCGGCGCCGAGGTGCTCGACGACGTCCGTCACCGAGGCCGCCAGGCCGAGGCGGCAGAGGTGCCGCGCCACCTGGAAGTCCGAGGCGCGCAGCCCTTCCGCGAGCGCCGGCAGGAACGTTCGCCGCCGCCAGCCCGCGATGAGCTCGCGCTCGTCGGTCGCGGCCCAGTACCGCCGCTCCTCGGCGGCGTAGTTCCGCAGCGCGACGGCGCGCCAGTCGTAGTCGGGCTCTTCGGCGAGCTTCGCGCGCAGCCAGTCCTCCCTGGCCCGCGCGCCCCGCACGGCATCGCCGGGGATCAGGTACCTGAGCCGGCCTTCGACGGCGCGCACGCTGCGCTGCAACTCCGCGGCGATGTCGGCCAGGTCGTCGCCCTGCCGCAACGCTTCGATCAACTGGGCGTAGTCGCTGTCGAACCAGTACTCGTGCTCGCGACCACCCGCCTGCGGTAATTCGCTCATGTTTTCGAATCTAGCCAGCGCGTGGCGCGTCGAGTAAGGCCCAACCGTGCGACGCGATGCCGCTGATCAGGCGGTTCTGCGCTGCGCCCACGGGGAGCGGAAGCGGATCAGGAAGCCGAGCAGCACCAGGCCCAGCAGCAGCGCGCCGCCATCGGTGATGACCGACGGCATCACCCCGGCGACCCCGAACTCCTCGACAGAGGCCTGGAAGACCTCCGGCGGGATCGCCACCACGCCCGCGGCCTGCGTCAGGTTCACCGCCAGCACCGCCCAGAAGACCCAGGTCCGGCCCCGCAGGGCGAGCAGGCCGATGGCGTTGCCGAGGATGTAGAGGCAGCCGACGGTGCGGAAGCCGAGCAGGAATCCGGGTGCGCTTTCGGTGGCCTGCTCGGCCGTCATTCCGGCCAGTTGCATGGTGCGTTCGAGCATCGCGAGGTCGACGATGACGAAGTTCTGCAGTGCTGTGCCGATGGTGAACACCACCGCGCAGATGGCGGTGGTGACCTGCAACGGACGGGTCCACCCGGTGGGCGCGTATTTCCGCGCTGGCGTTGCGGTGTGCATGGAAGTCCCTGTCACTGGCGGGGCTTTCTTCGGTCGCCAGCCATGCTCGTGCCGCAGCCGCCCCGCAACATCCGGGCGATTCCCCGAGCCTGGCTCGGGAATTCCCTGACGGGGCCCGGGGCCGTCACATGACGGTGCCGATGTGCCAGGGGACGAACTCCTCCTCGCCGTAGCCGAGGTCTTCGCTCTTGGTGTGCTCGCCGGAGGCGACGCGCAGCACGTGGTCGAAGATCTGCTCGCCGAGCTCCTCGACGGTGGTCCCGCCGTCGATGATGCTGCCCGCGTTGATGTCCATGTCCTCGCTCATGTGCTCGTAGAGCGGGGTGTTGGTGGCGAGCTTGAGGCTCGGGACGGGGGAGCAGCCGAACGCCGATCCGCGGCCGGTGGTGAAGCAGACGACGTTGGCGCCGCCCGCCACGATCCCGGTCACCGACACCGGGTCGTAGCCGGGCGTGTCCATGAACACGAAGCCCTTGCTGGTGACGGGGGCGGCGTAGTCGACGACGTCGCGCAGCGTCGTGGTGCCGCCCTTCGCGACTGCGCCCAGCGACTTCTCCAGGATGGTCGTCAGGCCGCCCGCCTTGTTGCCGGGGGAGGGGTTGTTGTCCATCGAACCGCCGTTCTTGGCGGTGTAGTCCTGCCACCAGGCGATCTTGTCCAGGAGCTTCTCGCCGACCTCGCGGCTGGCGGCGCGGCGGGCGAGCATGTGCTCGGTGCCGTAGATCTCGGGTGTTTCGCCGACGATGCCGGTGCCGCCGTGCGCGACGAGCCGGTCGACCGCCGCGCCGAGCGCGGGGTTGGCGGTGATGCCGGAGTAGGAGTCCGAACCGCCGCAGTTGGTGCCGAGGACGAGCTCGCTGGCCGGGACCGCGGTGCGCTCGACCTTGTCGACCTCGGGCAGCAGCTCGGTGAGCCGGCCGACGCCCGCGCGGACGGTCTTGGTGGTGCCGCCGAGTTCCTGGATGGTGGCGGTGACGACCGGCAGGCCGCTGCGCAGCTCGACGTCCTCGGTGAGCTTGACGATCTGGTTGTCCTCGCAGCCGAGGCCGAGGACGAGGAAGCCCGCGAAGTTCGGGTGCGTGAGGTAGCCGCGCATGACGCGCCGCAGCACGTCGATGCCCTCGCCGTCGGGGGCCATGCCGCAGCCGGTGCCGTGGGTGAGCGCGACGACGCCGTCGACGTTCGGGAAGTCGTCCAGCACGCCGGAGAACCGCATCTGCTGGGCGATGAGCTTCGCCGCGGTCGCCGAGCAGTTGACGCTGGTGAGCACGCCGAGGTAGTTGCGGGTGCCGACCTTGCCGTCGGAGCGGACGTAGCCCTGGAAGGTGGCGCGCTGGTCCGCGGGCAGGAGCTGTTCGGGCTGGGCGTCGACGGCGAACTCGTAGGCCCGCTCGAACTCGCGGTATTCGAGGTTGTGCAGGTGGATGTGCTCCCCGGCGGCGATGTCCCGGCCCGCGAAGCCGATCACCTGGCCGTACCGGCGCACCGCGCTGCCCGCCGCGATGTCGTGCACCGCCACCTTGTGCCCGCGCGGCACGTCCGCGCGCAGCACGACCGCGCCGCCGCCGACCCTGGTTTCGGTGCCCGCGCCCAGGTCGGCGCCGGCGATGGCGACGTCGTCCTCGTCGCGCAGGTGGATGAGGGTCGGAATGTTCGGCATGCCCGCTCCATGTCTGGTATTTCGAACACCGGTTGATATACCGTATTTGCGGCTCGCGTTCGGTGTCAACGGCACGGGATCCGCGCCCGTTCCGCCGGAAATCCCGGATCTGCGCCTTGACCTCCGGCGCGGTCGAATTGCCAGGCTTGGGGCATGAGCGAGAACGAGCACGACGAATGGCAGATCGGGACTGTCGACGTCGGCGCCTACCTGGACCGGCTCGGGCACCCGCGGGTGGAGCCGTCGGCGGCGGCGCTGCGGTCGCTGCACGAGGCGCACGTGCGCGCCATCCCGTTCGAGAACATCGACGTGATCCTCGGGCAGCACCCCGGGGTCGCGTTGCCCGACATCAACGACAAGCTCGTCCGGCGCGGCCGCGGCGGCTACTGCTACGAGCACGCGCTGCTGTTCGCGGCGGTGCTGGAGAACCTGGGGTTCGACGTGGAGCGCCGGATGGCGCGGACCCGGCCGCGGCAGTTCGGCTTCCGGACCCACGCGATGCTCCGGGTTCGCGTCGACGGCACCGATCACCTGGCCGACGTGGGCTTCGGCGCGAACCTGTTCACGCCGATGCCGTTCGAGGACGGGGCGTTGGTCGACCAGGCCGGCTGGAAGCACCGCCTGGTCCGCGAGGGTGCACTGTGGACGCTGGAGATCGAGACCGCGGAAGGCTGGGAAGCGCTGCACTCCTCCGACGAGATGCCGCAGCACTTCAGCGACTACGAGGTGGCGCACCACTTCATCTCGACGCATCCCCGGTCGCCGTTCGGTCGCAAGCTGGTCGTCATGCGGCTGGACCGGGGGATCAGCCGCCGCCTGGTCGGCGACGAGCTCACGGTGGAGCGTCCCGGCGGCGATGTGGAGGTCACCAAGATCTCCGTCGACCAGCTGGAACCCGTCCTGCGCGACCTCGACGTGCGGCTGAGCGACGCCGAGTTCGACGCGCTCCGGGCACGGCACGGGTCCACTGCGGACAACGAGAGTTGACTTCGAGTAATGTCGAGGTTTCAGGATGGTCCCGCAAGGCAGTCATCCTGAAGGGAAAGCGAAAATGTCCGAAGACCTGTTGCGACTGGGCATCATCGTCGGCAGTACCAGGGAGGGTCGCTTCGCCGGGACGGTGGCCGGTTGGTTCGCCGGCCTGGCGAAGCAGCACCCGGAACTGGACGTCGACGTCATCGACCTGGCCGAGCTCGAACTCCCCGCGGTGCACCCGGCCGGCCTCACCCCGCAGCTGACGGCGTACGCCGGCCGGCTGGCCGCCGCGGACGCATTCGTCGTGATCACCCCCGAGTACAACCACGGCTACCCGGCATCGCTGAAGTACGCCATCGACACCGCCAACGCCGAGTGGCAGACCAAGCCGGTCGGATTCGTCTCCTACGGCGGGATTTCCGGCGGCCTGCGGGCGGTCGAGCAGCTCCGCCAGGTCTTCGCCGAGCTGCATGCCGTGACCGTCCGCGAAACCGTGAGCTTCCACGGCGTCTACGAGTGCTTCGACGAGTCCGGCAACCCCAAGGACGAGATGGGCCCGGCCGGCGCGGCGAAGCTGATGCTGGACCAGGTCGTCTGGTGGGCGCGCGCGACGAAGGAAGCCCGGGATCGGCGTCCGTACCGCTGATCGGCCCCTTGTCGTGGCTGCCGGGGCGCGCGAAGCTACCCGGCAGCGGACGGCTGCCGTCGTGGAGGGGCGATGTGGTGGTTGCGCGTGTTCGGAACCCTGGTCACCGTCCTGGCGGTCGTGCTCGGCGGGTTGGCCCTGCAACCCACCGGAACGCTGACGGTGCCGATCGCCGAGCCGGCCCCGCCGCCACCGCCCGAGCCCCCACCGCCGCCTCCGCCGGCCGGGCCGCCGGTGCTCGCGGTCAAGGTGGACAACTCGCCGCCGGCCCGCCCGCCGACCGGGATCGGCGCGGCCGACGTGGTCTTCGTCGAACCGGTCGAGGCGGGAATCAGCAGGCTGATAGCGGTTTTCGCGTCCAGCCTGCCGCCGGTGGTGGGTCCGGTGCGCAGCGCCCGGCAGACCGACCTGCGCCTGCTGCCCCAGTTCGGGCATCCGACGCTGGCGTTCTCCGGCGCGGCACCGGAACTCCTGCCGGAGATCGGGCGGGCGCCGGTGAACGACGCCTCGCAGGCGAGCGTTCCCGGTGCGTACTTCCGGGGGCCGGGCCAGGCGCCGCACAACCTCTTCGTGCGCCCGGCCCGGCTTCCGGTGGGAGCGGGTTGGTCGCCGAACGCCCGGCTGCTGTTCGGCGCGGCCCCTCCCGGCGGCGTGCCTGCGGACCGGGAGGAGGTCGCATACCGGGCCGCGCGCGTGAGTTTCACCTGGTCGCCGGGTGATCGGCGATGGCTGGTGTCGATGGACGGCCGCCCGTACTCGGCCGCCGACAGCGGCCGGCTCGGCGCGAGCACGGTGGTGCTCCAGGAAGTCCCCGTGTCCGCCTCGCCGTTCCGCGATGTGGTGGGGAACGTGTCGCCGTTCGCGGAAACCATCGGGGAGGGGCGCGCGCTGGTGCTCCGCGACGGCCTTTCGTTCGAGGCCCGCTGGTCCCGGCCGATCCCCGAGGTGGGCACCGCCTACACCACGCCGGCGGGCGAGCCGATCCCGTTCGCGCCCGGCCAGGTCTGGATCGTCCTGGTCCCCGTCTGAGCAAGTAATTCCTGACTGATCAGCAGGCGCTGGTGAGGAAGCGCTCGTCTTGACAAAAAAATTTGTCAATGGGACGGTGTTGACATGCACGATGTGGCGGTGATCGACGATCCGGGGGCGGCCGAGGTCTCGCTGGACCCGGTGCGCGCCCGGCTGCTCGCCGAACTGGCCGAACCCGGCTCGGCGACCACGCTCGCGCAGAAGGTCGGGTTGACCCGGCAGAAGGTCAACTACCACCTGCGCGAGCTGGAGCGGCATGGGTTGGTCGAGCTGGTCGAGGAGCGGCGCAAGGGCAACTTCACCGAGCGCGTGCTGCGGGCGACCGCGGTCTCGTACGTGATCTCGCCGAGCGTCCTGGCGGCGGTCGAGCCCGATCCCGCGCGGTCCCGCGACCGTCTGTCCGCGCGCTGGCTGCTCGCGGTGGCCGCGCGGCTGGTGCGCGACGTGGGCGAGCTGATCGCGGGCGCGGCAAAGGCCCGCAAGCGGCTCGCGACGTTCGCCATCGACGGCGAGGTCCGGTTCGCCTCCGCGGCCGACCGCGCCGCGTTCGCCGAGGAGCTGTCCGGGGCGGTGACATCGCTGATCTCGAAGTACCACGACGAGTCCGCGGCCGAGGGGCGGGCGCACCGGATCGTGGTCGCTGTGCATCCGACGGTCCGACGAGAAGGGAAGAGTTGATCATGTTCGTTCCGGTTACCAGCATCCTGGTCGACGACCAGGACAAGGCCTTGGCGTTCTACACCGACGTGCTGGGCTTCGTGAAGAAGACCGACATCCCGGCCGGCGACGCCAAGTGGCTGACCGTCGTCTCGCCCGACGCGCCGGACGGCGTCGAGCTGCTGCTCGAACCGGACGGCAACCCCGGGATCCAGATCGACGGCAAGCCGGCCGGGCAGGTGTACAAGAAGACGCTCTACGACGCGGGCATCCCGTTCACCATGCTCGGCAGCACGGACCTGGAGAAGGACTGCGCGCGGATGAAGGAACTCGGGGTCGAGTTCACCCAGGAGCCGACGAAGACCGATTTCGGCGTGCAGGCGGTGTTCGACGACACCTGCGGCAACCTCATCATCCTCGTCCAGCAGGGCTGATCGCGGTGGACGAGCGCCGGCGGCTGGCGAAGGAGATCGAACTCGCCGCCACCCCGGAACAGGTCTGGCAGGCGATCTCCACCCCGGAGGGCATGTCGGTCTGGTTCGTGCCGCACGAGCACGCGGGCGAGGAGATCGAGGCGGACTTCGGCGGCGGCAACACCCAGGCAGGCCAGGTGCTGGAGCGGGAGCCGGGCAGGCGGGTCGTGTACGGCGCGCCCGGCCCGGACGGCGAACCCTCGTTGACGATCGAGTTCCTGGTCGAGGGCAGGGCGGGCGGCACCACCGTGCTCCGGCTCGTCCAAAGTGGATTCTTCGGCGGCGACGACTGGGAGGCCGAGTACGACGGCTTCGGCAAGGGCTGGGACTTGTTCCTGCACAACCTCGCCGAGTACTTCCGGCACTTCCCCGGGCTGCCGGTGGCCAACGTGGTCGCCACCGGGTTCACCGACCGGCCCGGAAAAGCGGTGTGGGCGGACCTGATCGCGCGGCTCGGCGCGGATCCGGCGCTCGGCGAACAGGTGCGCCTCACCCCGGAAGGGCTCGAACCCATCGAGGGCGTGGTGGACCTGCGCGACGAGTCGCTGCTCGGCATCCGCACCGAGCACGGCCTCTACCGCTTCATGGCCGACGATCTGCACCACATGGTGAGCACGACCCAGTACTTCTACGGCGTCGCGGTGGACCGCGAGTCCCGCAGCGCCGCCTGGCAGTCCTGGCTCGACCGCATCACCGGGCGATGAAGTCCGCCTTCGGCCGGCCAGGCCGTGGGTCTTCCGGGCCGCAACGGCGACCGGAAGACCCACGGCTCTCGCGCGCGGATCAGGCGAATTCGAGCAGCGCGTGGACCGGCAGGTGGTCGGACGGGAAGTAGCCGTTGCTGCGGTAGGTGTTGATCGCGGCCTGCAACACCCGGAATCGCCCGTTGTGCAGCAGCCAGTCGATCCGCTCCTTGCCCTCGACCGGTTCCTTGTAGGCGCCGAAGGTGCCCCACGCCGGGGTGAGCCGCTCGGCGGCCGTCGCCCAGCTGTCGGCCAGCCCGCCGCCGGTCAGGATCTTGAAGGACTCCGACGTCTCGGCGGGCGTGTTGAAGTCGCCGGTGAGCACGACCGGCAGCGCGGCGTCGAAACCGGCGATCCGGTCGCGCACCAGCTGCGCGCTGCGACGGCGCGATTCCTCCGACTGGTGGTCGAAGTGCGTGTTGACGTGGACGAACTCGCGGCCGGTCCGGCGGTCCAGGAAGCGCACCCAGGTGACCATCCGGACCACGTTGTTGCCCCAGCTCTTCGAGCCGATCACGTTCGGCGTGTCGGAGAGCCAGAAGTGGTCGTAGTCCAGCGGCTCGACCCGGCGGGTGTCGAAGTAGATCGACATGTACTCGCCGCGGCCGCCGCCTTCGCGGCCCAGCCCGATCCAGTCGTAGTGCCGCGGGAGGTCCGCCCGGACCTCCTTCACCTGGCTGTACAAGGCTTCCTGCACGCCGAGCAGAGTGGGCTGCTCGGTGTTGAGCAGCTCGGCGAGGATCGGGCGGCGGGTGGTCCAGGCGTCGGGGTTCGGCGGCGCGGCCTTGGTGTCGAGGCGGATGTTGAAGGTCATCACGTGCAGCCGATCGCCGCGCGCGGGCCCGATCAGCGCCTCGCCGCCCGGTTGCGCGACGGCCTGACCGCCGGTGCCGAGCACGCCGGCGACCGCCGCGACTCCGGCCATGCCGAGAACTCCTCGTCGGGTAACACCAGACACTGCTGCCTCCTTGATCGTCTGATCGAGATCCTCGCCGCCGATCGGCCGGGAATGGTTGACCGGAAGGCGAACATTGCCGGAATTCCGCGGCAAGTTGCGGGTGTGACCAGGTCGGCGATCGCCGCCTGCTGTCGGTGACCGTGGCTAGGCTCGTGCTCATGAGCGATCGCCGCCTGCTGCTGGTTCACGCGCACCCCGATGACGAATCCACCGCCACCGGCGCCACGATGGCCCGGTACCTCGCGGAGGGCGCATCGGTTTCGCTGGTGACCTGCACCAGCGGGGAGCTCGGCGAGGTGATCGTCGACGATCTCGCGCATCTGCGCGGAGAACCCGATGCGCTGGGCGAGCACCGGCGCGGGGAGATCCGCGCGGCGCTGGCGGAGTACGGCGACGTCCGGCACCACTGGCTCGGCGGCCCGGGTCGCTGGCGGGACAGCGGCATGGCGGGCGAGGCGGGCAACGACGCGGACGGTTCCTTCGCCAAGGCCGATCCCGCGGACGTCACCCGCGCGATGGTCGAGATCCTGCGCGCGGAGCGGCCCCAGGTGGTGATCACCTACGACGAGTTCGGCGGCTACGGCCACCCCGACCACATCGGCGCGCACCGCGCGGTGATGACCTCCATCGAGCCGGCGGCCGACCCGGACTACGCGCCGGAGCTCGGCGAGCCGTGGCAGGTGTCGAAGGTGTACTGGACGACGCTGCCGCGTTCGATCCTCAAGCAGGTCGAGGAGGCCGGCGTCGAGGGCTTCGAGCCGTACACGGTGCCCGACGAGGAGCTCACGGCGATGGTCGACGGTCGCGACTTCCACGCGATCAAGACCGCCGCACTGCGGCACTACCGCAGCCAGGTCAACCTGGACGACGGCGGGTTCTTCGCCCAGCTGGTGTCGCGCCCGGAGTTCGCGATGGAGCACTACCTGCTGGTCCGCGGCGAACGAGGCCCCGGATCCGGCACCTACGACTGGGAATCCGACCTCTTCGCAGGCCTCGCCTGACGAGGCGCCCCCCAGCACCGGCAACCCCGAAGGCGCCCGATTTCAGGCGAAATCAGGCGCCCTTCGGGAAGCCCGGCACCGCTGGTGCCGAGAACTCCCCGATTTCAGGCGAAATCGGGGACTCCCGACCTGTCGAGGTTCGACGAAGTTCCCGATTTCAGGCGGAATCGGGCGTCACCGGGGAGTGTGGCGCTGCTGGTCCGGGATCGGGGCCGGGTGCGCGGGCCAGGGGCCGAGGTCCGGCAGCGGGCCGAGCGGCGAGCGCTCCGGCGTCCGGCCCGCGAGCCAGGCCGCGAGGTCGCGGGCCCGGCCGCTGATCTCGGGACGGCCGTCGGCGTCGCCGGTCGTCCACCGGCGCGGGCCGTCGGCCTGCCGCAGGACGACGCCCGCCGGCAACCTCGGAATCAGGAAATCGACCGCGTGGCAGGAGAATTCGTCGCTCCACTCCTGCGGGCCGATGCCCAGGTCGAGATCCACCAGGTGGATCCACACCTCCCGCCAGCGCATGTGCACGAGCCCGCCCAGGTCGCCGTTGCGGAACCGCACCGGGCGCGCCCAGTCTTCGGCGGTGGCCTGCGACCACACCGCTTCCAGCGCGGCGGAGTGCCGGGCGATGGCGGACCGGTGTTCGTCGGCGCTGCTCGCGGCGAGGCCTTCGATGATCGCGTCGCGTTCGGCCTGCCCGCCGTCGTAGGCGTCGACCAGCTCGCCGCGCAACGCGAGCTCGGAGACCCGCGCGAACGCTCGGGCGTTGTCGGTCAGGTGGGCCAGCACGTGGCCCCGGCTCCACCCGGGGAGCAGCGACGGCGCGGCGACTTGATCATCGGTCAGCGCGGCGAGCGCTTCGCGGAGTCGACGATGGCCCTGCGCGACAGCGTGCAACGGAGGCATCACGCGCCAGGATCCTAGACCCGTCCCGCCGCGGGGCGCAGTCAGTGCGAGTTGTAGGTCTTGTACGCCTCGACGAGCTGCGTCTCGGCCTCGTCGAAGTACTCGTCGAGCCGGTCGGCCGCCGCTTCCATCGAGCCGCCGGTGATCAGGTCCGCGATCGTCCGGTTGAGCGCCAGGTAGGGCTCGTAGAACTCCTGCGGGTGCGACATCACGTGGAACGCGAGGCGCAGCTCGGCCAGCAGCTGTCCCATCGTCTCGTTCACCCGCGGGCTGGCGGCCATCGCCGCCAGCGCTTCGTGGAAGCGCATGTTCGCGGTGCCGACGTCGCTCCACCGCTCGTCCTCGGCCGCCCGCTCGCCATCGGTCACCGCCCGGTCCACGGCCGCCACCAGCTCGGGCGCCGCGGCGCCGGCCCGGCGCACCGCGCTGGTCTCCAGCAGCCTGCGGATCCGGTACAGGTCGATCACGTCGTCGGCGCTGAGCACCCGGACGAACACGCCGCGGTGGAACTCGTGCACCAGCAGCCGCTCGTGCACCAGCAGCCGGAACGCCTCGCGCAGCGTGTTGCGGGAGACCGCCAGCGCCTTGCCCGCGGTTTCCTCGGAAAGCCGGGTGCCCGGGGCGAGCGCGCCGTCGATGATGCGCTGCCGCAGCACGTCGGCGACTCGTTCGGCCGTGCTGGTGCGGTCCAACAGCGATCGGTCGGCCGTGAGCAGTTCCGCCCACGGGTCCGCGGTGGTCAATCGAGCTCCCAACGACGTGCCCGGCAGTTGATCTGAGTGTAACGAGACAGCTTCGAACGAGGTATTGCAGAATTGTTCAACAATTCACTATCTTGACCGGAACTGCCGCTCAGCGGCCCGAACGCGAGACCCCCTGTCACCGGCGAACGGCCGGTGTTCTGAGTTGATCGGAGGTGCCATGGCTCAGACGACCACGGCCGACGGCAAGTCGTCGACGGCGAGGCGCAGCACCCTGCTGGGCGCGGTCTTCCTGATGGCCACCAGCGCCATCGGCCCCGGCTTCATCACCCAGACGACGCAGTTCACCATCCAGCTCGGTGCGGCCTTCGCCTTCGCCATCCTGGTGTCGATCCTGGTCGACATCGCGGTGCAGCTGAACGTGTGGCGGGTCATCGGCGTGTCCGGCATGCGGGCGCAGGACCTGGGCAACCGCGTGGTGCCCGGCCTCGGCTACGTGATGGCCGCGCTGGTGGTCTTCGGCGGGCTGGTGTTCAACGTCGGCAACATCGCCGGCACCTCGCTCGGCCTCGACGCGCTGTTCGGGCTCGACGCCAAGATCGGCGGCACCCTCTCGGCCGTCATCGCCATCGGGATCTTCCTGAGCAAGAAGGCCGGGGTGGCGATGGATCGCATCGTCGTGGTCCTCGGCGTGGTCATGATCCTGCTGACCGCGTTCGTCGCCTTCTCCTCCCACCCGCCCGTCGGCCAGGCCCTGGTCCAGGCGGTGTGGCCGTCGGAGGTCGACTTCCTGTCCATCACCACCCTGATCGGCGGCACCGTCGGCGGCTACATCACCTACGCGGGCGCGCACCGCCTGGTCGACGCCGGCGTGACCGGTCCGGAGCGGATCGTCGACGTCAGCCGCAGCTCCGTCGTCTCGCTGCTGGTGACCGGCGTGATGCGGCTGGTGCTTTTCCTCGCGGTGCTCGGCGTCGTGGCCGGCGGCGTCACGCTGGCCTCGTCGAACCCGACCGCGGAGGCCTTCCAGCACGCGGCCGGCGAGGTCGGCCTGCGGCTGTTCGGGATGATCCTCTGGGCCGCCAGCATCACCTCGGTCGTCGGCGCCGCCTACACCTCGGTGTCGTTCCTGGTCACCTTCTCGCCGAAGCTGGCCCGCGCCCGCAACTGGATGGTTGTCGCGTTCGTGGCGGTGTCGGCGGTGGTGTTCCTGCTGCTGGACCAGGCGCCGACGACGCTGCTGGTGCTGGCCGGCGCGCTCAACGGCCTGATCCTGCCGGTCGGCTTCGGCGTGCTGATGTTCGTGGCGGCCAAGCGGCGGGACCTGCTCGGCGGATACCGGTACCCGCGTTGGCTGCTGGTCGTGGGTGTGCTCGCCTGGTTGCTGACCTTGTACCTGGGATTCAACTCGCTCGGCGGCATCGCCGCGCTGTGGAAGTGAGGTGGGCATGGACCTCAATTCGGACCTCGCGGAGGGTTTCGGCCGCTGGGAGCTCAGCGACGACGAGGCGCTGCTGCGGATCGTCACCAGCGCGAACGTCGCCTGCGGCTACCACGCCGGGGACGCCACGGTGATCCGCCATGCCGTCGAGCAGGCCGCGAAGCTGGACGTCGTGGTCGGCGCCCAGGTCAGCTATCGGGACCTGGCCGGGTTCGGCCGCCGGTTCATCGACGTGCCGCCGGTGGAGCTGGCCAACGACGTGATCTACCAGATCGGCGCGCTGGCCGGGTTCGCCCGCGTCGCGGGCACCGAGGTCGGCTACGTCAAGCCGCACGGTGCGCTCTACAACGCGATCGTGCACCACGCCGACCAGGCGGCCGCCGTGGTCGACGCGGTGCGTGCCTACGACCCGTCGCTGGCGGTGCTCGGGCTGCCCGGCTCCGAGTGGCTGGCCCGGGCCGAGCGGGCCGGGCTGCAGGTGTTCCGCGAGGCCTTCGCCGACCGCGCGTACACGCCAGAGGGCACCCTGGTGTCGCGCCGCGAACCCGGCGCCGTGCTGCACGATCCGGACGTCATCGCGGACCGCTGCGTGCGGCTGGCCGCAGGCGAGCCGATCAAGGCGATCGACGGCTCCGACATCAAGATCGACGCCGATTCGATCTGCGTGCACGGCGACAGCCCGGGCGCGGTGGCCATCGCCGAGGCGGTGCGGGACCGGCTGGTGGCCGGAGGAGTGACGTTGGCGCCGTTCGTCGCGCGAGGTCTGTGATGCGATTCCTGCGGTGCGCCGATTCGGGGCTGCTCATCGAGCTGGCCGATCTCGAAGCCGTGCAGGCGCTGTTCGCCGTCCTCGCCGAGAACCCGCCGGAGGGCGTCACGGACCTGGTCCCGGCGGCCCGGACACTGCTGCTGCACCTGGATCCGCAGCGCGCCGACATCGGCGCGGTCGAGGCGGCGGTGCGTGCGGCCGAGCCCCGCGACGGCTCGCGCGCCAGCGGTGAGCTGGTGGAGGTGCCGGTGGTCTACGACGGCGCCGACCTCGCGGAAGTCGCGTCGCTGACAGGTCTGACCGAGCGCGAAGTGGTGCGCCGGCACACGAGCGCGGAGTGGATGGTCGCCTTCGGCGGGTTCGCGCCCGGTTTCGGCTACCTCTCCGGTGGCCCGGTGGAGCTGGTGGTGCCGCGCCGCACCGAGTCGCGGACCAAGGTGCCGCCGGGATCGGTCGGCCTCGCGGGCGCGTTCAGCGGCATCTACCCGCGCGAATCGCCCGGCGGCTGGCAGCTGATCGGGCGCACCGACCTGGAGATCTGGCGGGTCGACCGAAATCCGCCCGCGCTGCTGCGGCCCGGCGTGCGGGTGCGCTTCCTGGAGGTCGCATGAGCTGCCTGGAAATCCTGGCCACGGGCCCGCTCGCGACGATCCAGGACCTCGGGCGACCGGGCCTGGCCGGCATCGGCGTCGGCCGCTCTGGCGCGGCCGACGCCGGTTCCTTCCGGCTGGCCAACAGGCTGGTCGGCAACGACGAGAGCGCCGCGGCCATCGAGGTCACGTTCGGCGGGCTCGCGGTCCGCGCGACCCGCGACCTCACGGCCGCGGTGACCGGTGCGCCCTGTCCGATCACTGTGGACGGTCGCGGCGCGGCGGTGAACTCGGTGCTGTGGATCCCGGCCGGCGCCGAGCTGCGGATGGGCGTGCCCGGTTGCGGGCTCCGCAGCTACCTCGCGGTGCGCGGCGGAGTCGCCGTCCCGCCGGTGCTCGGCTCGCGCGCCACCGATGTCCTCGCCGGGCTCGGGCCGCAGCCGCTGGCTGGCGGCGCGGTGCTGCCGGTCGGCCCGCCGCCCGACCGGTTCCCGCAGGTGGACGTCGCACCGGTGGCGGTGTGCCCGGCCGACGAGATCGTGCTGAGCGTGGCGCCAGGACCGCGTCACGACTGGTTCGTCGACGACGCCCTGACCACCCTGGTCAGCAAGCCGTACGAGGTCACCGCCGACAGCAACCGGATCGGCATGCGGCTGGACGGCCCGGCGCTGGACCGGAGCCGCACCGAGGAACTGCCCAGCGAGGGCATGGTCGCCGGCGCGCTGCAGGTGCCGCCGTCGGCGCGGCCCACGCTGTTCCTCGCCGACCACCCGGTGACGGGCGGCTACCCGGTGATCGCCGTGGTCGCCGCCGCCGACCTCGACGCAGCCGCCCAGGCGCGTCCCGGGCAGCGGATTCGCTTCCGCTTGAAAAAGGGTTTCCGGACCCGTCCTTCGTAGCGGTGCGGGGCGGAACCTCGGACTGGACTGCGGGATCTCCGTCCGGTACGCGGCCCTCGACGGGTGGGCAGGTCTCGAGGACTTGCAAAGCGCCTCCGGCGCTTCACAAATGAACAACGGGCGGAGTTTCACTGCTCGAGTAGGGAGAATTCGATGACGCAGCCGCAGGCGATGTCGCCGGACCAGGCCCGCGCGGAGTTCCGCGCCGGCCTGCGCGTGCCCACCTCGGGTTACAGCGCGGGCTGGACGCAAGCGAACCTCATCTCGCTGCCCCGCGAGTACGCCTACGACTTCCTGCTGTTCGCGCAGCGGAATCCGCGCTCGTGCCCGGTGCTCGACGTGACCGAGCCGGGCGAGACCAGCATGTCGATCTTCGCCGGCGACCTGCGCACCGACCTGCCCGCGTACACCGTCTACCGGGACGGCGAGCTGGCGGAGGAGCGCGCCGAGGTCACCGACCTGTGGCGGGACGACCTGGTGTCGTTCCTGATCGGCTGCAGCTTCACCTTCGAGGCGGCGTTGCTGGAGGCCGAGGTCCCGGTGCGCCACATCGAGGCGGGCAGCAACGTCCCGATGTACCGGACGAACCGGGAATGCCGCCCGGCAGGCCGGTTGGCCGGGCCGCTGGTGGTGTCGATGCGGCCGGTGCCCGCGGAACTGGTGTCCACCGCGGTCCGCGTGACCTCCCGCTACCCGGCGGTGCACGGCGCCCCGGTGCACATCGGCGCGCCGGAAGCGTTGGGGATCAAGGACATCGACCGGCCCGACTTCGGCGACGCGGTGGAGATCCGGCCCGGCGAGATCCCGGTGTTCTGGGCCTGCGGGGTGACGCCGCAGGCGGCCGTGATGCGGTCCAGGCCGCCGTTCGCCATCGGCCACGCGCCCGGCTACATGGCGATCACCGACGCCCGGGACAGCCGCTTCCTGGTCCCGTGACCGCCGCCTCCCGGATCGGGTGAAATCGCCGCTTTCGCGCGAAACCGGCGCTCCGCACGCGTGGCGGGCGCCGGTTTGCACGGCGGTGTTCGCCAGCGCTTCGCCGTCGAAGCCGACCTCGGTCGGCCGGGCCCGCCGGCCGCGGTGCAGGTCGATGGCGACGTTGTGGGC
>NZ_JBFAIN010000054.1:0-48167 GCF_040654735.1 Saccharopolyspora sp. NPDC050642 | reverse complement strand
CGGCGGGGGGGGGGGTTTTTTGTGGGGCCCCCAAAAAGCAGCCACAACCACTCACGACCACTGTCCAGCGGAAACATCAACGATAGGGAGAAACCGATGTTCTGGATTCAGCTCAGCACGTTCGTCCTGTTCAACCTGCTGATCCTCGCCATGCTCACCACCCAGATCCCCACGCGGGCGATCGCCTTCGCGACAACGGGCCAGCACGCCGGAGGCGGCGAAGGCGCCTACACGGTCTGGCACCTCATCGCCGACATCGAAGCCGAAACCCGAGAAGAACGCGGCTCGGAACACGAACATCCCCGCATACCACCGGAATTCCCCACCACCGACCCAGACGAACCCACCGGACGCCACCACCTACGGCCCTAAAAAGCTCGTGAGCGCTCACTCCGGCCCTTACCGGAACCAGCACTCACGACACCCGAGCAGGGCCGGTGCGGCGACCTCCCTCAACCCCCACCCGCACCGGCCCACCCCGGTGACCGGGCGCGATGCCCCCGACCCCACGCGCCCGGTCACCGTTGACCAGACTCCGCAGGCCGTCGAGCACGCCCGGCCGCCCGCCGCTACATCACGAAATGCCCGCCGGGACGCGGGCGATGAAGCGGCAGCCGTCGGTGACCTGGTCTATCCGGACGTCTCCGCCGTGCGCGCGGATCAGGCCGCGGGTGATCGCCAGGCCCACGTCGCCCGGCTCGACGGAGTCGCCGATGTCCATGAGCCCTCCGCAGCCGTCGACCACGATCACCTCGATCTCGTCACCCGACACCACCGCCGTCACCGTCACCGGCTCGCCCGGCATCGTGTGCCGCACCGCGTGCATCACCAGGTTCGTCAGGGCCCGCGTCGTCACCGCGATGTCGACCAGCACCGGATCGGTCGCGCTGTCCAGGCCGACGCCGTGCAGCCGCACTCCGCGCTCCAGGGCGACCGGGAGCGCCGTCGCCAGCGCCGAATCCAGCAGGTCCGCCAGCCGGGTCGGCATCCGTTCCACCGGCGCCGCCTGGATGCGGGCCAGCTCGAAGAGGTCGCCGGTCACCCGGTTCAGCCGCTGCGCGCCGCCGACCAGGCTTTCCAGGTATCGCTCGGGTTCCTGCGCCACGCCGTCCTGCAGCGCTTCCGCCGCGGCGCGGATGGTGGCCAGCGGGGTGCGCAGTTCGTGGGAGATGGCGGTGATCAGCTCGCGCTGCGCGCGCCGCAGGTCGGCCCGGCCCTGCTCCGCTTCGATCAGCGCGTTGCTCGCGGCCGTGAGTTCTTGCCGCAGCCAGCGGAGTTCCGGCTGCGGGTAGCGGCGGGTCCAGCGGCCGAGCGCCCACCCGACCGCGCCCGACGCGAGGCACATCGCAGCCAGCGCCTTGCTCACCCTGGCCACGTCTGGTCACCCCTGAGATCTGTTCCTTCGGCGGCGGTGGCCGCTCGCGGTGCGGGTCGCGGCTCGCGCCGCCGCGGGTTCTCGTGGACCTGCCCGCGGGGTTCTCCGCGAGCGCGGTCCTTCCTGCTTTCGGGGATCCCACGCCGGGGTTCCGCCACCCGCACCGCTGCGCAAGCCACTCTCGAAACAGTCCTCAAGTGCGTTCGCCCGGTCCGGGTGGGACGGCCGGCTCTCCGAATCGTCCGTTCCATTTAACCTCCCGGCAACCACGCTCCGGGAGTCCCATGAAAAGGGGTCGGCGGGCGACGTTGTTGGGACTAACGCTCGCGCATCGCGCAGGGCAGGCTGGGAACACCGTTTCAACGCAAAGCGGATTTAGCGGTCGTTGGATCCGCGCGGTCGATGGAGGAGAGTGGCGTGGCACGGCCTGTGCTTTCGGTCCGCCCGGAGGGGCCCGACGGTCATCGGACCATCACGGCGGCATTGGAGCAGGCCCGCCCGGGAGCGGTCATCTCGGTGCACCCAGGCCGCTACCAGGAGAACCTGGTGATCACCAAGGTCGTCACCATCACCGCCGCCGAGGGTTCGCGCACCGTGGAGCTGGCCCCGGTCCGCGGCAGCGCGGTGCGGGTGGTGTCCGAGGCCGTGCAGCTCAGCGGCCTGGTGCTGCGCGGCCGCGACCCCGAACTGCCCACTGTGGACGTTCCGCGCGGCCAGGCCGCGATGGACGACTGCGAGGTCACCGGCTCGGCCTGGACCGCCGTGCTGGCAAGGGAATCCGGCTCGCTGGCGATGCGCGACTGCCGGGTCACCAACTCCTCCGGCGCCGGCATCGTCGACACCTCCGAGGCGGGCAGCGTCGTCGAGGACAGCGTGATCGAGCACCTCGGCAGCTCGGCGATCGTGATCAGCGACCGCGCCGCTCCCACGATCCGCCGCTGCGTGCTCCGCGACAGCCGCGGCAACGGAATCTGCGCGAACGCCGAATCCCGCGGCACCGTCGAGGACTGCCAGATCTCCCGCACCGACAAGCCCGCCATCGCGCTGGAAGGCTCCAGCAGCACCGCCATCAGCAACACCTCCGTCAAGGACGTGGCGATCGGCGCCTACCTGAACAGCACGGGCCGCCCGACGCTGCGGGACTGCTCGATTACCGGCACCCGGGAGCACGGCGTCGTGGTGCTCGGCGGCAGTGAGCCGGTGCTGACCGGCTGCCGCGTCGGCCGCAGCAAGGCGCACGGCCTGCTGATCACCGACAAGGCCAAGGGCAGCTACGAACAGCTGCGGGTGTTCGGCACCAAGCAGGCCGCCATCCACGTCGGGGAGTTGGCCGGGCCAAGCTTCCGCGAGACCACCGTGCACGACAGCGCGAAGGAAGGCGTGGTGCTCACCGACGAGTCGGTCGCGGAGTTCGACCGGCTCGAAGTGCGCGACGTCGAAGGCACCGGGATCAGCGTGGGCGCCGGGGCGAACCCGATGCTGCGCCGGGTCACCGTGCAGGAGGCGCGCGGCGACGGGATCGCGGTGTTCGGCGGCGGGCACGGCCGGCTGGAGGAGTCCGAGATCGGCGACGTCGCCAAGGTCGGCCTGCGGATCGGCGAGGACGCCGACCCGTACGTCAGCGGCACCGTGATCCGGGCCGCCACCGGCGTGGCCGTGGAACCCGGCGGCACCGGCATGTTCCGGGACTGCGAGGTGCGGGACTGCACCGGCGACGGCGTGACCGTCGCCGACCACGCGGAACTGACCATGCTGCGCAGCAAGATCCGCAAGAACGACGGCCACGGCGTGCTGGTGAGCAACGGCGGCCGCGCCACGCTCGACGAGTGCGAACTGGTCGACAACACCCGCGACGGCGTCCGCGTCGAGACGACCGAACCGGTCTCGGTGACCAACTGCACGGCCACCGGCAACGGCGGCTCGGGCGTCAACACCCCGAACAGCACCAGCAGCGGCGGCGACCGGCTGGAGATCGAGAACCTGGACAGCCGCGACAACGCCAACACCACCGACGCCGAGGCCGGGCCGCTGGTCGAGCTGACCGCGCTGGTCGGCCTGGACGGGGTGAAGGAGCAGGTCACGACGCTGGTGAACCTGACGGAGATGGCCAAGCGCCGCGAAGCGGCCGGGCTGCCCGCGCTGCCGATGAGCCGGCACCTGATCTTCGCCGGGCCGCCCGGCACCGGCAAGACGACCGTCGCCCGCCTCTACGGCGAGGTGCTCGCCTCGCTCGGCGCGCTGCGCAGCGGCCACCTGGTGGAGGTCGCGCGCGCCGACCTGGTCGCGCAGATCGTCGGCGGCACCGCGATCAAGACCACCGAGGCGTTCAACAAGGCACTCGGCGGCGTGCTGTTCATCGACGAGGCGTACACGCTGAACGCGCAGGAGGGCGGCGGCCCCGACTTCGGCCGCGAGGCGGTCGACACGCTGGTGAAGCTGATGGAGGACCACCGCGACGACGTGGTGGTCATCGCGGCCGGGTATTCCGAGCAGATGCAGGGATTCCTGGCGTCCAACCCGGGCCTGGCGTCGCGGTTCAACCGCACCATCGAGTTCGAGAACTACTCGGTGCCCGAGCTGGTCACCATCGTCGGGAAGATGTGCGAGGCGCACAGCTACGAGCTCGGCGAAGGCACCCGCGAGGCCCTCGAACAGCACTTCGGGCGGATGCACCGCGGCGCCGACTTCGGCAACGGCCGCGCCGCCCGCAAGCTCTTCGAGGAGATGATCGACCGGCAGGCCGTCCGGCTGGCCGCGCTGCCGGACGCCGACGGGCCGGAGCTGTCCCGGATGCTGCCCGAAGACGTGGGCGCCGAGCCGGAACCCGCGGCGGACGACAAGCCGTCGGCGCTGACCCGGCTGCGCGAGATGATCGGCATCGGCTCGGTGAAGTCGGCGGTGGAAGACCTGGTCAACCTGCTGGAGGCGAACAAGCGGCGGGCCGCCGCCGGCCTGCCGACGCCGAAGATCAGCAACCACCTGGTGTTCGCCGGGCCGCCCGGCACCGGCAAGACCACGGTGGCCCGGCTCTACGGCGAGGTGCTGGCCGGGCTGGACGTGCTGCCGACGGGCCAGCTGGTGGAGGTCGCGCGAGCCGACCTGGTCGGCAAGTACATCGGGCACACCGCGCAGCTGACCCGCGAGGCGTTCGAGCGGGCGCGGGGCGGCGTGCTGTTCATCGACGAGGCGTACACGCTCACGTCCTCCGGCGGCAACGACTTCGGCCGCGAAGCGATCGACACGCTGGTGAAGCTGATGGAGGACCACCGCGACGAGGTGGTGGTGATCGTCGCGGGCTACCCGGCGGAGATGCAGGACTTCCTGGACTCGAACCCGGGCCTGGGCTCGCGGTTCTCCCGCCACGTGCAGTTCGAGAACTACACGGCGTCGGAGCTGGTCAGCATCTTCGAGCGCACGGCGGAGACCAACGGCTACGAGTGCGGCGAGGCCGTCCGATCGGCGCTGCTGGACCACTTCGAGCAGGTGCCGCGAGACCGGAACTTCGGCAACGCCCGCTACGCCCGCCAGCTCCTGGAGTCGACGATGACCCGCCAAGCGGGCCGCATCAGCGCCCTCCAGTCGCCAACCCTCGAAGACCTCCGGAACCTCCAACCCTCCGACCTCCCCCTCTGACGGGCCCCGGGGGTCCGCAATTTCCATTGAAATCGAAGGTCCAATTGCAATGGAAATTGCGGACTCAGCAGACCCGACGGCGGCCGCCCCGGCACGGCGATCCCCTTTTGGGGACGTGTCGCCTTCGAGCGCCAGGGCATAGCTTCGGGGCGTGCGAACTTGTGCCAAGTGGGCGGCCGTTTTCGGGGTCATCTCGGTGCTTTCCGCTCCGGCGGCGAGCGCCGCGCCGGACCTGCCACCGATCACCCCGGTCCTGTCGAGCTACCAGGGCTGCCGCACGGCGTCCACAGTGGACACCAATGACATCCCGTGGGCACAGGCGATGCTCCGCCCCGACCGCGCCTGGCAGCACGCGAACGGCGCGGGCGTGACGGTCGCGGTCGTCGACACCGGCGTGGACGCGACGTCCCCGGCCCTCGCCGGCCGGGTCGCCAACGCCGGGGAGGACTGCGTCGGCCACGGCACCTTCGTGGCGGGCCTGATCGCCGCCACTCCCCGCCAGGGCGGCGGATTCACCGGCATCGCCCCCGGCGCGCGCATCGTGGCCGTCCGCGCCACCGACCAGGCGGGCAACGCCACGGCGGACGGCGTGGCCAACGGCATCCGCTCGGCGGTCGCGGGCGGGGCCCGGGTCATCCAGGTCTCGGCCGCGGTCACCGAGGGCAACGGCACCCTCGCCGCCGCAGTCCGGGACGCCACGGCGGCCGGGGCTGTCGTCATCGCGCCCTCTTCGACCGGCGACCCCGACAAGGCGGTCCCGTCGTTCCCGGGCGCATATCCCGAGGTGATCGCGGTTTCGGCGATCGCCCCGAACGGCGCCCCGGTCCGCGCCTCGGCACCCGAGATCAAGGTCGACCTCGCCGCCCCGGGCGCGATGATGACGGGCATCGGCCCGCGCGGCAACGGCCTGTTCGTCTCGGGCGGCGACGCGGTGGCGGCCGCGCAGGTCTCGGGCGCCGCAGCGCTCGTCCTGTCGTACCGCCCGGCGCTGTCCCCGCAGGAGGTGGTGCGCCGGCTGCGCGACACCGCCTACCCGCCGCCCGGCAGCGCCCCGGACCCGCTGCTCGGCAGCGGAGTCATCGATCCGGAGGCGGCGCTGACGGCGGAATTCCCCACCGCAGGGGGAAAGCCGCCCGTCGTCCCGGCAGCGGTCCACATGCCACCACCCGTGGACACGACGCCAGAGGTGACGGCGGCAGTGGTGGCAACGGCGGCGGCGGTCGTGATCGCGGCCGTGACGATCGCGGCGGCGATCATCCCCCGAGGCCGCAAGCGCGGCTGGCGCGCGGCCCCCTGAACCCACCGCCCGGGGCGAGTGCTTCCGAAACGCCGTTTTCACCCGAAGACGACGCCCCTTCGCCACGCAATCTCCGCCCACCACAGCGGTCCGCTGTGGTCAGACCCGCGCCGTCTCCGGAACTTCGACGAGCTTCGTGGTGCTGACCCGCTCGTGCCAGCCCAGCCCGGCCACCATCGCCACCACGATCACGAACCCGACCCACTGGGTCGCGCTCAACTCCGCGCCCAGCACGAAGACGCCGACGATCGCCGCCGTCGCCGGGAACGACAGCTCGGCGAGCGTCGCCCGCGCAGCAGGAGTGGTGCTCAAACCGATGTAGTAGAGCCAAAGCGCGAGCAACCCGGGGATCAGCGCCAGCAGCACCAACCCGAACGCGTTGTGCCAGCCCACCGCCACCGGCGACCCGCTGAACAGCAGGATCACCGACGCCGCCGGCAGCCCGATGGCGAACCGCAGGGTGGTGACGTCCCGCGCGGGAACGCTGCGGCTGACGAACCGCCCCAGCACCGTCCCGGCCGCCCACAGCACCGCGGCGCCCAGCGCCAGCAGCGCGGGCACCACCTGCGAAACCTCGATGTGCAGCGGGTTCTTGAACGCCAGCAGCCAGGCCCCGATCAGGGCCGGGATCGCGAAGGCGAAGTAGCGCCCGCGCAACTTCTCGCGCAGCAGGGCGAACGAGGCGACGGCCGCGAAGATCGGTTGCAGCTTCTGCAGGACCAGCGGCGTCACCGGGTCGCCGTACTTGAAAGCGGTGGTGAACAGCGCGGTCGCGAGCGCGGACGAGCCGACCCCGACGACGATGATCGCGACGCGTTCCCGCCAGCCGCAGGCCCGCAGAGCACGCAGAGCGCGCGGCAGGAACGGCGCCAGCAGCACCACGATGATCACGTGCTCCCAAAACACCACGCTCGCCGACGGCAGGCTCGTCGCGAGCGGCTGCCTCCACAGTGCATCGGTGCCCCACATCGCGGTGGCCAACGCCACCAGCCAGGTCCGATCCGCGCCCCGCGATAACCCCATGCCCACAATCTATGATCTCGCCCCGCCCGCCCGGCCGGCCGCTCGCCATCTGGGACGCGATCCGCGGCTTTCGTACCCCTGTTCATACGACAGGACACGGGCCACCTGCGGCCATACGCTCGATCCGGGCCACCGCTGGACGCCGGTTTCGGCGCGTCGGCGATCACGGGCAGAATCGGCGTCGATTCGGACAGTAACGACAAAGGACGGATACCTCATGCTTCACCAGAGCTCTCGCCTGACCGGCTCGACCCTCGGCCTGTGCACGGCGGCCGTGCTGATCGCCGGATGCGGCGGCGGGCAGGCCCCGGCGCCGTCCGAGCAGCCCGCGACGCAGGAACACGGCCAGCACCAGGCTGCCAAGCAGACGTCGGCGACCTTCGAGCCCTACAAGGAAGGCGCCACCGCGATCACCTACAACCCCGAGCAGGTCCCGGCCGGTTCCCACGTCAACCTGTCCTCGGAGCGCACCAACGGCCAGACCAAGATCACGGTGAACGTCGAGGGCCTGCAACCGAACCGCGACTACGGCGCCCACGTGCACACCAAGCCCTGCGGCCCCACCGGCGAAGACGCGGGCCCGCACTTCCAGGAGAAGGCCGACCCGGTGAAGCCGTCGGTCGACCCGGCCTACGCGAACCCGCAGAACGAGGTGTGGCTGGACTTCCACACCGACGCCCAGGGCAACGGCACGGCCACCGCGGAGGGCAACTGGTCCTTCGACAACCGGCAGGACGCGAAGTCGTTCGTGATCCACGAGATGCACACCCACACGGAGCCCGGCAAGGCCGGCACGGCGGGCGGCCGCCTGGCCTGCACCAACGCCACGTTCTGACCGGACCGCGCCGCGGCGGAACGCAATTTCAGTGAGGTTTTTCCAACCTCGTTTTGCGTGGCGGTGCGGGTAGCGGAACCTCAGAGGCTCCCTGGACTGTGGGTGCCCCTCCTGATGTATGTCCAATACACGGCGGAGGGGCCGTCCTCGCCGGGGGAACCCCGGAGGGGTGGGCACCGTGAACCCGCGGCGGTGCAAGTGTCGTAGGTGGGCTATGCGCCTGCGGCGCATACGGCACCCCATCGACGTGCAGCTTTGCGGCCCGCGGCTGCGGGCCGGCCAGGATGAAAAACGCTCAATGGAAATCGGAGGTCCGATTTCCGTTGAAATTGCGGAAGCAGAACCAGGATTTCACGATACGGAAAGGTAGCCAGAGGGGCGCCTGGCGGCCATCCGGCCGGAGGCGCCCCTCTTCCGGTCCGATTCTTTAACTGAGTGCTCAGTTAATTTGCTAGCCTGGTGGCATGGCTCGAACAGTCGACCCGGAACGCTCCGCAGCGCGGCGCAAGGCGATCACGCAGGCGGCCGCGACGTTGTTCGCGGAGCGGGGCTTCGAGAACACGTCCGCGGCCGAGATCGCGAAGGCCGCGGGCGTCAGCTCGGGGAGCGTCTTCTACTACTTCACCGACAAGCGCGCCGTGTTCCGCTCGGTGTTCGAACAGGACCTGCCCACGTCCCGCGAGCTGGTGCGGCGGTGCACCGCGGGCGACGACCCGGTGGCGTCGATCCTGACGATGGTCGACGAGCTGGCGGTCGAGGCGATGGATCCGATCGCCCCCGGCCTCCTCGTCGAAATCCTGCGGCAGGCCGGCAAGGACCCCGAGTTGGCGCAGGTCATCGGCCAGAACGCGGCGATCCTGCGCGCGGGGTTCGCGGAACTCGTCGAGCGCGGCATCCGCACCGGAGCCATCGATCCGGCGCTGGATCCGGATGAGACGGCGGAGGCGATCGAGGTCGTCATCGACGGCGCCTTCGTCAACGCCGACCCCGACCGCGACCCGCGACCGATGCTGCGCCGGATCGTCGCGAAGTTGCTCTCCCACCCGTGCGAACCCGCTGGAGAACCCGCATGACCACCACCGAAACCTCCGTCACCCTCCGCATATCCAACGTCGTGCTGTGGCTGCTCGGAACAGGCTGCGGCGCCGCCGGTTTCGGCCTGGGATTCCTCGTCAAACCGGTCGTGGAGTGGATCGTCGACGCTGTGGGCGATGCGCCGGGCCCGCTGCGGCTGGCCGCCGCCCTGCCGACCGTCTGGGCGGTGCCCGTCCTCACCCTCGTCGGCCTCCTGATCGGCGCCTGGCTGGCGAGCATGGCGCAGAAGGAAGCCCTGGCGCTGACGGTCAACGCCGCGTGCGTGGGCCTGCGGCAGGACGGGGCCGACCGCCACATCCCGCGCGACGCGATCGGCTCGGTGTTCCTGGACGGCAAGGAACTGGTGTTCCTCGACGCGCAGACGAAGCAGATCGCCCGCCACAAGGCCTCCGACCTCTCCAAGACCGCCGTGCGCACCACCTTCGAACGCTTCGGCTACCCGTGGGCGGGCATGAGCGATCCGCACGAGCAGGAGTTCCAGCGCTGGGCGGACGGGCAGCCAGGCCTCGACGAGCACGCCAACGGGCTGCTGCGCGCCCGCTCCCGGGCGCTGACCGACAAGCAGGCGGGCGCGGCGGCGGACCTGGCCGACCAGCTCCAGGCGGCGGGCGTGGTGCTCCGCGACCGCGACGACGCCCAGCAGTACCGCCAGATCCGCTGATCGGGGTCACATCGGACGGATCACGCCGGACCGGACCAGGTCGTCGTAGTTCGCGACGATCTCCCGCTGCACGATCTCGGGCGTGAGTTCTTCCGGGCCGTACTCCTCGTGCAGGTCGATGCCGAACTGCACGGCGGCCTGATCCGCCGGGTCGGTGTGTCCCTGGGTGCCGTAGTCGGCGACGTCGGCGCCGGTGTGCAGGTCGTCCGCGCTGAATCCCGCCTCCCTGCCGACGTAGCCGTAGTGGATGTTCGACCACATGTCGTACCGGATTTCCCCGGACGTTCCAGGAATCGGGGTCGCCGTGTTGTCCTCGACCGTCATGTCGAGGATCCGCGACTTGTGGTCCCATTCCCCTCCGGGCTTGACCAGTTCGAACCACTCCGCGTAGGCGCCGGAGCGGTTGAGCTTCTCGGACAGGTCGTCCGATTCGAACATGTCCAGGAAGTTCTCCGGCGGGTCGAGCACGTCGTCCAGCAAGTCCAGGAAACCGCCCAACCGGTTCTTCTCGATCAGCTCCCGCGTCCTGGGATCCTTGGAGTTGTTGATCATTTCCCCGGTCATGAAGTTCAGGACGTCGCGGAACTCGGCGAATGCGTCTCCGGGCCTCCGCTGGGCGGCCACACCGGAATCGAGGTACTCCGCCGACCTCGCGGCATCGTCCATGATGCGCACCACCTCGGCGGCCACGCCGTGAACGACGAGCGACTGCTTCGAAGCCCACGAGTACAACGTGCTGTTGCGGAGGACGAGCGCGGCGATATCACGTTTCGCCGCTCCTACGATGTCCGCGAACAAGGCGGCGTGGTTGCTCTTCTGCTCGCAGCTCAGCCGAACCGTCTCCGTCACGTCCACGATGTCCTCGACCTGCCCGGCGAACAGCGTCCCCGCCGGGTCCGGCCACGCTTCGCCGAATTCACCGGACCGGACCGGAATCGTGGTGAAGTCCCTGGCGGCGTCTTGCCAGGCGCGGGACAGCTCGTACATGTCGTCCTCGTTGGTCTCCGGCCACCACCAGGCCGTGTAACCCGTCGCTTTCACCGCATCCCAGAGTCCGTTGGGATCGGCAGGTTCCGGAATGGGCACGCGACCTCCTATCCGGGGAAGCAGCTGGCGGCGTCCTGCTCGGCCTGGAGGTAGAGCGCCACCGCGTCCGTGCCGTTCCTGCCCTGCGCCAGCCACCGCCCCGGCAGCGGATCGGCCAGCGCGAAGATGGAGTCGCGGCCGGGGCCGTATTCGGTCCGGAACGCGCGCCCCAGCGGATCACCGCCGATTCCTGACTCGTTCTCCGAGATCGCCGCCCGGCGCCGGTTCCACCCGGTCTGCATGTCCTCGCCGACCGCGGTGAGCACCCGGGACAGGCGCTCGAAGTCCTCGGGCTTCATGTGAATGCAGTTGGGATCCGCCATGTTTGAAAGCGTGAACCGCCGGAAGCCCCACCGCGGCAGGCTGACCGCTTCCGGCCAACGCCCGCACCGCCGCGGCGGGCGGCGAACTGCCGACCGCGCCCTATTCCACGTCCAGGTGGCGGAGCAGGACGTCGTAGGTCGGGGCGAGCTCGCGCAGGACCGCAGCAGCTGCGCGGTCGTCGCCGGTGACCAGCGGGTGCTGGAGCGCACCGACCAGCCGTGCCTGCTCGGTGACGACGGCCGCCGCCCCGGTGCGACCGACCCGGTGCAAGCACGTCGCGGCGTCGGCCAGCCGCCGCGCGCCAACGCGGATCACGAAGTCGACGAGCTGTTCGCGCACATCGTCCTCGCAGCCGGATTCGAACAGCTCCGCCAGGGCGAGCGCGGCGGTGCCGCTGCCCGGCTCGGCGCGCAACCAGTGGATCGCGCGGTCGAGCGATGCGCGGATGGCGTCATCCGGATCGACCTGCGCGGTCCGATGGAAGTTCGTGCGCGAGGTGAAGGGCTCGCCGTAATCGATGGTGTCGCCTCGCCACGCCGCGACGAAGTCGCCCACCGGCAGCCGCGCGTACGGGTAGCCCTGCGGGTCGTGCAGCAGCACGTGCTCGTCGTCGATGCCGAGTGCCACGAGGTAGTGGTCCGCGCGGACCGGCCCGGTCATGCCCGGCTGGTACCGCAGATGCCCCATCTCGACGGGGCCGACCATGACCGGACCGTTCGCCAGGCTCGCCGAGAGACGATCCAGCGCGGCATCGACGTCACCTCCGCTGGTGGTCTCCGCGGCCCAACCGAGGGCCGCCATGGCGTCGTCCACGCCGATCTCGGGGTCCCAGCCGGGCGGATCGAAGAACGGCAGCGACCCGCCGACCAGCTGCACGCCGAACGGGCTCCCGGTCAGCGTCTCCACGACACCGACGTCCGGCGCATCCGCACCGATCATCATGACGAGGCTGTGCGAGTAGCAGTACGGCCCTGAGCCGCGATAAGCGATCATGCGGACAAGATGGCCTTTTTCGTGCGAAAACACCACCGCCTTCCGCCGCGCTCCCCCTCCGCCCCGCGGCAGTACCGGCCGGTCCGCGGTCGGCGATGCCCCAGGCGCGACCATCGAAGTCGCGGGGGCTGAAGGTCGTTTCGGGCGTCAGCGACAATGGGGAGCGTGACCGCCACCTTGTCCAAGCCCGCCTTGAAGATCGGCCCCTACGAGGTCGATCCGCCGGTGGTGCTCGCGCCGATGGCCGGCATCACCAACGTCGCCTTCCGGCGGCTCTGCCGGGAGTACGGCGCCGGGCTGTACGTGTGCGAGATGATCACCAGCCGCGCGCTGGTCGAACGGCACCCGAAGACCCTCGAAATGATCACCTTCGACGCGGACGAGCACCCCCGCTCCATGCAGCTCTACGGCGTCGACCCGGTGACCATGGGCAAGGCCGTGCAGATGATCGTCGACGAGAACCTCGCCGACCACGTCGACATGAACTTCGGCTGCCCCGTGCCGAAGGTCACCCGCAAGGGTGGCGGCTCCGCCCTGCCGTACAAGCGGCGGCTGTTCGCCGAGATCGTCTCGGCCGCGGTCCGCGCCGCCGAACCGGCGGGCGTCCCGGTGACGGTGAAGTTCCGCATCGGCATCGACGACGACCACATCACCTACCTCGACGCGGGCCGCCTCGCCGAGGAGAACGGTGCCGCGGCCGTCGCGCTGCACGGCCGCACCGCGGCCCAGCGCTACTCCGGCACCGCCGACTGGACCGCCATCGCGCGGCTCAAGGAGCACGTCAAGACGATCCCGGTGCTGGGCAACGGCGACATCTTCAGCGCCGACGACGCGCTCCGGATGATGGCCGAGACGGGCTGCGACGGCGTGGTGGTCGGCCGCGGCTGCCTCGGCCGCCCGTGGCTGTTCCGCGACCTGCAGGCCGCGTTCGCCGGCCGGCCGATCCCGCCCGGGCCGAAGCTGGGCGAGGTCGCCGCCGTGCTCCGGCGGCACGCCGAGCTGCTCGCCGACCACATGGGCGAGGAGAAGGGCCTGCGCGACCTGCGCAAGCACATGGCGCAGTACCTGCGCGGCTTCCCCGTCGGCTCCGACCTGCGCCACCAGTTCGGCCTGGTGTCCAGCCTCGCCCAGCTCGACGACCTGCTCGCCGGGCTCGACCCGGACGTGCCGTTCCCCGCCGACGGCGAGGGCCCGCGCGGCCGCCAGGGATCGGCGGGCAAGGTCGTGCTCCCGGAGGGCTGGCTGGACGACCCGGAGGACGCCACCGTGCCGGTCGGCGCGGAGATCGACAGCAGCGGCGGCTGAGTGGCCGCGCAGCGCACCACGACCCGCGATTCCGTTGCGGCGCGCCGAATTCGCCACCGATCGGTTTTCCTCGTCGGCGTGTCGGCGCTGCTTTTCGCGGCCGGATGTGCCCAGCCGCCAACCGAATCCGAGTCGCTGCGACTGTCCGAGCAGTACTTCGCGGAGAACAACTCCGCCGCGGCGCAAGGACCCCAGGCGCAACAGGAGTTCTTCCGCCGCACGCAACATCCCGATTTCCAGGACCAGACCTGCGATCTCGGAACGATCACGGTCGAACTCGACCCGGCATTGTCGACGCTGCGGCCGGATCCGGGTTTCGCCCCGGACGGCGCCAAGCCGCGCGGCGAGATCTGGGTGGTCGGAGTCGAGGTGACCACCAGGTCGGCGGGCAGCACCACCGGCCACCAGATCGGTTCGCAACACCTGGTGCTGATGGACGGCCGAATGCACGGATTCGCGCCTTGTCCAACCTGAGTAATTGTTGCGCGCTCAAGCGCTGTAACGCGAAGGACGGGCGAAACCGATGAACTTGCAATGTGGTGATGAGAAACACACGCTGGTCTGCTCGTCCGTGCGGGTGGGTCCGATCCGTTTTGCTTCCACACACACCCCTCCGCCCGGTACACATCCAAGGCAGCTGCAGATTCGCGCGGCGCTCGCCAATTCGGACCAGGCCAGGGTCAGCCGGTCGAGCGAATTAGGGCGGTGCGCGAGTCAGAGCAGCTCAAGCGATCCGTCCCACCCGACGACACCACGGACGGGAGGTGAGTGCGATGACCGGACTGCGCAACGGTTTCGCCGGGCCGGAGCCACTGCGTGACGACGAGCCGCCCATCGCGCTGCCTCCCGGCAGGCGCTCCCGGCAGGACCTGGCCAACGGGACCGGGATGGCCGAGCTGCACGAATCGATCGCGAGCCTGCTCGCGTCGCGCGGCCAGTGGCGGCAGGCGTACCACCACCTGCGGTCGGCGCTGGACCTGAAGTCCACCGCGGACCCGCCGCGGGTGCCGGAGCAGCTGCGGCACGAGGTCAACCGGCTGCGCCGGGAGCACGCCGAGGCCCGCGAGCAGAGCCTGCGGGACAGCCTGACCGCCAGCTACAACCGCCGCTACCTCGACGAACGACTGGCCGACCTGCTGGCCGACCACGTCGGCACCGACCACGGGCTGGCCGTGGCACTGGTCGACCTGGACTGGTTCAAGCAGGTCAACGACACCTACGGGCACCTGCTCGGCGACCGGGTGCTGCAGCGCGTCGTGGACCTGCTGCAGGAGGTGCTGCCGACCGGCGCGTTCTGCGCTCGCTACGGCGGCGAGGAGTTCGTCCTGGTGCTGCCGAACATCGAGCCCGCGGCGGCCGTCGCGGTGTGCGAAACAGCACGTTCCCGGGTGGAGCGGTTCCCGTGGGCGCAGATGGCACCGGGGCTGCGGGTGACGGTCAGCGCCGGCGTGGCGCACGAGCACACCACGGCCGATTCCGCGCCGGTGTCGGCCGAGCAGCAGCTGCTCAGCGCGGACGCTCTGCTCTACGCCGCGAAGCAGTCGGGGCGCAACGCGGTCGCGTACCGGACCGGAGCCGAAGTCCGTTTGGCCGGGATTGCGGCGGGACGGCGCGGCGCCGCGGCTCGGCGGGTCGCCGGTTACTGATCGCGATCATGCAAAAGCACAGGGTGTATTCGAGAAACGTTTACCCCGGTCAACCTGCATAGCACAGTTGGCCGCATTCGACGAGGTCCGGGGCATGATCGTGCACTGATTGTGAAGAAATTGTCGCCCACTATCGTCAATTCGGGCGATCGGCCGTACTATCTCGTAGGCGCCGACCGATACGCGTCGGGGGGTATCGAGCGCGTCGGCAGTAGTCGCAGACCGTTGGCTTTCGCAGGTGGGAGGGAAAACGCGTGCCGCAAGACCCCCGGCATGGCGAATTCGGGCACCGGCGTTCCCGCCCCGACGAGGACGTCGCCGACAACGCCACCGCCGCTTCGACCGGTCGACGCAGGCGCGCATTGAGCGACGACGGCACGGGCGGCACCCGCGTCATCGACCTGCTCTCCAAGCACGGCAAGGCCCCGGGCAACGGCTCCAACCACCGGCGCGCCGCCGAGCCTGAACCCCCGCAAGCACCCCAGGCACCGCAGCCTCCGCAGGCGTCGAAACCGCGCCGCGCCGCGCGACCGCCCCAGAACATCCCGCCGGGCCCAGCGGAGCAGTCGGACCCGCGCGGCTGGACCGCGCCGGAGGGCGCGTCGCGCCGCTCCCGCCCCGCGCCGCCGCCGAACTCCGGCACCCCGCCCGCCACGCCGCCGCCCGGCTGGGCGCCGCCTGCGGCGGGCTCCCACGCCGCCCAGGCCCCGAACGGCGAGCCCCGCCAGGGCCGCCGTCGCGCGCGCCCTGAGAGCCCCGCACGGCCCGCCGACGGCCCTTCGGGTCGCGCTCGCCCGAACCTCGGCGGTGCCGCCGCAGCGTTCGCTGGCGGAGCCGCCGCGCGCAACGGCGCCCCTGCCGACCTCCCGACTCGCAACGGCGCACCCGCAGAACCGTCTGTTGGCCGCAACGGCGCTCCGGTCGAGCCGCCCGCTGGGCGCAACGGTGCTCCCGTAGAGCCGCCCGCCGGCCGCAACGGCGCTCCGGTCGAACGGCCGGGTCGCAACGGCGCCCCAGCAGAGCCACCGGCCCGCAACGGCGTGCCGGAGCGGCCCGTCGGCAACGTCGCTCCGATCGAGCCGCCCATGCGCGGCGGAGCCCCCGGCCAGCCGCCCGCCCGCAACGGCGCACCCGCCGAGCCGCCCGCGGCCGAGCCGACCCGAATAACCCAGGCGCTGACCGGCGAGGCCGCCCCCGCCCCCGCCCCCGCCCCCGCGCCCGCCAAGCCGCCGCGCCGCGCGCCGCGCCCCGCCGCGGGCCGCCCGGTGCCGCCTCCGGTGAACGAGGACCTGGAAGCCACCACCCAGCACCCGGCCGTGCCCGCGGCCCCGCCGCAGGCCGAGAAGACCGCGATGGTCGCGCGCCCCAAGCGGGACGACAAGACCACCATCGCCAAGCCGGTAGCGCCGCCGACCTCGGACGCCGAGGAGACGGCGATCGTCGCGCCCGCCGAGCTCGACGGCCTCGACGACTTCGATGACCTGGACGACGTCGACGACCTCGAGGACGCCGACGAGCCCGGCGAGACGGGCGAGGAACGCAAGAACGACATCAAGGAGATCGACGCCACGCTGGCGCGGTTCTCCGCGGTCCACGACGAGATCGCCGCCGAGGAGGAAGCCCGGCGCAAGAAGTACTCGTGGCTGCTGGGCAAGCGCCGCGAGCCGGAGCTCGGCACCGACATCCCGTTCGACTTCGTCGAGGGACGGGACGGCCAGTCCCGGATGGAGTGGAAGAAGAAGCAGCGCAAGCGCCGCACGAACCTGATCGTGATGGCGGTGGCGATGGCCGCGTCGCTGACCGTGTTCCTGACCCTCGGCATCGCCTGGGGCGCCACCACGCTCTGGGGCCCGCCGTCGGTCCAGGCGCTGGACCCGAACTCGGACTCCATCAAGGAGATCGCCAAGCAGACCGGCGACCAGAACTTCCTGCTGGTCGGCTCGGACACCCGGGCGGGCGCCACCGCCGAGGACGGCGTGGGCAGCGAGCAGGACGAGCCCGGGGCGCGCTCGGACACCACGATCATCGCCCACATCCCGGCCGACCGGAGCCGGGTCGTGCTGGTGTCGTTCCCGCGCGACCTCAAGGTCGACCGGCCCACCTGCGAGCGCTGGGACGCGACGACCGGCAAGTACACCGGCGAGCAGGTTCCGGCGGACAAGGGCGTGCGGCTGAACTCGGCCTACGCCGTCGGCGGCCCGCTGTGCACGACGAAGGTCATCCAGCAGATCTCCGGCCTGCGCGTGAACAGCTTCCTGGGCATCGACTTCCAGGGCTTCAAGTCCATGGTGGACGCGGTGCAGGGCGTCGAGATCTGCACCGAGAAGCCGATCATCGACTCCACGCTCGGCACCGTGCTGCCCCAGGCCGGCCGGCAGACCCTCACCGGCGAGCAGGCGCTGAACTACGTGCGCGCCCGCCACGTCAAGGGCGACCCGACCTCGGACTACGGCCGGATGCAGCGCCAGCAGCTGTTCCTGTCGGCGCTGCTGCGCAAGACGATGTCCAGCCAGGTGCTGCTCGACCCGGGCAAGCTGGGCGACTTCGTCAAGGCGGTCAGCGCGAACACCTTCGGCGAGAACATCGGCGTCGACCGGCTGATGGACCTGGGCCAGCAGATGCAGGGCCTGGACGCCAGCCGGGTGACCTTCATCACCGTGCCCACGACCGGCTACGCCGACGAACAGGGCATGGAGGTGCTGCGGGAGGGCGACACCAAGTCGCTGTTCCAGGCGATCCTCGACGACGCCCCGATCATGTCGGGCAACGGCGGGCCCGCGGCCATCACCGCCACGCCCAGCGGCGGGGGTGCCGCGGCGGCGAGCGGCCTGGTGCAGCAGCAGCCCGCGGACCCGAACCAGCCGCCGGCCGTGCCGGACGGGCTGTCCACGGTGAACGCCGGAACCGACCTCTGCGGCTGAACCGCTCCGAGCCGCGAGTACGGGTTCATCACGGCCCGTTCACCCCCGGTTCACCACAGGGCATTCTGTCCGATTCCGGCTGGAAGTACCCTGGTTGTCATGCGTGAGGTTTACCAGGAACAGCTCGGCGTGCTGGCCGATGAACTCGCTTCGATGTCGGCCATGGTCGGCACCGCCATGGAGCGCGCCACGAAGGCTCTCCTGGAGGCCGACCTGTCGCTCGCCGAGCAGGTCCTCGACGAGGACGTGCAGGTGGACGAGGCGCGGGCCCGCGTCGAGGAGCACGCCTTCGGCCTGCTGGCGCTGCAGGCGCCGGTGGCCGGCGACCTGCGCACGGTCATCTCCGCCATCCACGCCGCCGAAGACCTGGAGCGGATGGGCGACCTGGCGCTGCACGTGGCCAAGACCGCGCGCCGCCGCCACCCGAACGCCGTGCTGCCGCAGGACGTGCAGCCGTACTTCGCCGAGATGGGCCGGATCGCCGTCAAGCTGGCCGGCCGGGTCCGCACCGTGATCCGCACGCAGGACGTCGAGGCCGCGCGCGGGCTCGAAGAGGACGACGACGAGATGGACGACCTCCACCGCCACCTCTTCACCGTGCTGATGAGCCCGGAGTGGTCGCACGGGGTGGCGGCCGCGGTGGACGTCACGCTGCTGGGCCGGTTCTACGAGCGCTTCGCCGACCACGCCGTCTCGGTGGCTCGCCGAGTGGTGTTCGTCGTGACCGGAAAGATGCCGACCGGCTGAGCCGTCATCGCAGGTCACGGGTCATTTGGCCGGGAAAGTATTAATACTCGGTCTCAGTACTCGATGTTGCGATCGCCGTGTGCGATGCTCGTTCGGGTGAGAAGGTTCCGAACAGCTTCCGGCGGGGTGTCCGGTGCGTAAGAGTCCGACCGTGCACCGACGGCGGCTGGGCAGCGAGTTGCGGCGACTGCGCGAGTCCGCCGGCCGCACGCACCGCGAAGTCGCCGCTCACCTGGACTGCTCCCAGGGCAAGATCAGCCAGATCGAACTCGGCCGGGTGCCGGTGCGCACCTCCGACGTGCGGCTGATGGCCGAGTTCTACGGCGCCACGACCGACCAGCTCTCGACGCTGGTGGACCTCGCGCAGGACTCCAAGCAGCGCGGCTGGTGGCAGCAGTACCCGAGCACCGCGCAGCGGCCCGGCCTGCAGACCTACCTCGGCCTGGAGACCTCGGCGAAGGCGGTCAGCTGCTACGGCTCGGATCCGCTGCCGGAGCTGCTGCAGACCGCCGAGTACAGCCGGGCCCTGCTGACCGCCGGCGCGCAGCCCTACGGGGCGGACGAGCTGCAGGAGCGGCTGACGGTGATCTCCACCCGGCAGCAGCGGCTGCTCGGGGAGAGCCCGCTGGAGCTGTGGGCGGTGCTCGACGAGGCGGCGCTGCGGCGCGCCGTCGGCGGCCCCGCGGTGATGCGCCAGCAGCTGGAGCACCTGGTGCTGCTGGGTTACCGGCGCAACGTCACGATCCAGGTGCTGCCGTTCCGCACCGGCGGGCATCCGCTGATGGGCGACCGGATCGCGGTGTTCTCCTTCCCGGACGACGCCGACCCGCAGGTCGTGCACCTGGGCGACTCGGCGAACTCCCGGTTCCTGGACAAGCCCGAGGACACGGCGGACTACCTCAAGTCCTTCGAGCAGGTCTGCACCCGGGCCCTGAACCCCAAGGACTCCAGCGCCTTCATCTCGGCCATAGCCGACGAATCCCCGGCCTGACCCGGAGGTCCGCAATTTCAATGGAAATCGAAGGTGCGATTTCCATTGAAATCGAAGTCTCCTGTGGACAACTCGTCGGAGCCTGTGGATGGTTCGCGCGAAATCGGGGCGCGTGCGCGGAGGAAGTCCGCTGTGGACCGGTCCGCCGGGAAGAAGGACTCGATCGCCAGTTCCGCGACCGTCACGTCCAGCGGGGTGCCGAAGACCGTCGTCATGCTGAGCAGCGACAGCTCCCGGTCGCCGTGGCGGAGGCGCAGCGGCACCACGACATCGCTCGCCCCCGGTAGCTCGACCTCCGGTTCCGGCTGGTCGCACGGGTAGTCGCGGAGCTCCGCGAGCAGCTCGGCCAGCGCCGGGTCCGCGGTCGCCGCGGCCTGGCGGCGCAGCCGGCCGAGGACGTGGGCGCGCCACTCGCCGAGGTTGGCGATGTTCGGCGCCACGCCCTGGGGGTGCAGGCTCAGCCGGAGCACGTTCACCGGCGGCGCCAGCAGATTCGCGGCCGCGCCTTCGAGGAGCAACTCGACGCTGGCGTTGCTCTCGACCAGCTGCCACGCCCGGTCGACGACCAGCGCCGGGTAGGGCTCATGCCCGGCGAGCACCTGGCGCAGCGCCGCTCGCACGGCCGCCAGCTCCGGCACGTCCAGGCCGCTCGCCGGGTAGACCGGGGCGTAGCCGCCCGCCAGCAGCAGGCTGTTGCGCTCCCGAAGCGGCACGTCGAGCCGTTCGCTGAGCCGCAGGATCATCTCCTTGGTGGGCTTCGACCGGCCGGTCTCCACGAAGCTGAGGTGCCGCGTCGAGATGTCGGCGTCCAGCGAGAGCTGCAGCTGGCTCAGCCTCCGCCGCTCCCGCCATTCCCGGAGCAGCACACCCACCTGGCGCTGTTTCACCGTTGTCACACCACGACATTAGCCACCGGGGCCATTACCTCCCGGGTAATCGACGCGATGACCCACCGCGCCGCACAGTGGTGCTCATCGAACCGCAGAACGGAAGGGTTTCCACCATGAACGAGCTCCTCGACCGCTACCTCGCCACCTGGAACGAGCGGGACGCCGACAAGCGCCGCGCGATGGTCGACGAACTCTGGGCCGACGGCGGCACCTACACCGACCCGCTGGCCGACGTGCGGGGCCGGGAGGCCATCGACGCGACGATCGCGGCGGTGCAGGCCCAGTTCCCGGACTTCGCGTTCCGCCCGGGCGAGGTCTTCGACGCCCACCACGACATCGCCCGCTTCACCTGGGAGCTCGGCCCGGCGGACGGCGAAGCCGTGGTGGTCGGCTTCGACGTCGCGGTCCTCGACGAGAACGCCCGGATCCGGGCGGTGCACGGCTTCCTCGACAAGGTCCCGGCGATGTGATGCGACCGGTCGTGAGTGGCTGTGGCCGCTCCGGCGGCCATTGCCACTCACGACACCGGGTCAGGCCGCGCCGTTCAGCGCCGCCATGAGCCGCCGGGTCTGCCGCTGCTCCTCGTCGGTCCCGAAGGGCGCCGCGATGAGCTCGGTGGCTCCCGCCGCCGCGTAGCGGCGCAGCGCGCTTTCCACCGCCGCGTCGTCGCCGATGACGGCGACGTCCTCCGGGCCCGCGAGACCTTGGTGGTCCAGCACCGCCCGGTAGGCGGGCAGTTCGCCGGCGATCGCCAGTTGCGCGGCGAACCGTTCGCGAGCATCGTCCACATCGGACACCACCGACACCGAGACCATCGCGACGACGCGCGGTTGTGCCGCAACCGCCCGGATCTTCGGCACGATGTGCTCGTCGAGCGCCCGCGGCCCGGCCCAGACCGTGATCGTGCCGTCCGCGAGCTCGCCCGCGATCCGCAGCATCGTCGGCCCCAGCGCCGACACCAGGAGCGACGGCGGCTCGGCGCCCGGGACCTCGACCTGCCCGGCCGCCCGCAGCGTCGCGCCGCGGAAGTCGACGGCTTCGCCGCGCAGCAGCGGCCCCAGCGCCGCCAGGTACTCCCGGACGTGCCGCGCGGGTTTGTCGTAGGAGTAGCCGAACTGGTCCTCGACGATCACCCGGTGGCTCGGCCCGATGCCGAGGTCGAGCCGGCCGCCGGTGATCGCCTGCACGGTGAGCGCCTGACCGGCGAGCATCAGCGGGTGGCGCGGATAGGTGGGCACGATCGCGGTGCCGAGCCGGATGCCCGGCACCTCCGCCCCGATCGCGGCGAGCGAAGTCAGCACGTCCCACGAGGCGTGCTGGCCCAGCCAGAAGCTCCCGAAGCCGTCGGCCGCGGCGTCGCGAACCGCCGCCAGCAGTTCGCCGTGCGAGAGCTCCCGCTCGTCGACGCAAAGCCCGATCCGCATGTCAGCCCCTCACGTCCAGCACGGCCTTGCCCGGAACCCGCCGCTGCAGCAGCGCTTCGGCGGCCTCGTCGAGGCGGTCCCACGAGCCCCGCCAGCCGATCTCCGGCGAGATCCGTCCTGCCGCCAGCAGACCGGCCAATGTGGACAGATCTTCGGCGGGCACGGCGACGTCGCCGAAGGTGTTCAGCGACTTCGACGGCCCGACCGCGAAGATCGAGTAGGGCTCGAAGACCGCCGGTTCGCCGGAGGTCCAGCCGATGTTCTGCACGCTCCCGCCCAGCTTGACCAGCTTCCAGGCGTCGACCAGCAGCTGCCCGCCGACGTTGTCCAGCACCAGGTCGACCGGCCGCACGGCGCTCAGATCGGACACCACCTCGTGCGCGCCCAGCTCCGCCAGGCCGTCCTGCCGGTTGGCCTGCGCGATGACGTGCGCGCCGCCGATCGCGGCGAGCTGCACGGCGAAGCGCCCGACGCCGCCGGAAGCACCCGTGATCAGGACCCGCTTGCCGAGGATCGGCGCGGTCCGCAGCGTGCGCAGCGCGGTCAGGCCCGCCATCGGCAGCGCCGCCGCGTCGGCCAGGTCCACCGCCGCCGGAACCTCCGCCACCGCGTCGGCGTTCACCGCCATGCGCTCCGCCCAGGCGCCCGCGCCGAAGGCGATCACCCGCGCACCGACCGGCGGGCTCCCCTCCGCCGCCCGCACGACGACGCCCGCGGCGTCGTAGCCGTGGACGGTGCCCGGGGCGAGCCGCCCGGCGAAGGCGATTTCGCCGTGGTTGAGCGAGATGTGGTGGACGTCGAGCAGCACCTGCCCGTGCTCCGGCTCCGGGACCTCGCCGAGGCGCAACTTCGCGGGTGCCGCCAGGTCGGCGACGAGTGCTCGCATGTTCCCTCCAAGCAGTAACCGGACCATCGGTCCGCTTAATCGACGGTAGCATAGGCGGACCGACAGTCCGGTTATTCAGGAGGGGATGTGCCGAAGCAGGAGCGAGCCGACGCGGCGCGCAACCGCCAGGCGGTGCTGGAAGCGGCCGAGCGGCTGCTGGCGGAGCGCGGCCACGTCTCGCTCGACGAGGTCGCGGCCGAGGCCGGGGTCGGCAAGGGCACGGTGTTCCGCCGCTTCGGCAGCCGCGCTGGCCTGATCAGGGAAATCCTGGAGGAGCGCTCCCGGGCGCTGCGCGAGAACGTCACCAGCGGGCCGCCGCCGCTGGGCCCGGGCGCGCCGACCCGCGAGCGGCTGATGGCGTTCCTGGCGGAGCTGACCGGCATCGGCGAGCAGAACGCCTCGCTCCTGTCGGCGCACGAAGCGGCCTGCGCCGACCACAAGCACGAAGACCCCAGCTACCGCTTCTGGGCCCGGCACATCGCGGACCTGATCACGGCGGAGCGCCCGGACCTGGACTCGGACTTCCTGAGCCACGCGATCCTGGCGACCTTCGACGCCGACCTGATCCGCCACATGCGGACCCGCGGACCCGGCGCCTTCACGCACGCGGTCCAATCCATGGTCACCGCGCTCCTCGACGCACCCCGAAAGCAACAGGACCCCAGTTTCAATTGAAACCAGGGTCCTGCTTCGGACACCCACACCAGTTTCAATTGAAACTGGGACACCCGGGCACGGTGCGCAGTTTCAATTGAAACTGCGGACGATCAGCCGAAGCGGCCGGAGATGTAGTCCTCCGTCGCCTTCTGCGTCGGGTTGGAGAAGATCTTGCCCGTCTCGTCGATCTCCACCAGCTGGCCCGGCTCGCCGACCGCGCGCAGGTTGAAGAACGCCGTCTGGTCGCTGACCCGCGCCGCCTGCTGCATGTTGTGGGTGACGATGACGATCGTGTAGTCCTGCTTGAGCTGCGAGATCAGGTCCTCGATCGCCAGCGTCGAGATCGGGTCCAGCGCCGAGCACGGCTCGTCCATCAGCAGCACGTCCGGCCGCACCGCGATCGCTCGCGCGATGCACAGCCGCTGCTGCTGACCGCCGGAGAGACCGCCGCCCGGCTTGTTCAGCCGGGCCTTGACCTCTTCCCACAGGTTCGCGCCGCGCAGCGCCCGCTCCGCGACGTCGTCGAGCTTCTTCTTGTTCTTCTCGCCCGCCAGCTTCAGGCCGGCCACTACGTTGTCCCGGATGGACATCGTCGGGAACGGGTTGGCCCGCTGGAAGACCATGCCGATGGTCTTGCGCACCTGCACCGGGTCCACGTCGTTGGCGTAGATGTCCTCGCCGTCGAGCATCACCTTGCCCTCGACCCGAGAGCCCGGGATGACCTCGTGCATCCGGTTCAGCGAGCGCAGCACGGTCGACTTGCCGCAGCCGGACGGGCCGATGAACGCGGTGACGCTGCGGGCGGGCACCTGCAGGGTCACGTCCTGCACGGCGTGGAACTTGCCGTAGAAGAGGTTCAGGTCCTTGATGTCGAGACGCTTGGCCATGTTTCGGTCCCTACTTCGTCTTGATCGCGAGCAGCTTGGACAGCAGCGACGCGACAAGGTTGATCAGCATGATGACGAGCACGAGGGTCAGCGCGGCGCCCCACATCCGGTAGTCACCGGCCACCGTTCCGGTGCTGCGCTCCATGTAGATCACCAGCGGCAGCGACGCCATCTCACCTCCGAAGAGGTTGTAGCTGATCGAGCTCGAGTAACCCACCAAGATCAGCAGCGGCGCGGTCTCGCCGAGCACGCGCGCGAGGCCGAGCATCACGCCGGTCAGGATGCCGGACAGCGCGGTCGGCAGCACGATGCGCAGGATCGTCTTCCACTTGGGCACACCCAGCGCGTAAGACGCCTCGCGCAGCTCGTCCGGCACGATCAGCAGCATCGTCTCGGTGACGCGCACGACCACCGGCAGCATCAGCAGCACCAGCGACAGGGCCACCGCGAAGCCGCTGCGGCTGAACCCGAAGGTGGTGATCCACAGCGCGTAGATGAACAGGCCCGCGACGATCGACGGCAGGCCGCTGAGGATGTCGACCATGAAGGTCGCGATCCGCGCGAACCGGGACTCCCGGCCGTACTCGATCAGGTAGACGCCGACCATGATGCCCAGCGGCACCGAGATGACCGCGCACACCAGGCCCTGCAGCAGGGTGCCGATCAGGGCGTGGTTGATGCCGCCGCCGAAGTCGTTGGGCAGCAGCCCGTTGAACGAGTTCGTCCACCAGGTGGAGCCGAACATCGGCTTGAGGCCCCGTTCCAGCAGCGTCCACAGCACCCACAGCAGCGGGACCACCGCGACCACGAAGGCCGCCCCGAACAGCGTGGTGGCCAGGTTGTTCTTGAACTTCCGCCCGAAGCTGATGCGCTGGAACGCCGGCGGGGTGGCGAGCTGCTCCACGTCAGCGGTGTCGGTCCTCATGCTTTCCCCTTACCGCTGGAGTTCTCGATCCAGCGGGCGAGCGCGTTGACCGCGAAGGTGATGACGAACAGCACCAAACCGGCCGAGATGTAGGCGCCGACCTGCAGGTTGTTGTTGAACTCCCCGGAGCCGAGCGCGATCTTGGAGGCGAAGGTGGCGCCGGCGTCGAAGACGCTGTAGTTCGGCGGCGCGGTGCTCATGCTCAGGATGATCGTCAGCGCGACGGTCTCGCCGAGCGCGCGCCCCAGGCCGAGCATCGACCCGCCGATGAACCCGTTGCGGCCGAACGGGAACACCGTCGTGCGCACCACTTCCCACTGGGTGGCGCCGAGCGCCAGGGCGCCTTCGATGTGCATGTTCGGGGTGCGCTGGAAGACCTCGCGGCTCACCCCGGTGATGGTCGGCAGGATCATCACGGCCAGCACGATGCCGGCGGTGAAGACGTTCGCGCCGGAGTCGGTCGGCGCGTTGCCGTTGGCGAAGATCGGGATCCAGCCGAGGTTCTGGTTCAGCCACAGCGCGACGGGCTTGAGCACCGGCCCCAGCACCAGGTAGCCCCACAGGCCGTAGATCACCGACGGCACCGCGGCGAGCAGGTCGACGATGTAGGCGAAGGGGCGGGCCAGGGCCCGCGGCGCGTACTGGGTGAGGAACAGCGCGATCCCGCAGGCGATCGGCATCGCGATGACCAGCGCGACCACCGAGCTGGCCACCGTGATCCAGGCCAGGTCGATGATGCCGAAGCTCATATCGTTCGGGTTCGAGGTGTTCCACTCCCTGCTGAACAGGAAGTTCACCTGGTCGACCTGCAGCGCGGGGACGGCGCGGATCAGCAGGAAGATGCCGATCGCGGCGATGAGCGCGACCACGAACGCGCCGGAGGCGGTGGCAACCGTGGAGAACACCCGGTCGCCGATGCGGACCTTCGTGCCCGCGGTGGTTTCGGGAGCGGAAATGGGAGCCTCCGGTCCGGAACTGGGCGCCGAAGCGCCCCGCGGCGCACCGTTGTCGGTGTCCGCGGGGCGCTGATCGGCTCTAGTCGAGTCGGTCACTGCTGTTTGCAGCCTCTCACTTCGTCCGTTCGACCCTTGTTTCACCCTGGGTATGTGCGACCCGGGTTACTCACGAGATGGCGTTGACGGCAGTCAGGACCTTGCCCTTGAAGGACTCCGGCAGCGGCACGTAGCCGGCCTTCTCCAGCTCCTCCGGGTTGGCGTTGGCCGCGACCGTCAGGAACGCCTTGACCGACTTCGCGGTCTCCGCGTCGTAGCCCTTGGAGCAGACGATCTCGTAGGTGTTCAGCACGATCGGGTAGACGCCCGGGGCCTTGTTGCCGTAGATCGAGTCGAGGTTGACGCGCAGGTCGTTGCCCTCGCCCTTGATCTCGGCGTCCTCGATGGCCTTGCCGACGTTGGCGGTGGTCAGCTCGACCGGGCCGGCGCCGCTGTCGATCTTGGCGATGCCCAGGCCGAGGTTCTTCGGGAAGGACCACTCGACGTAGGTGATGCTGCCTTCGGTGGCCTTCACCGACTGCGCGACCTGGTCGCTGCCGTCGCGACCCTGGCCGATGCCGGCGCCGCCCTGGAACTGCTTGCCCTTGCCGGTCCAGGTGCCGCCGGTGGCGGTGGTCAGGTACTTCTGGAAGTTCTCGGTGGTGCCGGACTCGTCCGAGCGGAAGAACGGCACGATGTCCTTGGCGGGCAGCTGCGCGTTCGGGTTCAGCGCCTTGATCGCCGGGTCGTCCCACTTCTTGATCTGGCCCTGGTAGATCTTGGCGATCACGTCGGCGTTGAGGGTCAGGTCGGTGACGCCGGGCAGGTTGTAGGAGATGGCGACCGGGCCGAACACCATCGGCAGGTTCCAGGCCGGGTTGCCCTGGCAGCGCTCGGCGGCCTTGGCGACCTCGCCCTTCTCCTCGCTCAGCGGCGAGTCGGAGCCGCCGAAGTCGATCTGGCCGGCGGTGAAGGCGGCGACACCCTTGCCGGAGCCCGACTTGGTGTAGTTGAGCTTCTGACCGGCGCACTTCAGGCCGTAGTCACGGGCGAAGACGTCCATGGCGTTCTTCTGCGCGGAGGAGCCCTCACCGGAGACCGGCTTGGTGCCGCACTCGACCTGGAGGCCGTCCAGGGCCGGGTTGCCGCCACCCTGCGGGGTGTTCTGGTCCGATCCGCAGCCGGCGAGCACGAGCGCGCCCGCGGCGAGAACGGCGAACGCAGCGCTGTGCCGCTTGATCTTCACTTCGTTCCTCCAGTTGGAAACCCTGCGGTTGCGCGGCCGAGCAGGCGCAGGCCCGTGTTGCCGCTCGCCAGGGACGCTAGGGAGTCGGGGTGGACGGCCTTCGCCATCGAAGTGAACGGGAGGTGAACAAGGCACGCTAAGTAAGCAGGCCCACATTCGAACGGGGGATTGGCTGCCCGGTTCTCAGGTGACCCGGTGACTCAGGGCAAAGATCGATCAGCGCCCAAATTGCACGTCCGTGTCCCATTTCTCGAATCCCAACCGCTGGTAGACCTTGATTGCGGGCGCGTTGTCACCTTCGACGTAGAGCATCACCTGACGGGATCCAGTGTCGCGGAGGTGACGCAATCCGGCCACCGTGAGTGACCGACCCAACCCGCCGCCCTGCGCGGCCGGATCGACGCCGACGACGTAGACCTCGCCCATGCCGTCGGGGTGGACCTTGGTCCAGTGGAAGCCCAGCAGCCGGTCCTTGCCGTCCACGGCGAGGAAGAACCCGGCGGGGTCGAACCACTCCTCACGCTCCTTGGCGCGCAGGTCCTGCTCGGTCATGCCGCCCTGTTCGGGGTGCCAGGAGAACGCCCGATGGTTGACCTCGACCACGGAGGGTTCGTCCCGGCCGGGCCGGAAGGTGCGGATCCGCACGCCTTCCGCGAGCTCCGGCTCGGGCAGCTCCGGGGTGGCGAGGTCCCGGCCCATCCGCCACAGCTCGCGGGGCCGGCTGAGCCCGAAGCGCTCGGCCAGCCGCACCGCGCCGGGGTGCTCGCCGTGCGACCAGATCCGCAGGCGGCCCAGGTCGGGCGCGGGTTCCGGGGAGAGCTCGGCGCGGTCCAGCAGCGCCTCGACGAGGCGGGCGCCGACGCCCTTGCGGCGGTGGTCGGGGTGCACGGCCAGCTCGGCGACGAGCTGACCGGCGGTCTTCTCGTGCTCGGTGTCCAGGTGCGCGTACCCGATGAGGACGCTCCCGGCGTCGCGCACCACGAAGTGCTCGGAGCGCACGTCGGCCTGCACCGGCTCGATCTGGTGGATGACGTCGCGATGCGCCTTCAGGCGCAAGATCACGTGTTCGCCGACCGGGGCCACCCCGTCGGCCTGCTCGGCCTTCTCGAGCAGGGCCATGACCTCGGCCGCTTCACTGCTGTCCAGTCCGTTTCGCCAAGTCAGCTGCACGCCACCGACGTTACCCACGAACCTTGCGGTTGACGCGAGCAGAACGCTAAGACTTGTCCGCGAACTCCTCTCACCGGGCGGTGCAGGTGCCGAAACCCCGCAGGAACATCACGTGACCGAGCTCCGCCGACGCCTGAACACCGCGGACGCGGTGACGATCGGGCTGACGGCCATGATCGGAGCGGGCCTGTTCAGCGCCTTCGCCCCGGCGGCGGCAGCGGCCGGATCGGCCCTGATCATCGGCCTGGTCATCGCGGCGATCATCGCGTTCTGCAACGCGAGCAGCTCGGCGGTCCTCGCGGCCCGCTACCCGGCGGCGGGCGGCACCTACGTCTACGGCCGCGAACGGCTCGGCCCGTTCTGGGGCTACCTCGCGGGCTGGGGCTTCGTGCTCGGCAAGACGGCCTCGTGCGCGGCGATGGCCCTGACGGCCGCCGAGTACCTCGCCCCCGCCGCCGCCAAGCCCGTCGCCGCGGCGTTCGCCGCGGCTCTGGGCGCGGTGAACTACGTCGGCGTCACCCGCACCGCCAAGCTCGCTCGCATCCTGCTCGCGGTCACGCTCGCGGCGCTCGCGTGCACGCTGCTCGCGATCTGGCTCGGGGGTGCCTCGGCTGCCGCCTCGGCGTCCCCGCCGCCTGCGCCGCTGGGCGTCCTGCAGTCCGCCGGGCTGCTGTTCTTCGCGTTCGCGGGCTACGCCCGCATCGCGACGCTCGGCGAGGAGGTCCGCGATCCGCGGCGGACGATCCCGCGCGCGATCCCGGTCGCGCTCGGGATCGTGGTGTGCCTGTACTTCGTGGTGGCGGTTTCGCTGCTGGTGGCGCTCGGCCCGGCTGGCCTCGCGGCGTCGTCGGCTCCGCTGGCCGACGCGGTGCGCGCCGGCGGCTTGTCGCAGCTGGCGCCGGTTGCGGTGGTCGGCGCCGGGATTGCCGCGCTCGGCTCGTTGCTCGCGCTGCTCGCCGGGGTGGGCCGGACGACGTTGGCGATGGCCCGGGAGCGCGATCTGCCCGCTCCGCTGGCCGCGGTGCACCCGCGCTTCGCGAGTCCGCACCGCGCGGAGCTGGCGATCGTCGCGGCTGTCGTCGTGCTGGTGTTCGTCACGGACTTGCGGGGTGCGATCGGCTTTTCGTCGTTCGGCGTGCTGGTGTACTACGCGATCGCCAACGCTTCGGCGTTCACCTTGCCCAGCGACCAGCGCTGGTTCCCGCGCGCGCTCCCGGTGCTCGGCCTCGTCGGCTGCGTGGTTCTGGCGTTCGCGCTGCCGTGGGCATCGGTGCTCAGCGGGCTCGCCTGCTTCGCGCTCGGCGCCGCCGTCTGGGCCTGGCGCCACCGCGCCCGCGCCTGACCTCGATCACCCCGCGTGGCCGTCTCCGGGCGGGCGGAATTTCGCGAGAAATCGACCATCACTCGGGGAACGTCAATTTCTCGCGAAATTGCGCCCTGCAGCGGTGAATCACCACCGAATGATTCCATGATGCGGAAGAGAAGTCCAGTTACTTCCGATTCCGCCCGAAATCGGACGCCCCGATTTCAGGCGGAATCGGGAACCCGGCACCGGACGAAGATCAACAATTCGACCGGGGATCGCCCGGAATGCGCGAAGGCGCCTCCGGCCGGATCGACCGGAGGCGCCTTCGCGGGTGGATCAGTACGCGTCGACCGTCTCGCGCTCGATCGCTTCGAGCTCCGGGTGCGCCTGCTCGGCCGCCCGCGCGGAGCCGCCGCGACTCGGGCGGACGAACTTGTAGCCCACGTTGCGGACCGTGCCGATCATCGAGTCGTGCTCCGGGCCGAGCTTCGCGCGCAGTCGCCGCACGTGCACGTCGACCGTGCGGGTGCCGCCGAAGAAGTCGTAGCCCCACACCTCCTGCAGCAGCTGGGCCCGGGTGAACACCCGGCCCGCGTGCTGGGCGAGGTACTTGAGCAGCTCGAACTCCTTGTAGGTGAGCTCCAGCGCCCGCCCCTTCAGCCGCGCCGTGTAGGTCGCCTCCTCGATCACCAGGTCGCCGACGCTCAGCGAACCGTCGCCGCCGGAGCCCGCGCTGGTGCGCCGCGACACCAGCAGCCGCAGGCGGGCGTCGATCTCCGCCGGGCCGGTGGTCGGCAGCAGGATGTCGTCCACGCCCCACTCGGCGCTGATCGTGACCAGCCCGCCCTCGTTCACCAGGGCGACCACCGGCACGTCCCCGGCCGCCAGCAGGCGGCACAGGTCGCGCGCGCCGACCAGGTCGTTGCGGGCGTCGACGATGATCACGTCGTGCGCGCCGCCGGAGAGGATGGCGCCTGGATCGGCGGGCAGGGTGCGGACCCGGTGCGGCAGCAGCGCCAGCGCGGGCAGCACCGCTTCGCACTCGGATTCACTGGTAAGCAGGAGTAGTTCGGAGCTCATCAGAGGGGCCTCCGTCCCAAGGCGAGAAACACCGACGACCGGTGGGAGAGCGGCCATCCGCAATCGGGGGACGGCCCGGCGTCGTTGCCTGTGGATGGCAAGGAGAATAACCGAAATGCGGCGGAAAAACCCAGGTCCAACCGGCGGCATCACATTTGTGAACGGTGGGCGACCATTTGTTACGGGCATGTGTCGGGTGCGCCACGTCACTCTCACCGCCGCCGACGGCACGCCGCTGCGCGGGCTGCTCTACCCCGGTCCGGGCCTGCCCGCGGACCTCGGTTTCGTGGTCGGCCACGGCTTCACCAACCACGTGCGCAAGCCCGCCGTGCGGCGGGTGCTGGAACGGCTGGCGAGCCACGCCCCGGTGCTCGCGGTCGACTTCCGCGGGCACGGCCGCTCCGGCGGCCGCACCACCGTCGGGCCCGCCGAAGCGCTGGACATCGCCGCCGCCGTCGAGCGCCTCCGCGAGCTCGGCTGCCGCAAGGTGGTCACCGTCGGGTTCTCGCTGGGCGGCTCGGTGGTGCTGCGGCACGCGGCGCTGTCCACGCCGCCGGACGCGGTGATCTCGGTGAGCAGCCCGGCGCGCTGGTGGGTCCGCGAGACGCCCGCGATGCGCAGGGTGCACTGGCTGCTCGAGCAGCCGCACGGCCGCTGGAGCGCCCGGCTGCTCGGCGTCCGCCTCGCCCCGCCCTGGCCGGACGTGCCGATCTCGCCGATCGAGCTGGCGCCGCGCATCCCGGTGCCGCTGCTGGTCGTGCACGGTGACCAGGACCACTACTTCCCGGTGGCCGACGCGGTGGCGCTCAGCGAGGCGGGCGGCGGCGAGTTCTGGCTGGTCCCGGGCATGCGACACGCCGAGAGCTCGACCAGCGCCGAATTGGTGGACCGCATCGCCGGCTGGGCGGCCGATACAGTGGGGCCACCCGATCGTGGTGGCCGCTAGATCCCGAAGGCCACCGGCCCGCTGCCCCGACGAGAAACGGACCGCTCGGTGAAGAAGCTCGCCATCGCCCTCGTGATCATCGTCGGCCTCCTGGTGGGCGCCGACTTCGGCGCAGCCGCGATCGCCGAGTACCAGGTGTCGAAGCGGCTCGCCGAGCAGATGCAGCTCCGCGAGAACCCGGACGTGCGGATCAACGGGTTCCCGTTCCTCACCCAGGTCATCGCCGGGAACTACCGCGACGTGCAGCTGGCCGCCAACGCGGTGCAGGTCGGTCAGCTCAACGAGGTCGGCATCGAGGCCGACCTGCACGGCGCGCGGGTGTCCACCGCCGACGTGATCTCCGGCACCGCCGACCACATCACCGTCGACCAGCTCGTCGGCCGGGTGAAGCTGAAGGCCTCCGACATCGCGCGGCTGATCGGCATCCAGGACCTGACGATCGAGCCGGCCCCCAAGGACGCGCTGGCCGACGACGACGGCAACATCAGCAGCGCCGACGAGCAGCTCGCGGCGGGCACCGACGACACCAAGGCCGTGGTCCAGCTGGACGGCACCGTGAACATCGCGGGCTCCGACAACAAGGTGCGGGTCATCGCGGTCTTGTCCCTGGTCGACGACAAGATGAAGATCGAGCCGCGGAAGCTGGACCTGAACAACAGCGCGCTGGGCCGCATCGAGCTGCCGAAGCTGTTCGAGCAGTCGGTGCTCAAGCAGTTCAGCACCACCCTCGACCCGGGGATGCTGCCGTTCGAGATCAAGCCGACCGCGGTGCGCGTCGAGCGGGGCGCGCTGGTCATCGAGGGCATCGCCGAGAACGTCACCATCAACGCCGGCGGGGTGACCACGGGGTGAACGCGGGCACCTGGGCGCTGCTGATCGCCGTCGCCGTCGCCGCGGTGTTCGGCCTGGTGTGGCGGGCCGGGGAAGGCAAGGTGCGCAAGGCGACCGGCGGCGAGGAGAGCATGTTCGACAAGCTTCCCGAGGGCCTGCGGCAGCAGCTCGCCGACGCCCCGGACACCGACGCCAAGGTGACGCTGCTGCAGCTGTCCACCACGTTCTGCGCGCCCTGCCGGCACACCCGCATCCTGCTGTCCGACTTCGTCGGGCGCACGGAGGGCGTGCGCCACGTGGAGGTCGACCTCACGGATCACCCGGAGTGGTCGACGCCGCTCGGGGTGCACCGCACCCCGACGACGCTCGTGCTCGACGACGCGGGCCGGGAGCTGTTCCGCGTCGGAGGCGTCCCGCGCCGGGACGAACTCGCCACCGCCCTGCAACCCCACCTCGCGTGACGCTGGTCCATCCGGGCGATTTCCCACGCCCTTGAGCACCCGTGATCACACCGCCGATTGGCAGCGCGATCACGTTCCCCGCCGCCCGGCAAGGCCCACCGCTCGCCGTCTCACCCTGTGAACGACCTTCCCGCCGATCGGTCTAGCCGGTAACCTCCGGTCCGTGCATGTACTGCTGACCCGGAGGCGCGCGGTGGACCTTTGCCGCGTGGGTAGCAGCCTGTGTTGCGGGCACTGACCGGGCGGTAGTACGTCTTGCACATCGCACGGCCGCGCGTGGCTGGGGTGTGCTCTCCGAAACCGCCTGACGGACTCGGCAGTCGAAGTCCACTGAGTCAGGAGGCCCCATGTCCGCCGCAACGCTCGACCCGCGTGGCGTCCGCTTCACCGCCGCGATGACCAGCGTGATCCTCGCGCTCGGGCTGGTCACCGCGAGTTGGCGGGTGCTCGCCGCACAGATGGTGCTGTTCGGGATGTGCGCGTTCCTCGGAATGCGGCTCAACCCGTGGGGTTACGTGTTCCGGCAGGCAGTGCAACCGCGCCTCGCGCCCGTCGATCCGGCCGAACGCGAAGAACCGGCACCGGTCCGGTTCTCCCAGGGGGTCGGTTTCGCCTTCGCGCTGGTGGCCACCATCGGCTACGCCGCCGAGTGGACGACGCTGGGCCTCGTCGCGAACGCGTTCGCCCTGGTGGCGGCGCTGCTCAACGCGGTGTTCGGCTACTGCCTCGGCTGCCAGATGTACCTCTTGCTCCGGCGCGTCGCGCCCGTCGGGGCGTCCACATCAGACACCCGCTGAACCACCGAAGATCAACGAAGGAGTCGCTCGATGAGCCGCGCAGAGGTCCTGGTTTCCACCGAGTGGGCCGAACAGAACCTGAACACCGCCGGCGTGGTGTTCGCCGAGGTGGACGAGGACACCACCGCCTACGACGGCGGGCACATCCCGGGCGCCATCAAGCTGGACTGGAAGAACGAGCTCCAGGACCACGTCCGCCGCGACTTCGTCAACCGCGAGGGCTTCGAGAAGCTGCTGTCCGCCAAGGGAATCAGCAACGACGACACGGTGATCCTGTACGGCGGCAACAACAACTGGTTCGCCGCGTACGCGTACTGGTACTTCAAGCTGTACGGGCACGGTGACGTCAAGCTGCTCGACGGCGGCCGCAAGAAGTGGGAGCTCGACGGCCGCGAGCTGACCAAGGACGAGCCGAACAAGGCCGCGACCACCTACAAGGCGCAGGAGCCGGACACCTCGATCCGCGCGTTCCGCGACGAGGTCGTGGACGCCATCGGCAACAAGAACCTGGTCGACGTCCGCTCGCCCGACGAGTTCGCGGGCAAGCTGCTGGCCCCGGCGCACCTGCCGCAGGAGTCGGCGCAGCGCGCCGGGCACATCCCGTCGGCGATCAACGTGCCGTGGAGCAAGGCCGCGAACGAGGACGGCACCTTCAAGTCCGACGACGAGCTGACCGAGATCTACCAGGACGCCGGGCTCGACACGTCGAAGGACACCATCGCCTACTGCCGGATCGGCGAGCGCTCCTCGCACACCTGGTTCGTGCTCCGCGAGCTGCTGGGCAACGCCAACGTCAAGAACTACGACGGCTCGTGGACCGAGTACGGCTCGCTCGTCGGCGTCCCGATCGAAAACCCCGCCGAAGCGGCCAAGAACTGAAACTGTTCGCACCGCGTCGCACGCTCCGACCCGTGTCTACTTTTCGCTTCTATAGCAACAAAAAGTAGACACGGGCGAAGCGACCACCAGGACGCGGACGAGATCGAGGAGAGTTGAGCATGAGCGGATGCGGAGCGCCGCAACAGTCGGGCACGGCGGTCGCCGAGGACACCGACCAGGTCATCGTGACGGGCAAGGTGCTGGCCGGTAGCGCGCCGGTCGGCGGGGCTTTCGTCCGCCTGCTGGACTCCTCGGGCGAGTTCACTGCGGAGGTCGTCTCCTCACCGGAGGGTGACTTCACCTTCTACGCCGCCCCGGGCGACTGGACGGTCCGGGCCCTCCACCGCGAGGGCAAGGGCCAGGCCGCGGTCACCACCAGCGGACCGGGCGTGCACGCGGTGGACATCGCCGTCGCCTGAGTTCTTCCCAACGCGAAGGGCGCCCCGCACCGGTTCGGTGCGGGGCGCCCTTCGTCCACTGTGGTCAGCGGGCGGACTTGGACCGGAGCAGGGCGAAGGCCCGTTCGTCGCGGTCCTGGGAACGCGGGTCGGAGTCCTCCTGGCAGCCGACCGTCGTGAAGTCCACGACCTCCCAGCCGGTGCGGTCGAACAGCCGGCGCAGGCCCGTCTCGCTGAAGATCCAGAAGTTCGTCGCGTCGTTGTTGGCCTCGGCCGGGTCCAGCAGGTACGCCACCGGCAGCTGCTGGACCCGGGTGCCGTCCGGCGCGACCTGCGCGACCCGGGTCGACACGAAGCACAGATCGGCGCGCTTGGCCAGCTCCTCCAGCACGAAGTACGGGTTCTTCAGGTGGTAGAGCAGGCCGAGGAAGAACACCGCGCCGTAGTGCTCGGCGGGCAGCCGGAACTGCGCGTCCAGGTCGATCTCGTGCACCTGCACGCCGGAGTCCAGCTCCTCGACGAGCCGGCGCGCGCCGCGCAGCCCGTTGAAGTTCGTCGGCGCGTTGTCGATCACGTCCACCTGGCAGCCCAGCTCGGCCTCCAGGAAGAAGCCGAAGTCGCCGTCGGCCGCGCCGATGTCCGCGATCCGGGTGCCCGCGATCCGGTCGAACACTGAGCGCTGCTCGCCGGTCAGCAGCGCGTCCAGGTGGAAGATGTTCGCCATCGTGTCGTACGGGTACCAGCCGAAGTCGGCCGGCGCGATCTTGTCCTTGCGCGCCAGCAGATCCTCGCGGAAGGCAAGCGCCCGCTCGCGCAACGTCTCGAAGTCCATGTGATCCCCGTCCCTGCTGTCGGCCCAGCGCAGTTCGGCGCGGTATCCGCCCGCAGATCATGCCCGACACCACACTCCGGACGGGCGCCGCGGTGGTTATCCTTTGCGCGTGGAACTTATCGACTTCCTGCACTACGGTCTCGTCACCCTCGTCGGGCTCGCCGCGCTGGCCACCATCTGGTTCGCCTGCTACGTGGTGTACCGCCTGCACAGCGACTGATCAGGGGCTCCCGGTAATCTCGACGCGATGACTGCTACGCCGAACGAACCACAGCGCGGCAGCGGCGACGCCGCGGTCGCCGCGGCCGAGGAGCGCGCCAAGCTGACCCGGGACCGCAACGTCCCGGAGTACGACGACCTGCCCGGCGTCGGCGACACCGCCAACCTGCGGATGGGCCCGTCGCTGAACGACGCCTGCCTCGCACTGCTGCCGCTGGTCGGCGTGTGGCGCGGCGAGGGCGAGGCGTCGCACCCGTCGCTCGACGAGTCGTACTGGTTCGTCCAGCAGGTGACCATCGCGCACGACGGCCGCCCGTTCCTGACCTACGAGAGCCGCGCGTGGCGGCTCGACGGCGAGGGCGGCAAGGTCGTCGCGCCCGCGTTCCGCGAGGTGGGTTTCTTGCGCCCCCAGGCGGACGACACCATCGAGCTGATGATCCTGCACGAGACCGGCGTCGCCGAGATGTTCTTCGGCAAGCCGCAGGGCCAGACCACCTGGCACTTCGGCACCGACGCGGTCCTGCGCACTCCGACCAGCGAAGACGTCACGGCGGCCACCCGGCTCTACGGCGTCGTCGAAGGCTCGCTGGCCTACGTCGAGGAGCGGGCCACCTCGGAGCACGAGCTGCAGCCGCGCCTGTCTGCGAAGCTCGACCGCGTCGTCGGCTGACGCTCCCGCTCGGCCGTTCCTGTCAGACCTCCGGGCTACGTTCTGGTCAGCTGACCGACGAACCCGAGGCAGGCAGAGCATGACCAGCACCCTCACCGGCGAGCGCGCCGACATCCTGGAACTCCTGCGGGCGCACCGCGGCTTCCTGCGGCACACGGTGCAGAACCTCACCGACGAACAGGCCCGCCTGCGGCCGACCAAGAGCGAATTGTGCCTCGGCGGGCTGATCAAGCACGTGACCGAGGTCGAGCGGGGCTGGTCCGACTTCATCCGCAACGGCCGCAAGTTCGACGCCTACGACGAGGCGGCGTTCGCCGAGCAGGCGGCGACCTTCCACCCGACCGACGAGGAAACTCTGGAATCGCTGCTGGCGGAGTACGCGGAGGTGGCGGAGCGGACCGACGAGATCGTCGCGACCCTGCCGGACCTGGACCTCTCCCACCTCCTGCCGGACGCCCCCTGGCAGGAGGAGAAGGGCCAGCGCTGGACGGTGCGCCGGGCGCTCCTGCACATCGCGGCGGAGACCGCCCAGCACGCGGGCCACGCCGACATCATCCGCGAGACCATCGACGGCCAGAAGACCATGGGCTGACCTCGTGGGACCGCAAGTTCCATTGAAATCGAAGGTCCAATTTCAATGGAACTTGCGGGAGTCATCCACAACCTTCGGCGTGTCGCGGACCGACACGCCGTCCGGCCGCAATTTCCATTGAAATCGAAGGTCTGATTTCCATTGAAATTGCGGCCGGTCGGTCACCGGTGCCGGTGATCAGTAGTTGGACTCGTAGAGGCGGTTGATCTCGGCGTGCAGGTCGGCATCGGTCTTGACCGCGGTGCCGTCGATGGTGTGCACCTGGGTCACCAGCCGGACGCTCGACGCCAGCCACACGCCGTCGCTTTCGAACAGCGCCGAGGCCGGGAACTTCGCCACCTCGGTCTTCCAGCCCGCCTGCTCCGCGGCGCGGAACAGCGCGCCCTGGGTGGTGCCCTTGAGGATGCCCGAGCTGGGCGGCGTGGTCAGCAGCGTGCGGCCCTGCGCGAGCACGACCGTCGAGGTCGGCCCCTCCAGCACCGAACCGTCGGTGGCGGTGAAGATCACCTCGTCCGCGCCGCGCGACTCGGCCTCCCGCATCGCGGCCATGTTCACCGCGTACGACAGGGTCTTCGCGGACAGCAGCAGCCAGGGCGCGCGGTCCATCAGGTCCGGCGCGTAGCCCCGCTCCAGCGTCACCGCCGCGACGCCTTCGGCGCGCTTGCGCAGCGTGTCGGGGCCGATCTGCATGCCCATCGCGAAGCCGTTGGGGGTGCCGTCGCCGCCGTCGACGCCGCGGGTGCACACGAGCTTCAGCGCCATCTGCGGGTCGGTGTCCCACGGCCAGTTGTCGATGACCGTCTGCACGACGCGCTCCCACGCGGCGCGCTCGGGCAGCCGAATCTGCATCAGGCCGGCGGAGCGCTCCAGCCGGTCGAGGTGTGGCCCGAGTTCCCTCGGCTTCCGGTCGGCGACCAGGATCGTCTCGAAGATGCCGTCGCCGCGCATCACGCCGAGGTCGTCGGCGCGGAACAGCGGTGCCTCCGGATCAACGAGGGTCCCGTCCAAAAGTGCCAGTACGCGCATGCCGGAAGCCTAGAACCTCCGCGCCGGAGACAACGGCCGCCCCGCGCACGCGGCCGGCAACACCACCCACCCCGCTCAACGAGCCGATCCGAGCATTCCGGCACGGAGTTACGATCGAAGGAACTTCAAGCGCGCCGAGCACAGGAGCGGGCATTGAGCGACCAGGGATCGCTGCGCAGCACCTTGCACCAACGCGGCATGCGGATGACACCGCAGCGCCAGCTGGTGCTGGACGCGGTGCGCGAGCTCGGGCACGCGACGCCGGAGCAGGTCTGCCGGCGCGTGCAGGGCACCGCATCGACGGTCAACATCACGACGATCTACCGCGCCCTGGACCTGCTCGAGGAGCTGGGCCTGGTGCGGCACACGCACCTGGGGCACGGCGCGCCGACCTACTCCGTCGAGGAGCACGAGCACGTCCACCTGGCGTGCCACCGCTGCGGGACCATCGACGAGGTCTCGACGGAGCTGCTGGACGACCTGTGCCGCGATCTGCTCGCGCGGTTCGGGTTCGCCCTGGACGCCACCCACCTGGCCCTGTCCGGCACCTGCCGGAACTGCCGCAACGCCGACGCCGCCGAGGAGCGCCGATGAGCTCACCCCTGTTGGACCTGCCGGGTGCGGTGCCCGCGCCGGAGGATGCGGTGGACGCCGGTGTGCCCTGGCACTTCGGCGACCCGTTCGCCGAGCAGCGGTCGGCGACCCGCTCCGCGGTGCTGGTGGACCGCTCGCACCGGCAGGTCATCGCGGTGCCCGGCGAAGAGCGGCTGAGCTGGCTGCACCTGGTGCTCTCGCAGCACCTGACGGAGCTGCCGGACGGGCAGGGCACCGAGGCGCTGGTGCTGGACAGCCAGGGCCGCGTCGACTGCCACGTGCTCGTCGCGCACCACGACGGGGTCGTCTACCTGGACGCCGATGCGGGGGCCCAGGCCACCAGCGCGTTACCGACGATGGGCGTGGACGGCAGGCAGTCGCTGCTGGAGTACCTCGACGCCATGCGCTTCTGGTCCAAAGTGGAGCCTCGGGACGCCACCGAGGAGTTCGCGGTGCTGACCGCCGTCGGCCCGGACGCGGGCGGCATCCTCGCCCAGTTCGCGCCGGTGCCGTCGAAGCCGTACGAGGTGAAATCCCTGCCCGGCGGCGGTTTCAGCCGGTACGTGCCGTTCCGCGCGCTGCCCACCATCGACCTCGTGGTGCCGCGCGCATCGCTGGTGGAGTGGTGGACGAAGCTGACCGACGCCGGCATCCGGCCCTCCGGCACGCTCGCCTTCGAGGCCCTGCGGGTGGAGGCGCTGCGGCCGCGGGTCGGGCTGGACACCGACGAGCGCGCGATCCCGCACGAGCTCGGCTGGGTGCACGTGGCGGCGCACGTGGCCAAGGGCTGCTACCGCGGTCAGGAAACCGTCGCCAAGGTGCACAACGTCGGAAAGCCGCCGCGGCGGATGGTCCTGCTGCACCTGGACGGTTCGGCGGAGATCCTGCCGGAGACCGGTGATCCGGTGTGGCTCGGCGAGCGCAAGGTCGGCCGGGTGGGCAGCGTGGTGCAGCACCACGAGCTCGGTCCGGTGGCGCTGGCGCTGCTCAAGCGGTCGGCGCCGGTGGACGGCGAACTGGTCGCCGGCGATCCGGAACAGGATCGCGCGGTGGCGGCCGCGGTGGATCCGGACTCGGTGCCGCCGGACACCGGCGAGCCGCCGGGGCGGATCGCGGCCCAGGGGCTGCGCGGCCGGTAGTTGACGAAGCGGGTATGTCTGGAGGCGCCACCCCGCGCGTGATCCAACGCGGCGGGGGGAGCACCGTTGTTGCAACAACATCACCCGAACTGTTGGCGAACTGCACAGAATTGCCGGAGGATGGCCACGTGATCGAAGTCCGCCCGGGTGGACGGCGCCGAATCGACAGGGTCCTGGCCCCGGACTACACCAGCGATATCGAACAGCGCACGCTCGGCGAGGTGCGCGCGTTGCGGGACGAAGCAGCGCAGGAGGAAACGGATCTCTCCTACCTGCGCCGGGTTCTGCACGCGCGGATCGACATCGTGCGCGCCGAGCAGCGGCGGCGCCGCGAGGGCGGATCCGCCTCGGTCGTCGAGCAGCTGGTGAACATCCTGTCGGACAACGCCGTCGGGCCGGCGGCCGGTTCCGGCCGCTACCAGACGACCGAGCCGTCGCGGGCCGAGGCGCACCGCAGGCACGTCGAGGCGCTGATCTCCGATGTCGACCTCTCGGACGTGATGTCGTTGTCGGAGGCCAAGCTCGACCAGGCCCTCGGCGCCTACACCGCGGAGGAGGACTCGGTGTCCCAGCGCCGCCGGGAGGTGCAGGGCGTGGTGGACCGGTTGAACGCGGAGATCGCCCGCCGCTACCGCGAGGGCGCGGCATCCGTGGACGACCGGCTCGCGGAGGAACGCGACCGGCCCTGACCGCCGAACGGCGTCCTAAGTAGACACCAGGAACGCAGCTCGTGAGCGTTCGATCCGGCAAGAACCGGATCGAATGCTCACGAGCTTTTTTCTTCCCAACTGGGCTTTCCCCGGAGTACGCTCACATATTGGTACTGATCTCCCATATTTTGAGATGGATGTCATGAGTGCGCAGCCGGACACCTACACCCACGGACACCACGAGAGCGTGCTGCGGTCGCACCGCTGGCGGACCGCCGAGAACTCCGCCTCCTACCTGATCCCGCACCTGCGGCCGGGCACCCGCGTGCTCGACATCGGCTGCGGACCGGGCACCATCACGCTGGACTTCGCCGCCCTGGTCGGCCCCGGCGAGGTGCTGGGCATCGACAACGTCGACGAGCCGCTGGAGATCGCCCGAGTCGGAGCCGCCGAACGCGGCCTGGACAACATCGCCTTCGCCAACGCCGACGTCTACCGCCTGCCCTACGCCGACGACTCCTTCGACGTCGTGCACGCCCACCAGGTGCTGCAGCACCTGACCGATCCGCCTGCCGCGCTTCGGGAAATGCGGCGCGTGTGCAAGCCGGGCGGCGTCGTGGCGGCCCGCGACGCGGACTACGGCGGCATGCGCTGGTCGCCGGACAACCCGGGCCTGGACCGCTGGCTGGAGCTGTACCGGCAGGTGGCGCAGAGCAACCAGGCCTTCCCGGACGGCGGCCGGTACCTCAAGGCCTGGGCGCTGGAGGCGGGCTTCGAGGACATCACGTGCACGGCGTCGGCGTGGTGCTTCGCGGCGCCCGAAGACCGCTCCTGGTGGGGCAACCTGTGGGCGGACCGCATCCGCCGGTCGTCCTTCGCCGAACAGGCCCTCGCACACGGCCTGACGACGCGCGAGGAACTGGAGGAGCTGGCGGCGGCCTGGCACACCTGGATCGCCGCCGAAGACGGCTGGTTCGCCGTCCTGAACGGCGAGATCACCTGCCGCCCCTGACGTCCGGCTGTGAGTGTTCTGGGGTGCTGCTGTACGCCCCAAAACACTCACGGACCCGCTAGCGCCGCCGCGAGGGAGGCGCGTGGTGCGTTCGTCGTCAGTTGTGGCGTTCGCGAGCGGCGAATTCCGCCCAGAAGTCCCGCAGGGATTCGTAGTGGGTCGCGACGTCTTCGGCGTCGTCGGCTTCCATCGCGTCGACGATCGCGTGCACGTCCTCCGCCGACGTGTCCGCGTCCAGATCGCTGGACGTCATCAGCTGCACCAGGCCGCCGTAGTCCAGCTCCACCGCCGAGTGCGGGTGGAAGCGCTCCAGCCAGCGGCCGGTCTCCCGCAGGATCCGCGTCGGCCCTTCCTCGCCGATGGACTTCCGGCCGATCGAGTGCGCCCGGGCGACCCTGCGCCGCGCGTCGGCCATCGCCGCCCGCCAGCACACCCGGCGCCGGCCCGGCTCGGTGAACACGCAGCGCTCCGTCGGATCGATCAGCACGAACCACGGCAGCGGGACGGTCCAGGTGGACGACAGCACGTGCACCCCGCCGCCCGCGAGCTCGCTGACCACCGCGGTGGCGCGCACCTTGGCCTTCTCCGCGGGCACCTGCAGCGCCGCGGTCCGCAGCGGGACCTCCGCATCGCCCAGGAAGCCGACCAGCGCCGCGGCGGACCGCCCGCGCAGGTCCAGCGGGCAGACCAGCGGGCCCGGCCCCACCGTGGCCGACGGCGCGCTCGGCACGTCCGCCGGATCGAGCACCAGCACGTCGCCGACGCCCGCGACCGCGCCGTCGGCGGTCTCGCCGGGCAGCAGCCGGGGCGGCGAGGCGAGCTGGCTGCGCAGCCAGACGTCCTGCTCCCGCACTCCGGCGTCGAACGGGTCGACCGGCCCCTGCGCGACGGCCGCCTCGAGCTCCTCGCGCAGCGGCGGGTCGAAGGCCGACAGGGGCTCGTACACCCTCAGGTAGGCGACGAACGGCTCTGGCACAGCGAGCATCGTGTCATGCGCTCCGGGACCGCCTGCGGCTGGCTCTCCGGGCAGCGAAAACAGGGATGGGAAGGGCCCTCGGAGGGGGAGAGTTGGACGTCACCCAAGACACGGGCACTCAGTCATGGCACCACGTCGCGTTGAACCGCCTCGACACGGTACGGTAGTTACAGGAAAAGTTGTCGAGATCATGCGGGGCCGACATTCCCCTGTCCGCCCCGCAACCCTGTGCGAGGGGGTCGAGCCATGGGGCGCGGCCGGGCTAAGGCCAAGCAGACGAAGGTGGCCCGCGAGCTGAAGTACAGTTCCCCGTCCATGGACATAGAGGCGTTGCAGCGCGAGCTGTCCGTCTCGGAGTCCGGCGAGTGGTCCCGTGAGGACCGCGATGACTCGCGCGACGATGGGTACGACGACTACGACTACGACCGACGTTGAAGCACTTCTCCACGGGGACAGCGGTTGAACGCTGTTCGCTCGATGGCGAGGTACGTCGGAGTCGTTCGTCTGACCCGATGTCAAGGAGCGGGTGGGGTTGACGAGTTCGCAAGTCCCACATAGGAGGAGCACCGCGAGTGGCGTTGCCGGGTTCACCGGCGACGCCACTCACGTCTGTGTGCTGCCGTCCGAAAAGGCCTGAGCGAGAAGGCGAACGCGCGCGGAAGTCCGGCGGGCAAGACGAAGCCGGCGCGCGCGGGCCGCCTCTCGGCGAGTGGCGCTGCTGGGCTCCAGCCGAACGGTATTCCCAGCAGGCGGTAGTTGGAGCCCGGGGGCACACGCGCACGCCGGCAATCGGTTCAACGACCGAAACCCCATCAGGATTCCCGGCCGCGATCACATGTTTCGGGCGCGGCCCGGGACAGAACCCGAACCGCGCCCGGCGTCAGCTAGATCTTTGAAGCGGCGCAGCCGCTTAGCCCACCTACGAACTCGCACCGCCGCGGGTTCTCAGGCGTCTTCTCGCGAGGACAGCCCCGACGTGGTGAATTGGCATTCATGAGTCGGGGATCCCACAGCGAGAAGGCGCCTGAGGTTCCGCTACCCGCACCGCCACGCAGAACGAGCCTGGAAACAGGCTTTCTCAGAAGCGCGGGTGGTTGCCGCGGAGGATCACTCGGTCTTCTTCCGTGGTGCCTTCGACGGTGGGCTGCTTGACGATCTCGCCGAGGACCCAGGCCGGCACGTGGCGGGCCGTGAGCACCGCGAGGGCGCGGTCCACGTCTTCGGCCGTCACCACCGCGACCATGCCGATACCCATGTTGAAGGTGCGTTCCATCTCGTCGGCCTCGACCCGGCCGCGCTGGGCGATCAGCCGGAACACCGGGTCCGGCGTCCAGCTGCCCCGGTCCAGCACCGCGGTCAGCCCCGACGGGATCACCCGCGCCAGGTTCTGCGCCAGCCCGCCGCCGGTGACGTGCGCGAACGTCCGCACGCCCGCCTCCGCCGCCAGCGCCATGCAGTCCTTGGCGTAGATCCGGGTCGGTTCGAGCAGCTCCTCGCCGAGGGTCCGGCCGAACTCCTCGACGTGGCCCTCCAGCGGCATCCGGGCGATGTCCAGCAGCACGTGCCGGGCCAGCGAGAAGCCGTTGGAGTGCAGGCCCGACGAACCCATCGCGATCACCACGTCGCCCGGGCGGACCTTGTCCGGGCCGAGCATCGCGTCCGCCTCGACCACGCCGACGCCGGTGGCCGAGATGTCGTACTCGCCGGGCGCCATCATGCCGGGGTGCTCGGCGGTCTCCCCGCCCAGCAGCGCGCAGCCGGCCTGCACGCAGCCCTCCGAGATGCCCTTGACCAGGTCGGCGATGCGGTCCGGCACGACCTTGCCGACCGCGATGTAGTCCTGCAGGAACAGCGGCTCGGCGCCGCACACCACCAGGTCGTCCACCACCATCGCGACCAGGTCGATGCCGACCGTGTCGTGCACGTCCATGGCCTGCGCGACGGCCAGCTTGGTGCCCACGCCGTCCGTGGAGGAGGCCAGCACCGGCTCCTTCCAGCGGTCGAGCTTGAGCTGGAACAGCCCGGCGAAGCCGCCGAGCGAGCCGATCACCTCCGGCCGGGTCGCGCGCTTCGCCCACGGGCGCATCTTCTCGACCGCCTCGTCACCGGCCTCGATGCTCACGCCCGCGGCGGCGTAGGTGGCTTTCGGACTACCGGTCTGGGCAGACCCTGCGAGCAGGTCTTCGGACACGACTGGCTCCACATCTTGGTGCGAGTTTCGGTTCGCCGGACGCGCATGTGTAGCACGGACAACGCTACGCGCCGATGGCGAACCCGGGTGCGGGAACGGTGCGATTCTCAGGGCCGCTGCAGCGCGTCGGCCGCGCCGTAGCTGCTCGGCAGCACCGGTTCGGCCGGCCCTGCGACACCGCGTTCGGCCTGGTTGAGGCCCTCCAGCAGGTACTTGCCGATCCGGGCGTCCTCCGGCAGCGGGATCGGGTAGTCACCGTCGAAGCAGGCCGCGCACAGCCGGGTGCGGGGCTGTTCGGTGGCGGCGACGAGCCCGTCCAGCGAGACGTGGCCGAGGCTGTCCGCGCCGATGGAGCGGCGCACCCCGTCCATGTCCAGGCCGTTGGCGACCAGTTCGGCGCGGGAGGCGAAGTCGATGCCGTAGAAGCACGGCCACTTCACCGGCGGCGAAGCGATCCGGACGTGCACCTCGATCGCGCCGGCCTCGCGGAGCATCCGGACCAGGGCGCGCTGGGTGTTGCCGCGGACGATCGAGTCGTCCACCACGACCAGCCGCTTGCCGCGGATCACCTCGCGCAGCGGGTTCAGCTTGAGCCGGATGCCGAGCTGGCGGATCGTCTGCGACGGCTGGATGAAGGTCCGGCCGACGTAGGAGTTCTTCACCAGGCCGTTGCCGTAGGGGATGCCGGAGGCCTGCGCGTAGCCGATCGCGGCGGGCGTGCCGGACTCGGGCACCGGGATCACGAGGTCGGCGTCGACCGGGTGCTCCTTGGCCAGCCGGCGGCCGATCTCGACGCGGGTGCCGTGCACCGAGCGGCCGGAGATCGTGGTGTCGGGGCGGGCCAGGTAGACGTACTCGAAGATGCAGCCCTTCGGCTTCGGGCTGGCGAAGTGCTGGGAGCGCAGCCCGTCCCCGTCGATGGCGAGCAGTTCGCCGGGCTCGACCTCGCGGACGAACGACGCGCCGACGATGTCCAGCGCGGCCGTCTCGCTGGCCACCACCCAGCCGCGTTCCAGCCTGCCGAGCACCAGCGGGCGAACGCCCTGCGGGTCGCGCACCGCGTAGAGCGTCTGCTCGTCGCAGAACACCATCGAGAACGCGCCGCGGACCGTCGGGAACAGCTCCATCGCGGCCTGTTCGAGACCCTTGTCCACGGCGAGCGCGGCCAGCAGGCCGGTCACCAGGTCGGAGTCGCTGGTGGCCCGCTCGCAGCCGTTGGCCGGCGAGGACGTGTTGGCCGTGGTGTCGACGCCCTCGGCGACGACCCGTTCCAGCAGCTCGGCGGTGTTGACCAGGTTCCCGTTGTGACCCAGGGCCAGGCCGTTGCCGGTGGCCGTGGTGCGGAAGGTCGGCTGGGCGTTCTCCCAGCTGCCGCCGCCGGTCGTCGAGTACCGGGCGTGCCCGACGGCGACGTGGCCGCGCAGCGACGCCAGGGTCTGTTCGGTGAAGACCTGGCTGACCAGGCCGAGATCCTTGTAGACGAGCACCTGCGAGCCATCGCCGACGGCGATGCCGGCGGCCTCCTGCCCGCGGTGCTGGAGGGCGAAGATCCCGTAGAAGCTGAGCTTGGCGACTTCTTCGCCGGGTGCCCAGACGCCGAAGACGCCGCATTCCTCGCGGGGGATGTCGCGCTCGAGGCTGGAGAGATCCGTTGGGGTACTTGCGTTTGCCGGTTCGGGCCGGTCGGTGACCACCGAGAACTCCCTGAAGGACGAAGCCGGAGTTACACCTCAGTGTAAACAGGTGGCAACCGGCCCAACTCCGCCCCGATGCGTGTCCGCCATCTCATCCTCGGACCGGCCGTCGACGCGACGTGCAGGTTCGGTCACGGCTCGTCGATCCGGACCAGCGGGAGCCACGGCGAAACGTCCGAGCGGGAGCCGGAGGCGGTGAGCGCCCCGCGCTCCAGGGCGGCGGCCCAGTCGAGCCGCCCGGTCGCCAGCAGCAGCCAGGTGCGCGGGTCGGTCTCGACGACGTTGGGCGGCGTGCCACGGGTGTGCCGCGGGCCGGTGACGCACTGCACGGCCGCGAACGGCGGCACCCGGACCTCGACGCTGTTGCCGGGCGCGACCTGCTCCAACGTCCGCAGGCTCAACCGCACGGCGGCGGCGAGCTCGGCGCGCGCCGGCTGCGCCGCCTCGCCGTCGAGCCAAGACCGAACGGCCAGCACGGCATCGCGCATTTCCCCGGGATCAACGGCACGGCGACTGGGCATGCCCAAAGCCTACGAACACACCCGACACCCAAACCCCCGACTCCAGACACCCCAACTCCGGGCCCCGGGCACTCCGACCCCGGGCCCCGGACTTCCGACACCTGACTCCGGGCCCCTGACTCCGGGCCCCTGACTCCGGGCCTCGGACTCCGGGCACCGGGCACCGGGCACGGGCCTCGGACTCCCGGCACCGGGCACGGGCCTCCTCGAGACCGGAGACACGCAATTTCAATGGAAATCGAAGGTCCGATTTCCATTGAGGTGATCTCAGTGGGGGTTATGTGTAGCCGTGTTCGTGGTGGGTGAGGACGAGTGCGGCTTGGACGATGTCGCCGATTTTGCCG
>NZ_JBFAIN010000053.1:0-48358 GCF_040654735.1 Saccharopolyspora sp. NPDC050642 | reverse complement strand
AACGACTACACCTGCGACCAATCCGCAGCACTGGTGCGCGGCATCTACTACTACCACTCGGTGACCAACGGATGGGGCGACATCGGCTACAACGCACTGGTCGACAAGTGCGGCACCATCTTCGAAGGCCGCACCGGCGGCCTGCACCTGCCTGCCATCGGCGCCCACACCGGCGGATTCAACCGGCACGTCTTCGGCATCTCGATGATCGGTGACTACGACGCGGTCTCGCCCAGCGCCGCGACGCTGGAATCCGTGTCGCAGATGATCGCGTGGAAACTCGCCAACAGCTACGCCGATCCTCTCGGCGGCGTCACACTCGTCAGCGCCGGTGGTGGCACCTCGAAGTACGCCGCGGGAACGCCGGTCACGATGCCCACCATCTTCGCCCACCGCGACGTCGGTCGAACCAGCTGCCCCGGCAACTTCGGCTACAACTCCCTCGGATCGGTCCGCGACCGCGCCGCGCAACTGGCCGGGGACTGGCGCAGCGGGCCGATCCACCAGAAATGGCAAGCACTCGGTGGCGAGAACGCGGCAGGCCCGGTCTACGCGGTGGAAACCAACTGGCCCGAAGGGGGCCGAGCCACGGTGTTCGGTAGCGGCTTCTCCACCATCGCCCGGCGCAGCGACCTCGCAGCGCACTGGGTCAAGGGCGACATCCACGCCACCTACCAACGGCTCGGCGGCCCGAACGCGGGCGTCTACCCCACCACCGACGAACTGGCCACACCTGACGCGATCGGCCGTTTCAACCACTTCACCCATGACGCCTCGATCTACTGGACACCGGACACCGGCGCGCACGCCGTCCACGGAGCCATCCGCAACGCCTGGGCCGCCAACGGCTGGGAAGCAGGCCCCGCCGGCTACCCCACCACCGACGAACTCACCACCCCCGACACCATCGGCCGCTACAACCACTTCACCAAGAACGCCTCCATCTACTGGACATCCACCACCGACGCCCACCTCGTCTACGGAGCCATCCGGGAGCACTGGGGCGCCCTCGGCTGGGAAACGTCCTGGCTGGGCTACCCCACCAGCAACGAATACCCGGTGCCCGCCGGACGCCGAAACGACTTCCAAGGCGGCTACATCGAATGGAACGCCACCACCGGAACCACCACCGCATACCGCCACCAGTGAAGTCGTGGGCCTGCCCGCAGGGCGTTGGCCGCGGGCAGGCTGTTCGCGCCCACGACCAACGCTGGGACACCCTGCTCACGGCAAAGTGTCGGTACTGACCACCGTGACACCCAAGTCGGGCTTCCAAAGTCGCGAGGGCGTCACGTCGAGCCGCCTGGAGTCTCTACGGGTTTGCCTAACCGCCTGAACGGGTGTGGGCTGAGAGGGTTGTGGCGAGAAAAGGGCTTTGTCGCGACGCAAGGCGAACACGACGTCACAGCGGCATCCTGCTCGCTTGCCGGAAGGCGGAGTCTAGGGCAGCCGCGGCTGCCGGATGGACCGATCCACGCCCCAAGTAGTGGTCCTGGGTCATCGACGGCCGGGAATGGCCCAGGACGTCGGCGATCTGGCGTGCGGTCAGCTTCGCATCATCGAGCAGAGTGGCAGCCGTCCTCCGGAACACGTGCGGCGTGACCCACCCGAGACCGATCGCCTCCCGGATCACTCGCCAGCCGAGCCGCACGTTGTTCGGGTTCTTCCACCCCAGCGTTCGGGACGGGAACACAGACTCCTCGAGACGGTCGGCCATGAACGCCTGGCCGCGCTCGACCTGAACAGTGCCCTCCGCTCCCCAAGCCGGATGCTCCTGCCTGTCCGCCTGGTCGAGCGTCCCACGCGGGTCCACACGGAGCCGCTCTGCCTGGGCTGCCGACCACACAGTGAGCCAGCGCACCGTCAGCATCGTGACGACGAACTCCGGGAGGGCAACCATGCGAACGGCGTTCTCCGTCTTGCCGCCGTGCCGGACCAACCCCTTGCCCTTGACGTTGACGATGTTGCCGTTGATCCAGACCGAGCGTGGCGGGATTGCCGTGCCGTCGACGACCACGGGCTTGTCGGTGAGGTTGACATCCTTCCACCGCACCGCCACGGCTTCGCCGATGCGGCAGCCGGTCCCGAGGAGGAACCGGACGAGGTCCGGGAGATCCGCCCCGCTGGAGCAGCGGCTGTCGAGGACGAACCCGTCCATGCCCGCGAACAGCCGACGCCTCTCCTCCGCGGTGAGCGCGCGGACCTTCCGCGGACGGCCCTCGATCGGGCTGACCTCCCGCATCGGATTGCTGTGCAACAGCCCATGACGAACTGCGACCTGGAGGGTGCCCCGGACGGTCGTGCGGACCGATCGCCGGTAGCCCGCCGAATACCCGTCCGCTTCCAGCTTCTCGAAAAACTCTTCGAGGACCGGAATGCTGATCTCCCGCAGACGCAGGTCGCCGATCCGGTCGAGCACGACGCTCTTCAAGGTCTGCTCATAGGTGTCGCGGGTCGTCGCCGCCCGGCGCTGCGCGACCTTGCCCAGCCATACCTCAGCCACGTCACGGAACCTGAAGTCGACGGTCAGCCGAGCCCGGGACTTCTGCAGCTGCTCGATCGCGGACTCCAACCGTTCGACGGCGCGCTTCTCCGTCTGGCCGGAGCGCTCGACGAGCCGCGTCTTGCCGTCGAAGGCCCGGAACCGCGTGCGAGCCCGCCAGGCGACGTCGTCCAACTGCGTCGTGTTGATCTTGCCGTGAGTGCCGATCTGGAGGGGCGGTCGCCCCATCTCCGACTCCCTTGCCGAGGACCAAAGCGATGAGTAGACGATGGATACCCCCACCGTCCCGCTAGCCCCGAAAACGCCCCTCCAGGTCACTGACCTGCGATGATGAGTGCCCCCGGTCGGGTTCGAACCGACACTTGGACGATTTTAAGTCGTCTGCCTCTGCCAGTTGGGCTACGGGGGCGGTCAGCAACTCGTCGCGGCGTGTGCCGCACACGTTACGACGCAGTGGCGCTTCGCTCGGTTCCCTCGAACCGCCGAAGGACACCTCGGCGTTCCGACGGGCGCTCGGTCACCAGCTCGCCCACCCGCTCTTCGCGGTCGACAGCTCGGTGAAGCGGCTCCGCACCCAGTCGTGCACGGCGGTCGAGACGTCCGCGCAGTCGGCCCGGTGCTCGAACCAGCGCCAGTCGCAGTTGACGTTGACCTCGAGGAACACCCATTCGCCGCCGACGCCGAGTAAGTCGAAGCCGGCCACGTCCAGCCGCCACTGCCGGCACAGCGCCAACAGCCGCTGGGCCAGGTCCTCGGGCACCTCCACGCGTTCCACCACGACGGAATCAGGATCGACCCACAACTGCGCCGGGTCCAGCTTCTGCACCCGGAAGCCGATCGCCCGATCGCCGATGACGAACACGCGCAGCTCGTGATCCGCGTCGAGGTACTGCTGGACCAGCACCGGCGCCGGCTCGCGGGCCTCGCCGGTGAGCCGGATGTCCAGGGGGCGCGGGAAGAGGCCGCGCAGCGCGCCCGGCTCGGGTTCGAGCAGGTGGTGCCCGGCCGTCTTGACGATGCACCGGCCGCCGCCCGGACGGCTCCGCCCGGGCATGGTGGTCACCGCGGTCCGGGGCACCCGCAGGCCGACCGCCGACGCGCCCTGCAGCTGCGTCAGCCGGTCGAGGTGTTCGGTGGAGCGCACCGAGTTCACCTGATCCCAGTCACCCCGGCAGGCGAGCCAGTTCGCGACCGCGCTCCACTGCTCGCGGACGTAGGCGCCGTGCACCGTGGTCGGGTCGACCGGGATCGCGCTGATGTCGAAGTGCCGCCGCCAGACCAGGACCGGCCGCAGCAGCCAGCGCTGGAACTCGATCAGCGGCGTGTCCGTGTAGATGGTGAGGGCGAGGTCCAGGCTGCGGTCGGCATCGATGCGCACCATGCGGATGTCGTGCTCGGCCAGCGCCAGCGACAGCTCGTTCATCTCCATGTCGGCGGCGCGCGCCAGGACCAGCACGCACGGCACCGGATCGCCGGGCTCATCGGCGACGAGGTCCGCGCCGAACATCCGCTCCTGGAAGTCCAGCGGCGTGTCCGGCGAGCGGAAGAAGTAGTCCTGCCCCTGCAGCAGCATCGGGGTCGGACGGAGGAACGGCTGGGCGGCCGCCCCGGGCGGGTTTCCGAGGTCGGCGGGCCGTCCCTCGGCCTCGTCCATGCTCAGTCGTCCTTCTTCCGGAAGACCCGAGATGCTTCCTGGTAGTCCTCCGCGAAGTCCGCGAGCGGACCTTCCTCAACTGCGCCGCTCCGCAGTAGGGCGGCAAGTTCTTTCAGCGTCAAGGGATTCACCCCTTCCCCCGTGTGACGCATCCTTTCAGGTGACGAACTCGCTATAGTCTTCGATTTCCCGCTACGGATTGTCAAGGTCAGCCGCCCTCCAGATAGCCCGCACGGAGCACGGCGTCGGGGATAAGAAGGCCGCGTGCCCATTCCGGCACGCGGCCCCGTAGCTGCGAGTGCCCGGCCCTTCGGCGCCGGTCAGCTCTCGGCGGCCCGCTCGAACGCGGCCCGCGGGTTCTGGATCTGACCCATCGACACGACTTCGCGCTTGAACAGGAACGCCAGCGTCCAGTCGATGATGATGCGCAGCTTGCGGTTGAACGTGGGCATCCGGCTCACGTGGTACGAGCGGTGCATGAACCACGCGATGAAGCCCTTGGCCTTGAAGCCGTAGACGTCGGCGACGCCCTTGTACAGCCCCATGCCGGCGACCGAGCCGGCGTAGGCGTGGCGGTACTCCTTGGTCGACTTGCCGCGCAGCGAGGCCAACATGTTCTTGGCCAGCTGGTTGGCCTGCCGCACCGCGTGCTGCGCGGAAGGAGCGCAGGTGGCGCCGGGGTTCTCCTCGGTCTTGGACAGGTCCGGGACCGCGGCGCAGTCACCGGCCGCCCACACGCCGGGCAGACCCTCGACCTGCAGGTGCGCGGTGGCCTTGACCCGGCCGCGCTCGTCCAGCGGCAGGTCGCTGTTCTTCAGCACCGGGTTGGCCTTCACACCCGCGTTCCACACCAGGGTGTCGGTGTCGAACTCCGTGCCGTCGGAGAGCACCGCGTGCCCGCCCTCGACGGACTTCAGGAAGGTGTTCAGGTAGACCTTGATGCCGCGCTCTTCGAGGGCCTTGACGACGTAGACGCCCATCTTCTCGCTGACCTCGGGCATCACCCGGCCGGCGGCCTCGACGAGCGCCCAGGACATGTCGTCGGGCTTGATGTTGTCGTAGTAGCGCGTGGCGTAGCGGGCCATGTCCTCCAGCTCCGCCAGCGCCTCGACGCCTGCGAAGCCGCCGCCGACGAAGGTGAACGTCAGCAGCCGGTTGCGCAGCTCGGGGTCGTCGGTGTTGGCCGCGGCGTCCATCTTGCCCAGCACGTGGTTGCGCAGGTAGGTGGCTTCGCCAACGGTCTTCAGCGAGATGCCCTCCTCGGCGAGGCCGGGGATCGGCAGCAGCCGCGAAACCGAACCGAGCGCCACGACCAGCACGTCGTAGGCGATGTCCTCGGAACCGGTCTGCGGGTTCTCGACCGTCACGACCTTCTCGTCGTGCTTGATCTCGGTGACAGCGGCGGTGACCACATGGCACCGCTTCAACACTCGTCGCAGTGGCGCTACCACGTGGCGGGGTTCGACCGAACCCGCGGCCGCTTCCGGGAGGAAGGGCTGGTAGGTCATGTGCGGCTGAGGATCGACGACCGTCACGGAGGCCTCGCGGCGACCCAGCTTCTTCTGCAGCTGAAGTGCCGTGTACATGCCGACGTAACCGCCGCCGAGGATGAGAATCCGCGTGGGATCGGATTTACCAGCCATGCCTTCATGGTCGCACCACTGACCGTATTCGCGCTGCGCCGACCCCCCTTAATGTGACGCCAGTCGCGGGTGGCATCGATCACGGTCAACGCGTTGTGCACGAACAAACGCGCTGCGTACGCGCACCGCAGGGGCGGCGGCGGGTGACGTCAGAGTGACGTCACCGAGGTGTCATGGAGGCTGGTTCAGGCCACCCTACCGAATCTTGAGCGCCGATGCCCACGCTCGCGAAAATTCTTCCGGGAAGATCGCCCCCACCGGGCCGGAACGTGCGAGCTCCGACCAGGCCCGAGCTCACACGTGCGCCACGACCACCCGCTCAGCCTTCGGACGCGCAGGCGCTTCGACGAGCTTGCTCAGATCGTCAGGGCCGCTCGTCAGCAGCACCACCGGCCGCGCGAGCTCCAGCGCCGTGGCGGCCACCACCGCGTCGATCGCACAGCGATGCCCCGACAATCCAGTCGCACCAAGGAGTTCTCCGGCGGCGCGGGCGAGTTCGGGCGTCACAGGAACGACCGAGACCCGGGACAGCACGCGGTGCACCAGGGCATCTCGCGCGCATCCGCGAAGCACCTCGGTCAGCGTGATCGCACTGACCACGACCCTGGAGCGCCGAAGCCGCGCAGTCTCGAGGTACGCGCGGGCACGCCCATCCCCGGTGGCGAGCTTCGACAGGCCCCCGCTGTCGAGAACGAGCGCCCCGCCTGCGGCTACTCGACGTCCGGCCATGCCGCCCCCGCCTCCGCCAAGTACTCCTCCGGTACAGGCCCGTGCTCCGCCTCGAGCAGCTCGGCGAGTTCGGCCACGAGATCGAGCTCGAGCTGCTTGGCCACCGCGTCGGTGACGTACTGGCTGAACGCTCCCCGCCCCACCCGGTGCTGGACGGCCGAGGTCAGGTCTTCGGGCATGGACACGCTGACCTTGCGAGCCCGCCCGAGCGACCGCACGTTGCGCGCGGAGTCGAGATCCGGAGCGCCTTCGGGCGCAGCCGCTCTCGAGTCGAGTTCGCGGTACTGGCTCAACAGCCAGGCCAACCGCTCGGCGAAGTCGGCATCTCTACCCGGAAGCCCACCTGCAGGCTCATGCGGCACGGCACTCATGCGACAATGCTACCGACAGTGGTAAACACCCGTCTACCTGCATCGATGACTGAAATGAGGTCCACTCGTTCGAGTCACGCGGAACGTCTCCAGAGGCCGGTCAGCGGGTGTTCTGGGTCGTCAGGTCGAGTTGCATCAGGGTCGTGTCGATCCACTTCCCCTTCTTGTGGCCGACCTCGTTCAGCTTCCCGACGGCCTCGAACCCCGCTTTGCGGTGCAGTACCTCCGATGCCGGGTTGCCGGTATCCGCGATCACGGCGATGACCTGGTGCGCGCCCGCCGCTGCCGCGCGCCGCAGGAGTTCGCCGAGCAGGTGGCGGCCGATGCCGCGCCCGACGTGGCCCGGGTGCAGGTAGATCGTGTTCTCGACGGTGTGGCGGTAGGCGGGCTTGGGTCGCCACGGGGACACGTAGGCGTAGCCGACCAGATCGCCTTCCAGCGTCGCCACCAGGAACGGCCAGCCGTCTCGCGCTACCGCGCCGATCTTGACCCGCCAGTCCTGCGCCGTCGGCGGCACTTCCTCGAACGTCGTCACGGTTGTCTCGACGTACCCCCGGAACAGCTCGCCGATCGCTTCCGCGTCACCGGCTTCGGCGTCCCGGACCACCAATTTCGCGGCCATCCCGACATGCTGCCAGGAACCGGCCGACCGGCCTCGACGCGTAACGAGGTGTTCACAGAACCGTTCCGCCGGGGCACGGTCAGACGGACTGGGGCGCGTTCCGGCGCGCAGACACCGCGTCGAACAGGAGCCAGCCGTCGATCTGCTTGGTCGACGGATCGTTCGGGTCCCAGCCGCCGGCCAAAGCCTCGTCGAGCAGGGCTCGAACGGTGCCCGGCTCGTGCAGGTTGAGCCAACTCCCCCCGGCGCCAACGCCTCCGGAGTGCAGCAGGCCATCGGGGACCAGCCGCCCGGCGCCTCCCTGGAAGACGATCCGGACTCGCCCACGCGCTCCGGCACGGCCGATCGCGAGGACCTCGCGGCAGACCTGGCCCCGGTCCTGCTCGACGTGGTGCTGGTGACGCACCGACCACAAGAAGGTCGCGTCGTCGATCACGAGGCGTCGAGCCTTCTTCCTGCTGCGGACCATCGGCAGATGGTAGCGACGCGGCGGAGCGGAGATCGCCGGTCGCGGCGAACCCACTTCGCGATCACGCCACTCACCGCCGACGCACCCCGGCGAGTTCCTTCGCGTGCTCCAGCACGCCGCGCAGCATCGCCGGGGTCAGCTTTCCCGTGAAGGTGTTCTGCTGGCTGACGTGGTAGCAGCCGAGGAGGTGGAGGGCTGCTCCGCCGTCCGTGGCCGGGAGTTCCGCGTGGGCGTCGTGGCCGAACTTCGGGCGGGGCTTCGGGACCTGCCAGGCCGCGTCCGCCAGCACCGGCAGCAGGGCCTGCCAGCCGAACGCCCCCAGCACCACGACCGCTCGCAGCGTCGGGCGCAGCAGGTCGAGCTCGCGGACCAGCCACGGGCGGCAGGTGTCGCGCTCCGCCGGCGTCGGCTTGTTGGCGGGCGGGGCGCAGTGCACCGGCGCCGTGATCCTGGTGCTGTGCAACGTCAAACCGTCGTCGATGTGCCACGCCTCGGGCTGGGACGCCAGGCCGACGTCGTAGAGCGCCTGGAAGAGGACGTCGCCGGAGCGGTCGCCGGTGAAGATCCGGCCCGTCCGGTTGCCGCCGTGCGCCGCCGGCGCCAGCCCGACGATCGCGATCGCCGCGTCCGGCGGGCCGAAGCCGGGCACCGGCCGGCCCCAGTACTCCTGGTCGCGGAACGCCGCGCGCTTGACCCGCGCGACCTCCTCCCGCCACTCGACCAGCCGCGGGCAGGCCGTGCAGCGGGTGACCAGCTCGTCCAGGCCGGCCAGGTCGGCGGCCCCCGGGGCCGCGGCGGAGGGGTCGTCGATCGGGTCGTCGATCAGCCGGGAGGTCGTTTCTGGCACCTCCCAAAAGTGGCAGAAAACCCGTTCGACGGCACGTAATGTGGGCGGCATGGCAGCCAGCGAGGACAAGGCCGACGAGGCGAAGCAGGAATCCACCACCCCGGCCGAGCCGGTCGACGATCTGGTCAGCACCCACCACACGATCACCGCCGACGGCGCGGAACTGGCCTACACCGCGACGACGGGCCGCATCGTGCTGCGCGAGGAGGTCCACGCCGACGGCAAGTTCGAGGGTTTCAAGCCGAAGGCCGAGGTCTTCCTGACCTCGTACGTGGCCGACGGCGAACCCGGCAGCCGCCCGGTGACGTTCGCGTTCAACGGTGGCCCTGGCTCCTCCAGCGTGTGGCTGCACGTCGGACTGCTCGGCCCGCGGCGGGTCGTCTCCGGTGACGCCGGCGACCTCGCGCCGCCGCCGTACGGGCTGGCCGACAACCCGGAAACCCTTCTGCGGCACAGCGATCTGGTGTTCATCGACCCGGTGTCCACCGGGTACTCGAGGGCGGTCGAGGGCGGCACTCCCGGCGATTTCCACGGATACCAGAAGGACATCGAGTCCATCGCCGAGGTGATCCGGCTGTGGACCACCCGCAACGGCCGCTGGATGTCGCCGAAGTACCTCGCCGGCGAGTCCTACGGCACGCTGCGCGCGGCCGCGCTCGCCGAGCACCTCCAGTCGCGGCACGGCCTCTACCCGAACGGCCTGCTGCTGATCTCGTCCGTGCTGGACATGGGAACGATCCGGTTCACCGAGGGCAACGACCTGCCGTACTCGCTGTTCCTGCCGACGTACGCGGCGATCGCGCACTACCACGGCAAGCACGGCGACCGCCCGTTGCGCGAGGTGCTGGACGAGGCGGAGAAGTTCGCCGCCGAGGACTACCCGTGGGCGCTGGCGCGCGGCGCGCGGCTGAGCGCGTCCGAGCGCGAGGACATCGTGCGGCGGGTCGCCTCGCTGTCCGGGCTGTCCGAGGACTACGTGGACCGCGCGAACCTGCGCATCGAGCACATCCGGTTCTTCACGGAGCTGCTGCGCGACCGGCGGGAGACGGTGGGCCGGATGGACGGCCGGTTCACCGGCTGGGAGCGGGATGCCGCCGGGGAGCACTTCACCGACGACCCGAGCATCTCCGGCATCCGCGGCGCCTACTCGGCGGCGATCAACCACTACCTGCGCGAAGAGCTCGACTACGCCAGCGATCTGCCGTACGAGACGCTGTCCAGCCGGGTGCATCCCTGGTCGTACAAGGAGTTCGAGGGCGCGAGCGTGTCCGTTGTGGACAAGCTCGGCGCGGCGTTCCAGGCCAACCCGCACCTGCGGGTCCACGTCGGCTGCGGCTACACCGACGGCGCGACCCCGTACTTCGCCGCCGAGCACGTGCTGGCGCAGGTGCCGATCCCGGAGCGGCTGCGGGAGAACATCGACGTCCGCTACTACCCGGCGGGCCACATGATGTACGTCCACGAGGAGTCCCGAATCCAGCAGTCGGCGGACCTCGCGGAGTTCGTGAGCACCCGCCCGTAGCCCGGTGCGAATCGCGGCCCCCGCTCGGATCGGAGCGGGGGCCGCGATTCGCTCGGCCGACGCCGCGAGCATGATCAGCCCCATCAGCGAGATGGCCACCCTGGCGTGCTCGGGCGATATCCCTTCCCGCAGCCAGACCGGCCCGGGCAGCTGCTTGCCGTACTTCGCCGCGCTGTTCGGGCCGCTGGTCCACCACTGGCTGATCGCCGCCGCCCGCCGGGCGATCTCCCCCTGAACCGGGACACGCCGCAGCGGACCGAACCCGCCAGAAGGCCCAGCTCCGAACAGGAACGGGGCCTTGAGAGGTCAGTGGTGGCCGACCACCTGGGCCTGGGTGTTGTCCTCCCAGTCCCCGACCTGGTTCTGGTTCGCGTTGTTGGTCTGCGTCGAGCCGGTGACGGCGCTCTGCTCCTTGCCGCCGATCTGGATCACGTTCGCGGGCGAGACGTTCGTGTTCGTCGGCTTGCTCACCTGGATCTCGTCCTGGTTCTGCACCTGCGTCGGCGAGCCGCCGTCCTTGACCAGCTGGGCCTGGGCGTTGCCGTCCCAGTCGCCTTCCTGGTTCTGGTCGGCGTTGTTGGTCTGGTTCGAGCCGGTGACGGCGACCTGTTTGTGGCCGCCGATCTGGATCACGTTCGCGGGCGAGACGTTCGTGTTCGTCGGCTTGCTCACCTGGACTTCGTCCTGGTTCTGCTGCTGCGTGGGAGATCCGTCGTGGTGGCCGTCGGCCATCGCCACGGCCGTCGCTCCGAGCAGCAGCGGGAAGCTCACCGCGGCAACAGCCAGCACGCGCTTCGCAGTACGCATCAAGGCACTTCCTTCCATGAGAACCGGGACGTGCGGCGACGAGTTTCGCGCCGATCGATTCGGACGAGGCGAACCGGATCCAGCCCAATGCTCCCCCGGAGGCCTCGCACTGAATACCGTATCGGCCGCTCCACAAAGGACGACAACTCGAAATCCAAGCACTCACCTCATTCGGTGATACCACTTTCAGGAAAACGGGGACACGAATCGGTGAGCGCAACTGTGATGGTCATTTTCCCAGCTCAACGAGATACCAGCAGCAGACCGAAGGCGCACTGCACCCTTTTTCGCGACACGCGGGGAGCAAGGTTTGATCCACCCACAGAGATCATTTCCGATGCGCCATTCGATCACGCCGGAATAGCACGATGACGAATCCGAAAGCAATTTCACGTCGAGACTTCGCCGAGCGAATTCGCCAATGATCACAATCGCACGACCAGGCAATCGCGGCAGTCTTCCCGATTCGTCCCACTCGCCCCGCCGCCCGCCGCGGTCTCCGCGGCGACCGGAGCAGTGATCCTTCGATGTGTAGTATGTGTGCTACATACTGGGCTACCACTGCTACGAGAGGCACTGGGGTTATGACAGTCGCGAATGAATCGGAGGCGCCACCGCCGCCGGTGCGGTTACCGGACGAGGACACCGTGCTCGACGTCCGCGACCTGCGGATGCGCTACGGCACGACCGATGTCCTCAAGGGCGTCGACCTCACCGCGCGCCGCGGCGAGGTGGTCGCGCTGCTGGGGCCGAACGGGGCGGGCAAGACCACGACGATCGAGATCCTGGAGGGCTTCCGGATGCGCTCCGGCGGCGACGTCCAGGTGCTCGGCGCCGACCCGGCGCACGGCGACGAGCGCTGGCGGGCGCGGCTCGGCGTCGTGCTGCAGTCCTGGCGCGACCACAGCAAGTGGCGAGTCCGGGAACTGCTGGCGCACCTCGGGACCTACTACGCGCCGTACTCCACGGACCGGATCACCCGCCCCTGGGACGTCGGCGAACTCGTCGCGGCGGTCGGCCTGTCCGAGCACGAGAACAAGCGGGTCGGCCAGCTCTCCGGTGGCCAGCGCCGCCGGCTCGACGTGGCGATCGGCATCGTCGGGCGCCCGGAGCTGCTGTTCCTGGACGAGCCCACGGTCGGCTTCGACCCGCAGGCCCGCCGCGAGTTCCACGACCTCGTGCACCGGCTCGCCGACGACGACAACACCGGCATCCTGCTCACCACGCACGACCTGGACGAGGCCGAGAAGCTGGCCGACCGCATCCTGATCCTGGCCGGCGGCCGGATCGTCGCCGACGGCTCCGCCGACGAGCTGTCCCGGCAGGTGGCCGCCGAGTCCGAGGTGAAGTGGACCCGGAACGGTCAGCGCTTCGTGCACCCGACCGCCGACGCCACCCGGTTCGTCCGGGGCCTGTTCGCGCAGCACGGCGACGAGATCACCGAACTGGAGGTGCGCCGGGCGACCCTGGAGGACACCTACATGGCGATGGTGCGCGCCCACGAATCCGGGCGGGGCGAGAACGTCGCGCTGGCCTTTTCCACGGAGAACAACGGCTCCACGGAGAACAACGGCGGCACCGAGGAGGCGAACCGGTGAAGGCGACCGCAGCACGAGCCGGCCTGCAGCGCGGCTGGATCGAATTCCGCCAGACCCTGACCACCGCCCTGGACCTGTGGGGCTACCTGTTCCCCACCGTGATCCTGCTGGTCGTGATGTCGTTCCAGAGCGGGTCCACCGTGGCCGGTTTCTCGCTGGGCGCGATGACGCTGCCCGGGGCGCTCGGCATGGGCATCGGGTTCGCCGGGCTGATCAACATCGCCCAGCTGCTGACCGTCGAGCGCGAGGACGGCACCCTGCTGCGCGCCAAGGCGACCCCCGACGGGATGCTCGGCTACCTGATCGGCAAGATCACGCTGGTCGGCTGCATGTCGCTGGTCAGCCTGCTGGTCCTGCTGGTGCCCGGCCTGGTGATGTTCGACGGCCTCGCCACCGGCGTCGACACCTGGCTGACCCTCGCGTGGGTGCTGGTGCTGGGGCTGGTCGCGACGATGCCGATCGGGGCGATCATCGGCTCGCTGTTCTCCAGCCCGCGGAGCCTGGGCATGGTCATGGTGCCGATGATGGGGCTGATCGCGATCTCCGGGATCTTCTACCCCATCACCGAGTACCCGCAGTGGCTGCAGTGGATCGCGCAGGCGTTCCCGATGTACTGGCTGGGGCTGGGCATGCGCTCGGCGCTGCTGCCGGACGCGATGGCGGCGGCCGAGATCGGCGAATCCTGGCGGCACCTGGAGACTGTCGGGGTGCTCGGCCTGTGGGCCGTGATCGGGCTGGTGGTGGCTCCTGTCGTGCTGCGCCGGATGGCGCGGCGCGAGTCGGGGTCGAGCGTGGCCGCGCGCCGCGAGAAGGCCATACAGCGAATTCGCTGACGTGGCGGAGGAGAACATGAGCGAGACGATCTACAACCGCATCGCGATGTTGCGGGCCGAACGCGGGATCAGCCGCCGGCAGCTCTCCGAAGCACTCGGCGTGCACTACCAGACGATCGGCTACCTGGAGCGCGGCGAGTACAGCCCGAGCCTGCACCTGGCGTTGCGCATCGCGGAGCACTTCGAGGTGCCGGTCGAAGTGGTGTTCTCCATCCACCCCTTCCCCCGCATCGGCACGGGAGAACGCTCCGCCTGAGCCGGCTCGTGAGTGCTGGGTCCGGTTCTCACCGGACCCAGCACTCACGACGCATTCAGGCGCCGAGCAGGGCCCGGCCCCGGGTCGACAGCCAGGTTTCGAAGGTCATCAGGCCCGGGTGGCGGCGGCGCAGGGCCGGGATGTCCACCGTCATGTCGAGCTCGTTGATCGCCGTGTAGGCGCGGTGGAGGTCGGGGTTCTGCTCGCGCAGCGGCTCCAGCGGCAGCTCGACGTGGCGGAGCCGCCGACCGGTCGCGCGGGACAGCGCGTCCGCGATCTCCGGCGGTGTCAGCGAATCCCCGGCGATCTCCACCGCCCGGCCGGTGTAGTCGCCGGGATTCTCGAAGGCCAGCGCGGCGAACTCGCCGATGTCGTCGAGCGCGATCAGCGGCTGCGACACGTCGGCCCGGACCGCGCTCACCAGTTCGTCACCCGCGGCGGCCTGGCCGGGCATCATCGCCACGTAGTTCTCCATGAACGACACCGGCCGCAGCATCGTGGCCGGAATTCCCAGCGCGCGTATGTGCTCCTCGATCTCCCTCTTGTTCTCCAGCGTGACGACGCCGGTGCACCGATCCGCGTTGACCGCCGAGGCGTAGACGAGGTGCTGCACGCCGGTGCCTTTCGCGGCGTCCGCGACGTTCTTGCCCCAGCGGCGTTCGTCCTCGTGGCTGATGCCCGGGGACAGCTCGGGCGTGATGAAGGTCGGCTGGACGCTGAAAACGCCGTGCACGCCCCGCATCGCGGCATCGAGCGCTTCCCGGTCGTCCATGTCGCCTTGGACCAGTTCCGCGCCGGCCCCGGCCAGCCGCCGCGCGGCGGCTCCGGTGGCGTTGCGGGTGAGTGCTCGAACGCGCCAGCCGCGGGCGAGCAGCCGGGTGGCCGTGGCGCCGCCCTGCTGCCCGGTGGCTCCGACGACGAGCACGATTCCTTCTGGTTTGGACACTTCGGCCTCCGCATCGACGGGCGCAACCGGAACGTGCGCCCCGCTTCGCACGATACGGAACGATCGCCCCGGTTGTCCACGAAAGCGGTAGGCTCGACCCGTGACGACCGAGAACGCCCCCGGAAAACGGCTGCGCGCGGACGCCCAGCGCAACCGCGAACGGGTCCTCGCCGCGGCCCAGGAGCTGTTCGCCGCCGAAGGACTGGCCGTCCCGCTGGACGACATCGCCCGCCGCGCCGGCGTCGGCCCCGGCACCGTCTACCGCCACTTCCCCACCAAGGAAGCGCTTTTCGAGGCCGTCGTGGCGGAGCGGATCCGCGCGATGGTCGACGACGCCCGCGACCAGGCGGAGTCCGGCGATCCCGGCCGCGCGTTCTTCGACTACTTCCAGCGCGTCATCGAGCACGCCGCGCTGAACAAGGACATCTGCGACGCGCTGGAATCGACCGGGCAGCCACCGAGAACGGCCTGCTTGGAAACCGACTTCAACGACGCCATCGGCACCCTCCTGGAACGCGCGCAGCAGGCGAGCGCGGTACGCGCGGACCTGACGACGGCGGAGCTGCGGTCGCTGATCGTGGGGGGCCTGAACATGTACCGCCGAGCGGTCGCCGAACAACGCCCGGCCAGCGAACTGGCGGTCCTCTACGCAGGCCTCCGCCCGCTCGGCTGACCCCCGGGCTCGCGAGCGCTTTGGAGCGCCACCGCGATCCGAACCGCTCGCGACTCCGACCGAACCGAGCCATCGGACAAGCGAAAGGCGCCTCCGAGCCAGCGGCTCGAAGGCGCCTCCGCCTCGAAACTCTCCCGTCAGGACACCACGCGGGGGCGTTCCTCCGCGAAGTGGCAGGCCGACGGGTGGCTGCCCAGGCGGACCTCGAGCTCCGGGACCTGCTCCGCGCAGATGTCCTGCGCCTTCCAGCAGCGGGTGCGGAAGCGGCAGCCCGAGGGCGGGTTCGCCGGGCTCGGCACGTCGCCGGTCAGGCGGATCACCTCGCGCTTGCCGCGCAGCGTCGGGTCCGGCACCGGCACCGACGACAGCAGCGCCTGCGTGTACGGGTGCTGCGGGTGCTCGTAGATCTGCTCGTCGGAGCCGATCTCCACGACCTTGCCCAGGTACATCACCGCCACGCGGTCCGACAGGTGGCGGACCACGCCGAGGTCGTGGGCGATGAACACGTACGACAGCCCGAACTCCTGCTGCAGGTCGCCGAGCAGGTTCATCACCTGCGCCTGGATCGACACGTCCAGCGCCGACACCGGCTCGTCGCAGATGATCACCTTCGGCCGCAGCGCCAGCGCCCGCGCGATGCCGATGCGCTGCCGCTGACCGCCGGAGAACTGGTGCGGGTAGCGCTGGATGTGCTCCGGGTTGAGCCCGACCACCTCCAGCAGCTCCTGCACCTTCCGCCGCCGCTCGCCCTTCGGCGCCACCTCGGGGTGGATCTCGAACGGCTCCCCGATGATGTCGCCGACGGTGCGCCGCGGGTTCAGCGAGGTGTACGGGTCCTGCAGCACGATCTGCAGATCGCGCCGCAGCTTGCGCAGCTCGGCGCCGTGCATCTTGAACATGTCGCGACCCTCGAACAGCGCGCTGCCGCTGGTCGGCTTCTCCAGCCGCATCAGCACCTGCGCCAGGGTCGACTTGCCGCAGCCGGACTCGCCCACCACGCCGAGGGTCTCGCCGCGGTTGAGGTCGAACGACACGCCGTCGACGGCACGCACGTGGCCGATGGTGCGCTTGAACAGCACGCCCTGGGTCACCGGGAAGTGCTTGACCAGGTCCCGCACCTGGAGGATCGGCTCAGCCACGGGTAATCAACTCCTCGGCGAAGTGGCAGGCACTGACCCGCCCCAGGCCCAGCTGGTGGTAGGTCGGGACCTCCTGGCTGCAGCGTGCCTCGGCGCGCGCGCAGCGCGGGTGGAACGGGCAGCCCGGGGGCACCGCGAGCAGGTTCGGCGGCAGCCCCTTGATGGTCTCCAGCTCCTGCCCCTTGAGGTCCAGGCGCGGGATCGACCGCATCAGGCCCTCGGTGTACGGGTGGCCCGGCTGCTTGTAGAGCGAGTACGCGTCCGCGCTCTCCACGATCCGGCCCGCGTACATCACCACGATCCGGTCCGCGACCTCGGCGACCACGCCCAGGTCGTGGGTGATCAGGATGAGGCCCATGCCGCGGTCCCGGCGCAGCTCGTCGAGCAGGTCCATGATCTGGGCCTGCACCGTGACGTCCAGCGCCGTGGTCGGCTCGTCGGCGATGAGCAGGTCCGGGTCCAGCGCCAGCGACATCGCGATCATCGCGCGCTGCCGCATGCCGCCGGAGAACTGGTGCGGGTACTCCTTCACGCGCTGCTTCGCGTTCGGGATCTTCACCTGGTCCAGCAGCTCGACGGCCCTGACCATGGCGTCCTTGCGGGACATGCCGCGGCGGGTCCGCAGCTGCTCGGCGATCTGGAACCCGACGGTGTAGACCGGGTTCAGCGCGGACAGCGCGTCCTGGAAGATCATCGCCATCGACTCGCCGCGCAGCTCCCGCCGGCGGCGGTCCGACGCGGCGAGCAGGTCCTCGCCCTGGTACTTGATCGTCCCACCGGTGATCGCACCCGGCGGGATGTCCAGGATGCCCATGATGGTCTGCGCGGTGACGCTCTTGCCCGAGCCGGATTCGCCCAGCACCGCGAGGGTTTCACCGGCGTCGACGTGGTAGCTGACGCCATTGAGGACCTTGGCGACGCCGTCCCGGGTGCGGAACTCCACGTGCAGGTCCTCGACCTCCAGCAGCCGCTCCGCCGGGGCCTTGTTGTCCACAGTAGACAAAGCGGTTTCTCCTACTTCTGCTTCGGGTCGAGCGCGTCGCGCACGGCGTCACCGAGCATCACGAACGCCAGCACCGTGACGACCAGGAACCCGGCCGGGAAGAACAGCAGGTGCGGCGCCGCCTGGATGTAGTTCCGCGACTCGGCGATCATCACGCCCCACGACACGACCGGGTCGCGCAACCCGATGCCCAGGAACGACAGCGTCGCCTCGGCACCGATGAAGCCGCCCAGCGCGATCGTGGAGTACACCAGGACCGGCGCGAGGCAGTTCGGCAGCATGTGCCGCATGATGATCCGCGGCGCGCTGGCACCGAGCGCCCGAGCCGCCTTCACGTAGTCCTGCTGCTTCGCCGAGATCGCCGCCGACCGCATGATGCGCATCGAGATCGGCCACGACAGCACGGCGATCGTCAGCACCACCTGGGCGATGATCCGCGTCGAGCTGGGGATGGCCACCTCGGCGTTGAAGGTGGTCAGGATGACGATCGCGCCCAGCACGAACGGCAGGCCCAGGAAGATCTCGGAGAACCGGGACAGCAGGTTGTCCACCCAGCCGCCGAAGTAGCCGGCGATGATGCCGACGGCGCCGCCGAGCACCACGGTCAGCAGCGTGGCCAGCAGGCCCACCGCGATCGACGCACGGGTGCCGTAGACGGCCCGGGCGAAGATGTCCCGGCCGAGGTTGTCGTAGCCGAACCAGGCGTCCGCGGACGGGGTCTGCCGCACCTTGGAGAGGTCCTGGAAGGCCGGGTCGGCCGAGGTGAACACGCTCGGGAACGCGGCGATGAACAGCAGCGCCAGGATGATCAGCGACGCCGCGAGGAACAGCGGGCGGCGCCGCAGGTCCAGCCACGCGTCGCCCCAGAGGCCGCGGGGCTTCCTGTTCTTGCCGCCGCTGGTGGCGGGCACCGGTTCGTCCGGCCCGACGGCCGGGCCTGTGACCAGACTGGAAGCGCTTTGGTCAGTCATATCGGATCCTCGGGTCGAGAACCGCGTAGAGGATGTCCACGAGCAGGTTCATCAGCAGGTAAACCAGCACCAGCAGGGTGACGATCCCGGTCACCGTGGCGCCTTCCTTGGTCAGGATCGACTTGAAGACCAGGCCGCCGATACCGCGGATGTTGAACACGCCCTCGGTGACGATCGCGCCACCCATCAGCGTGCCGAGGTCGGTCCCCAGGAAGGTGATCACCGGGATCAGCGAGTTCCGCAGCAGGTGCACGCCGACCACGCGCTTGGGCTCCAGGCCCTTGGCGACCGCGGTCCGGACGAAGTCCGCGTGGCGGTTCTCCATCATGCTGGTCCTGGTCAGCCGCGCCACGTAGGCCATGGACAGCGAGCCGAGCACGAAGCCGGGCACGATCAGCTCACCGATGGACGGATTCGCGCTGACCGTCGGCTTGATGATGCCGAGTTCGCTGCCCAGGGTGATCTGCAGCACGAAACCGGTGACGAACACCGGCAGCGAGATCAGGAACAGGGTGGACACCAGGACCAGGTTGTCCAGGAAGCCGCGGCCGCGCAGGCCGGTCAGGATGCCGGCCGCCAGGCCGATGACACCCTCGATGATCAGCGCGACGACGGCGAGCTTGATGGTGGTCGGGTAGGCGTTCTGGATCAGCGTGCTGATCTGCACGCCCGCGTAGGTCTCCCCGAAGTCACCGGTGAGGAGCTTCCCCAGGTATTTGAAGTACTGGACGACCAGCGGATCGTCGAGGTTGTACTTCGCGTGCATCTCGGCGATGTAGGCGGGCGGACAGCCGCGGTCGCCGCACTTTCCCGCGAACGGGTCACCCGGAATCGCCCAGACGAGCAAGTAGATGATCAGAGTTGTCCCGATGAACACCGGGATCAGTTGCAGCAGCCGCCGCAACACGTAGCGACCCATTCGGGCCTCCTAATCACAGCCAATGCAGGGCCCGGCCCGCCGGATCACGGCGGGCCGGGCTCCGGCTCGGTTCTTACTTCAGGCGCACCGTGGTCAGGTCAAGCTCACGGTAAGCCTTGACCTCACCTTCAGCGATCCGCTCCGAGAAGCCGTACTGCACCGGCTGCGACCACAGCGGGACCAGCGGCAGGTCGTCGGCCAGCAGCTTCTCCGCATCGGCGTAGGCGGCGGTGGCCTCCTCGACGGTGGGAGCCGCGTTCGCCCTGTCAAGCGCCGCGTCGAACGCCGGGTTGCTGTACTTGTAGTCGTTCGACGACGCGTTCGTGCGGTACAGCTGGGTCAGGAAGGTCTCGATGTTCGGGTAGTCGGCCTTCCAGCCGGTCCGGAACAGGCCGGAGAACTTGAACGAGTTGGCCTTCTGCCGGAACTCACCGAACGTCGGGACCGGGACGAACTGGGTCTCGATGCCGAGGTTCTGCTTGATGCTCGCGGCCACGGCCTGCGCCCACTCGTTGTGGCCGCCGTCGCCGTTGGTCTCGACGGTCAGCACGCCCTGGAAGCCACCCGCCTGCTGCAGGTACTGCTTGGCCTTCTCCGGGTTGAACTCGCAGGCCTCACCGCACTGGTTCGGGCGGTAGCCCTCGACAGCCGGGGTGGCGAAGCCGTCCATCGGGTCACGACCGCCGGCGAACACCTGCTGGGTGATCGTCTTGCGGTCGACCGACATCGAGATCGCCTTGCGCAGCAAGGGGTTCTTGAACTTCTCGTCGTAGATCGGGAAGCCCATCGTCTGGGTCAGCAGGCCCGGCTTCTGCTTCGCGCGCTCGCCGAGGTCCTGCTTCCACTTGTCGCCGACCAGCGCGGAGACCGGGATGGCCCGCAGGAAGTCCAGGTTGCCCGAGACCAGGTCCTGGTAGGCGCCGTCGAGCTGCTCGTAGACCTTGAACTTGGCGCCCTTGATGGTCGGCTTGTTCGTGCCCGCGTAGTTCTCGTACGCGGCGAGGTTGAGCTCCTGGTTCGGAACGCGGGACTCGAACTTGAACGGCCCGTTGCCGACCGGGTGGGCCTCGAAGGCCTTCGGGTCCTTGAAGAACGAGTCCGGGAGCGGCATGTAGGCGGAGTAGCCCAGCACCACCGGGAAGATCGTGAACGGCTGCTTCAGCTTGACCGTGAAGGTGTTGTCGTCGACGACCTTGAGGCCGGCCAGCTCCTTGGCCGCCGGCGCCGGGGCCTGCTGCGGGCCGTCCTCGCCGTCCGGGTCTTCGGACTGCATCTGGTCGTAGCCGTCGATCAGCTCGAAGAAGCTGGCACCCTGGAGGCCGTTCGGACCGTATGCGTTGTAGTTCCAGGCGTCCACGAAGTTCTTGGCCTTGACCGGGGTCCCGTCGTGGAACGTCCAGCCCGGCTTCAGCTTGATCGTGTAGTTCTGGTGGTCGGTGCTCTCGATCGAGTCCGCGACCTGGTTCTCCACCTTCAGATCACTGGCTCGGTACTCGACCAGGCCGGTGAACATGGCGTTGACGATGAAGCCACCGTTTTCCTCGGTGGTGTTCGCCGGGACCAGAGGATTCTCCGGCTCACCCCAGTCGAGGGTGATGATGCCGTCCTCTCCGGAGCCGCTGCCGCCACCACCGCAAGCAGTGGCGAGCATCGCCACCGCCAGCGGGGCCGCGACCATTGCGGCCAAACGTCCCTTTCGCATGTAGGTCCTCCCGCTTCCACGCGTGCCCCAGCAGTGATTTCCGGGGTCATCACGCGCGGCGGATCATTCACCGCCGCGTCAGACGAGCGTAAACATAAGTGAGAACCCGTTCACGGCAATGCCCTGTCACAAAGCCGTCACTTTCTGAATCGGTACAGTCGATTCTTCACCCAAAAGGTGGAATGTGGTGTCCACATACCGGGAACTAGCTGATAGACAGGGCTATACCGTCGAGAATGTCATGCTCACTGACAGTCATGGCGGAAATGCCCGCGCGCTCCGCCAATTCCTCCGCCAACACCTTCACGACCAGCGCACCTCCCCCGATCACGTCCACCCGTCCCGGATGCATGGCGCCGATCGCGGCGCGCTCGTCGTGCGACATCCCGAGCAAGTTCTCGGTGATTTGTTCGACTCTTTTCTGGGAAACATGGGAAAGATGAATTGCCACCGGATCGTATTCGGGCAGTTCCTGCGCGATGGCGGACAAAGTGGTGACCGTGCCGGCCACCCCGACCCAGGTTCGCGCCCCCGAGCAGTCCACGGCGGCGAACGCGTCGTCGAGGATCTGCCGGGTCACCTTCTCGGCCTCCCGCACCTCCTCGTCGGTGGGCGGATCGCTGTGCAGGCAGCGCTCGGTCAGCCGCACGCAGCCGACGTCGGCGGAATGCGCCGCGGTGATGTCCGCGCGCACGCCGTCCCAGGTGCCCACGACCAGCTCGGTGGAGCCACCGCCGATGTCGGTCACCACGAACGGCCCGTCCTCCGGGTCGAGGTCGCCGACCGCGCCGGTGAACGACAGCCGCGCCTCCTCGTCGCCGGTGATCACCTCGGCGTCGACCCCGAGCGTTTCCCGCACCATCGCGAAGAAGTCCTCGCGGTTGGACGCGTCCCGGGTGGCCGAGGTGGCGACCATGCGGATCCGCTCGACGCCCTTTCGGACGGCGATCGCGGCGTAGTCGACCAGCGCCGCCCGGGTGCGCTCCAGCGCCTCGTCGGCCAGCCGCCCGGTGGCGTCCACGCCCTGCCCCAGCCGGACGATCTTCATCGCGCGGTAGATGTCGCGCAGGTCGCGCCGACCATCGTCGTGCACGGTCACGTCTGCCACCAGCAGGCGGATCGAATTGGTCCCGCAGTCGATAGCCGCCACCCGTGACATCCGCGTCCTCCTCGCTCGCCGGGGCCGCCCACCGCGCACCCACCGCTAACGCTACCGGCCACCCAGAGCTCCCCGGACGACCCCGACATGCGGCGACGACGAGCCCTCAGACCCGCTGCGGAGGCTGTTCCCGACGTGGCGGTGGCCGCTCGGTGCGGGGCGCCGTTTTCGCGACAGGCGTGGCGAAGCCGTTTTCGCGCGAAACCGCGCAGCACGAGGGCCCGACAGCCCGTGCGGCGGCCCCGAAGGCTCACTGAGGCGGGGCGGCGAAGCCGTCCGGGACGATGCAGGGTGCGAGCTGACCCGCCGTTCCCTGATCGACGTAGACGGTCTGGCCCGGCACCGCGCTGTGCGGATCGCTCGCGCCGGGGACCCCGCCCGGCGACATGGCGAACTCGCCGTTGGCGAGAACCGTCGGATCGCAAGCCTTCGGCGCCTCGTCCGGCGTCGACGAGGGCGGGCTCGTCGGTTCCGGCGGCGGAGCCGCGGGCTGCTCCGCCGGAGGCGGCGGGTCCTGCGGGGCGCCTGGCGGCGTGGCCGGGTCTGCCGGAGGCGGCGGGCCGGGCTGGGACGAGTCGGGCGGCGGGCCCGGCTGAGTCCCGTTCGACGGCGGGCCGGGCTGCGTCCCGTTCGACGGCGGGCCGGGCTGCGTCGTGCTCGGCGGTGGGCCGGGCTGCGTCCCATTCGGCGGCGGGCTGGGCTGCGTCCCGCTCGGCGGACTGGGCGGTGTCGAGCTCGGCGGCGGACCGGGCTGGGGCGCCGTCGCCGGCGGGCCCGGCTGCGTCGCGCCCGGCGGTGCCGGTTGGGGCACGGGCAGCTGGCCCGGTTGCGTCGAGTTCGGCGGGGTCTCGACCGGCGGGTCGAGCTCCGGCGCGGACGGCCGCGCGATCTCCGGCGGCGCGATGCTGATCTGCGGCTCCGCGGGACGGGATTCCGGCGCGGGCGGCGGCGGGCCGGTCGGCGCGGGCGCGGCAGGCGGCGCAGACGCCGGGGACGGTGCTTGCGCGGGCGCCGGGGCCGCCGGTCCCATCGCCAGCACCTGCGGGCCGTCCGGCAGGCGCTCGCCGTCGAGCACGTCGCCGACCTCCGGTGCCAGCTCCGACGGCGTCGGCGTCACGCCCTTCGCGTACGCCGCCGCCCAGATCAGCACCGTCCGCACGTAGCTGTCGGAGTGGTTGTAGCGGAACACCGCCGCCGCGAGGCTCTGCGGATCGTGCAGGTCACCGCCGCCGCTGCAGAGGTAGCGCGCCGCCGCGAGGCTCGCGTCGTGGATGTTGTGCGGGCTGGCGACGCCGTCGTCGTTGCCGTCGACGGCGAACTTGTTCCACGTCGACGGGATGAACTGCATCGGCCCGACCGCCCGGTCCCACACCGGGTCGCCGTCGTAGCGGCCCGCGTCGGTGTCCGGGATCGCCGCGATGCCCGGCCCGCCGGACAGCCGCGGGCCGAGGACCGCCCGGACCGTCGTGCCGAGCACGTCGACGCTGCCGGAACGCGCGTGGCCCGACTCGATCCGGCCGATCGACGCGAGCACGGACCAGTGCAGGCCGCAGCTGCGCTCCACCTGGCGCGCGGCCTTGACGTACGCGCCCAGCATCGGCTCCGGGATGCCCAGCGACCCGGTCGGCAGCTCCACCTGGTGTTCCGCCTCGGCGGCGAGCCGCTGCGGATCGGCCGCCCGTTCCAGCACCTCGGGGCTGAGCAGCGGTGCCTGCGGGAGGTTTCCGTTGACGCCCAGTTCGCGCGAGTCCGGATCCCCCAGGACCGGGTGCCGCGGCTCCGCCAGGAACGAACTCGACGCCGCCATCAACGTGGTCGGCACCAGCAGCACCGGAGCCAGGGCCGTCAGCGCGACCCACCTCCGCGCCCTCCGCCGCGCTGCGGCACCGAGCCGCGGCACCGACTTCCACTCGTGCTTGCCGTGGCGCTTGTTGCGAGCCGTCACTAGCTCCATCCCCAGATCGAACATCACCGGAAAAACCGAGACGGATCCCTGGATACACCACCGGTTCGAGGAACGCCGGATGGCGGGCGGGCACATCACCCGTACGACTGGCGGCGGCCCCGGCCAACCGGCCCCATTGCTCCGTGCGGGCGGAAATGATCACCCGAACCCGTGCTTTCCGGAGGGGGTTTGCGCCTACTCTCCGAGCATGACGCTCATCGACGAGCCGACCGCGTTCACCACCCACGGCGTGGCCAACCAGCCGCCGCCGCTGGCCGGGTTCGACCCGCTCGCCTGCGACCCGGCCCTGGGCGCAGCGCTCACCCGCTACGCCGTCGGCGATCTCACCGCGCTGGCGCTGGAGGCGGGCTCGGCCGAGGCACGCGAGCACGGTCGGCTGGCCAACGAGCACCCGCCGGTGCTGCGCACCCACGACCGCTACGGCAACCGGGTCGACGAGGTCGACTTCCACCCGTCCTGGCACTGGCTGATGTCGCGCGCGATCGACCACGGCCTGCACGCGGCGCCGTGGTCGCTGGGACCGGGCGCGCACCTGCGCCGCGCGGCGGGTTTCTACCTCTGGTCGCAGGTCGAGGCCGGGCACGGCTGCCCGATCTCCATGACGTACTCCGCCGTGCCCGCGCTGCGGTACGCGCCGGAGCTGGCCGGCGAGTACGAGCCGAAGCTGGCGGCTTCCGCCTACGAGTTCGGGCTGCGCCCGCCGCAGGAGAAGTCGGCGCTGCTGGCGGGCATGTCGATGACGGAGAAGCAGGGCGGCTCGGACGTGCGGGCCAACACCACCACCGCCGAGCCCCTCGCGGACGGCACCTACCGGCTCGTCGGGCACAAGTGGTTCACCTCGGCGCCGATGAACGACCTGTTCCTGACCCTGGCGCAGGCGCCCGGCGGGCTGAGCTGCTTCCTGGTGCCGCGGGTGCTGCCGGACGGCACCCGCAACGAGATCCGCCTGCAGCGGCTGAAGGACAAGCTGGGCAACAAGTCCAACGCATCGGCCGAGATCGAGTACGCGGGAGCGCTGGGCCACCTGATCGGAGAGGAGGGGCGCGGGGTCCGCTGCATCATCGAGATGGTGTCGATGACCAGGCTCGACTGCGTGCTCGGCTCGGCGGCGAACGTCCGGATCGCGCTGTCGGAGGCGGCCCACCACGTGCGGCACCGCAGCGCGTTCGGCCACCGGCTCGCGGACCAGCCGCTGATGCAGAACGTGGTGGCGGACCTGGCGCTGGAATCGGAAGCGGCGACGACGCTGGCGATGCGCCTGGCGGCGGCGGTCGAGCAGGGCGAGAACGACCTGCTGCGCCTGGCGCTACCGGCGGCGAAGTACTACGTCTGCAAGCGAGCCCCGGCGGTGGTGGCGGAAGCGCTGGAATGCCTGGGCGGCAACGGCTACGTCGAAGAATCGGGAATGCCGCGCCTGTACCGGGAAGCGCCGCTGAGCTCGATCTGGGAAGGCTCGGGCAACGTGACGGCCCTGGACCTCCTGCGAGCCCTGGAAAAGCAACCGTCCACACTGGACGCCGTCCTCGCTGAGCTCGAAGCCGCCTCCGGCGGCCACGCCGACTACGACGCTGCGCTGCGCACGCTCCGCGGCGAGCTCGCCGCGCCGGCGCCCGAACGGGCGCGCGGCCTCGCGGAGCTCCTGTCGCTGACGCTCCAGGCGTCGCTGCTCCTGCGCTACGCGCCGTCGCACGTCGCGGAGGCGTTCGCCGCTACGCGGCTCGGCGCCTCGGGACGCACCTTCGGTGCGACGTCGATCCCGGGCGCCCGCGCCCTCCTCGACCGGATCGCTCCGATGCGGTGACGCGGTGACGCTCCCGCAATTTCAATGGAAATCGAACCTCTGATTTCCATTGAAATTGCGGACCTCCGAGCCGCCAAACCTCCGCCCCGGACCTCCGAGCCGGACGTCCGACCCGGACCTCCGGGGCGGTGCGCCGGGGCGGGTCAGCGGTTGAGCAGGTAGCGGTGTTCGGGCCAGCGTTCGGCGATCAGGTCGACCGCCTCGTCGCCGAACGGGTTCACCCCGGGGCCCTTCGCCAGGGCGTGGGCGATGTGCACGTGGAGGCACTTGACCCGGTCCGGCATGCCGCCCGCGCTGACCTCGGTGCCCAGTGATTCGAGCGCGTTGCGCTCCGCGAGGTAGGACTCGTGCGCCCGGCGGTAGCGCTCCGCCAGGTCCGGGTCGGCGGCGAGCCGGTCGGCCATCTCCCGCATCAGGCCTTCGGCCTCGAAGGTGGAGGCGTGCGACACCAGCTGCGGCGCGGTCAGGTAGTACAGCGTCGGGAACGGGGTGCCGTCCTCCAGCCGGGGCCAGGTCTGCACCACCGTGGGATCTCCGGCCGTGTCCCGCGCCGCGATCGCGTGCAGCCCGCGCGGCGGCCGACCGAGCTGCCGCCGGATGCACTCCCGATCCGCATCGCTGATCGCCGGCACGCCCGAGTTCACCGTCAAGATCCCTTTCCCATCACCGAATTCCAGAGTTCTTCGTACCACGGCGCGCCGTCGTCGGAGGACGTGACCGGGGGCGGCGGAGGCGGCGCCGTCGGCACCTCCACGATGTACGGCGTCTCGCCCGGCCGGACGTAGCCCAGCCGGGCCCGCGCTTCCGCTTCCAGCTGCGCCGGGTCGGAGAGCTCCTCCTTGCGCTGCTCCAGCTCCTGGACCTGCCGGGACAGCTCGATCTGCTGCTGTTCCTGCGCCGCCAGCTCCGCGCGCTGGCTCAGGTAGGTGCGCAGCGGCACCGACACGCTCAGCGCCATCACGCAGACCAGCATCGCCAGGCCGGCGGCCCGCCTGGTCGAGGAGAGCTTGAACGCTCCCCCGGTGCTGGACTTCGGGCGGGACCGGGTCGGCGTCGGCCGCCCCGGTCTCCGGCCCGAGGTCTTGGTCCCGTCCCGGCGGGCGCGCTCACTGCGGCGCTCCGCCGGGGAGTCCCCCCGGCGGTTTCGCCGCTGTGGATCGGATGCGCGCCCGACCGGCATGGCTCAGCTCTCCGGGGTGAACCGCGGGAAGGCCAGCTCGCCCGCGTAGCGAGCCGCGTCACCGAGGGCTTCCTCGATGCGCAGCAGCTGGTTGTACTTGGCGACGCGCTCGCTGCGGGCCGGGGCACCGGTCTTGATCTGGCCGCAGCCGGTGGCCACCGCCAGGTCGGCGATGGTGGTGTCCTCGGTCTCGCCGGAGCGGTGGCTCATCATGCTCTTGTAGCCGCACGAGGTGGCCAGGCTGACCGCGTCCAGGGTCTCCGACAGCGTGCCGATCTGGTTGACCTTGACCAGCAGCGCGTTCGCCGCGCCCCGGCTGATGCCGTCTTCGAGGCGCTCCGGGTTGGTGACGAACAGGTCGTCGCCGACCAGCTGCACCTGGTCGCCGACCTGCTCGGTCAGGCTCACCCAGCCGTCCCAGTCGTCCTCGGCCAGCGGGTCCTCGATGGACACCAGCGGGTAGGCGCCGAGCAGTTCCTGGTAGTACGCCGCCATCTGCTCGGCGGTGCGCTTGGAGCCCTCGAAGTTGTAGGTGCCCTCGGTGAAGAACTCGGTCGCGGCGACGTCCAGGGCCAGCACGATGTCGCGGCCCAGCTTGTAGCCGGCCTTCTCCACCGCCGAGGCGATCAGGTCCAGCGCCTCGCGGTTGTTCGGCAGGTCCGGGGCGAAGCCGCCCTCGTCGCCCAGGCCGGTGGCCAGGCCCTTGGTCTTCAGCACCGACTTCAGCGCGTGGTAGGTCTCGGCGCCCCAGCGCAGCGCCTCGGAGAAGGTGTCCGCGCCGATCGGCGCGATCATGAACTCCTGGATGTCGACGCCGGTGTCGGCGTGCGCACCACCGTTGAGGATGTTCATCATCGGCACCGGCAGCACGTGCGCGTTCGGGCCGCCGACGTAGCGGAACAGCTCCAGCCCGGAGGTCTCTGCGGCGGCCTTGGCCACCGCCAGCGAGACGCCGAGGATCGCGTTGGCGCCCAGCCGGGACTTGTCCGGCGTGCCGTCCAGGTCGACCAGCTTCTGGTCGACGACGCGCTGCTCGGTGGCGTCCAGGCCGGCCAGCTCCGGGCCGATCTCGTCCAGCACCGCCGCGACTGCGTTCTCGACGCCCTTGCCGCCGTAGCGGCCGGCGTCACCGTCGCGCAGCTCGACGGCCTCGTGCTCGCCGGTCGAGGCACCCGAGGGGACCGCAGCGCGGGTCAGCGTGCCGTCCTCCAATGCCACTTCGACCTCGACGGTGGGATTCCCGCGGGAGTCCAGGATCTCGCGGGCGCCTACCTGCTCGATGATCGCCACGTGTGCTCCTAACCAGCCTTTGAACTATGGACGAAGCGGGCCGCCCCGGCGTTCCCGCACGCAGCGAATCGGCCGAACGCCCGACGACCGCCTACGAGCCTAACCGGGCCGGTAGAGCCGCCGCCGCAGGCTCGCTCGCCTTCGCCCCCGGCCGGACATTTCGCCCCCGATCGGCAAGCCGGCGTTCGGCCCGCGTTCGCATCGAAGACACCGGAAGACCATCCGGACGGACGTCTCGGAACAGCCGATCGACACGTAACGTTGTCCCCGCCATGACGACCGAAGGCACCGTCGAAGCGTTCCGCCGAGCAGAGGAACTGCTCGCGCAACGCCGTCCATTGGAAGCCATCCGCGTCCTAGAACCCGTGCTCGACGTCGCCGCCGACAAGCCGAGCGTGCAGCTGCTGCTCGGGCGGGCGTACTACTTCTCGGCCCAGCTGCGCCGTGCAGAGCGGGCGTTCCTGCGCGTGCTGGAGTTCGATCCGTCGGACCACTACGCGCGCCTGGTGCTGGGCCGAACGCTGCAGCGCCTGGGCCGCCTGAACGAAGCGCGCGCCCAGATCAGGCTGGCCGCCACGATGCACCCGGTGCCCGCCTACCAGGAAGCGTTGGGCGAGATCAACGCCCACATCGCCACCCGCGACATCTGACCCGCACGGTCCTCCACCATCGCGGCGTGCGGGTGCCGCGTGATCAGCGGCGGCGGTTGCCCGCTTCGGCGTAGGACTCCGCCAGCGCGAACACCTTCTGGCCGTACTCCACCGAGTTGTTGTACGAGAAGACCCCGGCCCACCAGCCCGAACCGGTGGTCATGTCCCGGCCGCCCGCGCACAGGTAGCGGGCCGCGGCCATCGCGGCGTCGTCGAGGCTCTGCGGATCGCCGAGGCCGTCCCCGTTGCCGTCGGTCGCCCACCTCCGCCACGTGGACGGGATGAACTGCATCGGGCCGACCGCGCGGTCGTGCACGGTGTCGCCGTCGAACGCGCCGCCGTCGGTGTCCGGGATCAGCCGGATGCCCGGCCCGCCGTCGAGCGGCACCCCGATGATCGGGCTCGACGGGCGGCCGTCCTCGCGCAGCTGCCGGCCGGCGAAGCGGCCGTGGTTCGATTCGATGCGCCCGATGCCCGCGAGGGTCGCCCAGGAGATCCGGCAGCCGGGCTGGTACCGGCGCATCGCCAGGTCGGCGTTGACGTAGGAGACGATCGCGCGGGCCGGGATGTCCACCACCGCCGACACCTCGTCGGCCCACTCCCGCACCGGGTCGGCGCGCGCCGGGTCGAGGTCGGGGCCGGGCTGCGAGAGGGGTTCCTCGATCGGGGGCGCGACCGAGCCGGGCGCCACCTGCGCGGGCTCGACCTCCTGCTGCTCGGGCGGCGGCGCGGCCACCGGGGCGGCCTGCGGCTCGGCGAACGCGCTGACCAGCCCCACCCCGCCGACCATCGCGGCCAGCAGCCCAACCGCGACCGCGAGCCGCCCGGAGGCGGCCGACAGCGGCGAGGTGGTCTTGATCACGCCGCCCAGGCTACTTGCTAGTAGCCCCGGACCTCCAGCGTCCGATCAGTCGTTCCACAGCCCGGACGGCGCGCCACACCGACAGGACGCGGGGTTCCCCCGCCCAAGAGCCCGTTCGGGACTCGTCGGACGCCCCGAAGCGCGTCCGGACCTCCTCGCAGACCGCACCAGAGGTGTTCCGTCCCGGAGATTCCCAGTTTCAATTGAAACTGCGGGATGCCCAGGCGGGGCTTTGCCCGGGGTCGCGGTGCTCAGCCCTCGCTCGGGATGCGGCGGCTCGCCTTGCCGTAGTAGTCGGCGTAGTCCAGCACTTCCTGGCCGTAGCTGCGGCTCTCGTTGTAGGTCAGCAGCGCCTTCCAGAACCGCTCCGGATCGCGCAGGTCGCCGCCCACGCTGCACAGGTAGTTGCCGGCCGCGACGGCCGCGTCGTCGATGTCCTGCGGATCCGCGACTCCGTCGCCGTCCGCGTCGTACTGCCAGTCGCGCCACGTGCTCGGGATGAACTGCAGCGGCCCCACCGCGCGATCCCACACCCGGTCGCCGTCGAACTCGCCGCCGTCGGTGTCCGGTATGCGCTTGACCCCGGTGCTGCCGTCCAGCGGCAGCCCGATGACCGGGATGCTCGGCCGCCCGGTCTCGTCCAGCCGCGCCCCGCCGTAGCGGCCGTGGCTGGATTCCACCGCACCGATCCCGGCGAGCACCGACCAGCTCAGGCCGCAGTTCGGCGAGTTCGCCGCGATGAGCTGCTGCGCGTAGCCGTAGGCCTGGAGCGCGGCGCGCGGGATGTTGAGCTCGTCGGCCATCGACTCGGACCAGCCGGCCAGCTGCCCCTGCGGCCGGGCGCTCACCGGCAGCGGCGACCCGCCCGGTGCGAGCAGCCGCACCGACGGCGGATCGACGCCCGGGTCGGGCGGCGCGACCGCGGACGGCAGCGCGAACTCGCCGCTGCTCCGCGTCGACGACGTCGGAACCTGCGGCGCGCAAGACGCCAACAACGTGATCACGGGAGCCAGCAGCAGCCATAACCGACGCGGCAAGAGCAACCTCCTCAACGCACCCAGATGCACGGGGCGCCGATCCAGCAGGCATGCCCCATCGAGAGATATCGCCGCGAGTCGCCGTTTCGTCAGCCGACGCGCCCGCGATCAGTGTGCGTCACTACTCCGAGCGCACACCCGCAGGGTCCGGCAAATCGGACATGAGCTCCCGCCAGTCGGCCGCCGTGAGCGCCGCCGGCTCCCGGCCGGACTCGCGGGCCCGCCGCTCGGCCACCCGGATGCGCTCGGCGAAGGCCAGCGCGACCGCGCGCAGCTCGTCCTCCGGATCGCTACCGGCCAGCTTCGCCTGCGCGGCGATGCCGAACAGCGCCTCACCTGGCGCTTCGCCGCGCGGCATCGCGTCCGCCGGGATCCCGGCGCGGTCCGCGCGCTGCACCAGCTTGGCGGCCAGGGCCACCGCGGGCTGCCCCAGCGCCACACCATCCACAATGGATTCGCGCTGCTTCTCCCGCTGCTTCAGCTCTTCCCAGCGGGCGTGCTGCGACTCGGCGTCCAGCAGCTCCGGGTCGCCCGCGAAGACGTGCGGGTGCCGCGACACGAGCTTGCTGACCAGGCCCGCGGCAACGGCGTCGATGTCGAACGGATCGGCCGCATCCTCGGTCGCCACCCGCGCGTGGAACAGGACCTGCAGCAGCACGTCGCCCAGCTCCTCGCGCAGCGCCTCCCGATCGCGGAGGTCGATCGCGTCGAGCAGCTCGTAGGTCTCCTCGACAAGGTATTTGCGCAGCGTGTCGTGGTCTTGCTCGGCGTCCCACGGGCAGCCGCCGGGCGAGCGCAGCCGATCCATCACCGTCACCGCGTCCAGCAGCTCGATCCCGGCCGGCGCCGGGGCCGCGATCACCCGCGCACCAGCGGCGCGCAAGCCGTCGGCCTCGGCGGAGCCGAGCTCGCCTGCGACCAGCACGACCGGTTCCCGGGCGGCCTGCGCCAGCAGGTCCGCGACCGGAGGCGGGGCGGGAGCGTCGAGCGCCGCGCGCGTAGCGGGCGCGAGACCGGGTTCGGCGTAGACGGCGGCCGCGCTGCGCAGCAGCGGCAACGCCGCGGCCGGTAGGACTTCGCCAAGCCGGTCGTCGACCAGAACGACCGCAGAACCTTCCGCCACTCGGACCTCCCTCATGCTGCGATTGTCCCAGCCGCAACCCGTGCCGTGGGCGCAGGTGCAGAGGCGTTGGTCACCATGACCAGGACCCGCAGTTTCAATCGAAACCGCGGACCACGGACACGAGGTCTGCAGTTTCAATTGAAACTGCAGACCCCCGAGGTCAGCCGGCCGCGGGTCGGCCGGTGAGGCGGAATCCAGTGGTTTCGCCCTCGCTCGGGACCGCGGTCAGGCCCACCGGGTCCCACTTCCCGTAGCGCGGGCTGAGCCGCACCCCGACGCGATCCGCGGTGATGCCGAGGAGGTACGCGCCGACGCCTTGCAGCGTCTGCTCGTCCGCGCCGCCCGCGGCCGGCATCGGCGGCACGTCGGTGCGGCGCTCCTTGATCCGCGCGATCAGCCACTGGCCGGAGTTCTGCTCGGGCTCGAAGGCCAGGACCGTGCCGGGCTGCGCGCCGAACAGCGGCGTCGAGGCCGCGAGCTGCGGGCTGTCGGTGGCGCGCAACTTCTGGTCGAGCGCGGCCGGGACGCCCGCCCTGGCCGCCTCGTTGACGACCGCGGCGGCCTCCGCCGGGCCCTGCGCCATGCGGCGCGCCTTCTCCTCCGCCTCGCCGCGCGTGGTCGCCTGGGTGTAGTCGAAGGTGATCTCGAGCCGGTCGAAGTACTTGCGGCCGAGTTCCGTCGTCAGCAGCTGGGTCCGGACCACGTCGCGGAGGTTCTGCGGGGTGTAGATCTTGCCCTCGGTCGCCGCCTGCGGGCCGCCCATCCGGTTGATCCGGTCGGTGATCTGCTGATCGGTGACGGTCAGCCGCTCGTCGCGGGCCGCCTGGTCGACCAGTTCCTGCCGGACGAGCTGCGCGGCCAGCTGCCTGCCGAGCTCGTCGAGGTTCCCCTGCTGCTGCAGCTGCGGTTTGAGGTCCGGCTCCTTCGCGAGCACCTCGCCGAACCAGGACTGGACCTCGGAGACCGGGATTCGGGTTTCGCCGACGATGGCGGCGGCACCGACCTGGCTGGGGCCGGAGCCGCAACCGGCGAGCAGCAGGCCGGCTGCGGCGATCGATGCGAGAAGGCGCCCGTGGCGCGGCATGCGGAACCTCACAGCGGGCACCCTCTCACGAAGTCACGTTCCGGTGAAGCCTCGACACAGTCCGAAGTCGACGCTCGTGACACCGGTTGGACTCAACGGCCCAACGGACCCTCGGCCATGTTGACGATCACCTTCTCGCCCTCGACCAGCACCTCGTAGTCGACGCCCTGGGAAAGCCCGATGGTCAGCTCGCCGGTGCCGTGCGAGTTGTCGTTGACGACCGCGCTCTTCGCCAGCTTCTGGCCGAGCTGCTCGGGCCCGGCGGTGCTGCGGTCCTGGTCGGCGATCTCCACGTAGATGTGCAGGAACACCTTGCCGGTCATGCCTTCGACCGGCTCGCCCGAGCCACCCCAGGCCGGCGACTGCGAGTTGATCTCGTGCTTCATCACCTTCAGGCCCGAAGCGTTCGGGAGCTTGCTGAAGTCGAACACGACCCGCTCCTCGCCGCCGTGCACACCGGCGCGGATCTCCGGCTTGGTGGCCGACGACGTCAGGTTGGACACGCCACCGATCGGCGCGGAACCACCGGCCGAGGGCGCGGGGGCCGGCGTCTCGGCGCCCGTGGCGCATCCGGTCAACGCCAGCGCGGACAGCGCGATCGAACCGGTCGCCAGAACCAGCTTGCTGCGCAACGACATCGTCAGAACCTCTCGCCGGGAAAGCCTTTCTCCCATAGACGCACCCCGGCGCGGGAGGTTCCGCATCGCACCGAACTGATCTTCCGGACATCTGGCGCTCGATCCACCGCACCGGGGACCAGCGACCACAAGTCCTCAGTGGACTATCCACAGCGGACGATCAGGACTCCTTCGGACCGTCTTCGGCCGGACCCACTTCCAGCTGGAAGTCCCCGCCGTGGCGCTCCGTTCCGTGGATGACCGCCTGCTCCAGCACCTGCGCGCCCTTCACGCCGCGCTGCATCATCGGGTCCTCGCGCAGGTCCTTCATCAGCGCGACGCACAGGAGCACCATCACCACCGCGAACGGCGCCGACGCCAGGAAGGTCAGGTTCTGGATGCCGCTGAGCGCGTTCTCGCCGCCGACGATGAGCATGATCGCGGCCACCGCGCCCGTCGCCGAGCCCCAGAAGACCACCATCCACCGCTTCGGCTCGATCGAACCGCGCTGCGACAGCGTGCCCATCACCACCGACGCCGCGTCGGCGCCGGAGACGAAGAAGATCGCCACCAGGATCATCACCAGCACCGTGGTGATCGCCGACAGCGGCAGCGTGTCCAGCACGGCGAACGTCTGCGCCTCCTCGCCGCCGCTGCGGTACACGTCGACACCGCTCTGCTGCACCTGGATCGCGCTGCCGCCGAAGATCGCGAACCACACCAGGCTCACCGCGCTGGGCACCAGGATCACGCCGGCCACGAACTGCCGGATGGTGCGGCCGCGGCTGATGCGGGCGATGAACATGCCCACGAACGGCGTCCACGAGATCCACCAGGCCCAGTAGAAGATCGTCCAGCTGGACAGCCAGTCGTTCATCGCCGCGCCGCCGGTGGCGCCGGACCGGGAGGCCATCTCGCCGAAGTCGCGCAGGTAGACGCCGATCGTGGTGGGCAGCAGGTCGAGGACGAACACCGTCGGGCCGACCACGAACACGAAGACCGCGAGCAGCGCGGCCAGCACCATGTTGATGTTGGACAGCCACTGGATGCCCTTGGCCACGCCCGACACCGCCGAGAAGATGAAGCAGATCGTCAGCACCACGATGATCAGCACCAGGATCGTGGTGCCGACGCCGGCGATCCAACCGGCCGACTGCATGCCGCTCTGGATCTGCAGCGTCCCCAGCCCCAGCGACGCGGCGGAGCCGAACAGCGTCGCGAACAGCGCGAGGATGTCGATCAGCTTGCCGACCCACCCCTCCGCGTGGCGCCTGCCGAGCAGCGGCGTGAACGCCGCGCTGATCAGCTGCTTGCGGCCGCGCCGGAAGCTGCCGTAGGCGATGGTCAGCCCGACGACCGCGTAGATCGACCACGGGTGCAGCGTCCAGTGGAACAGCGACGTCGCCATCGCGTTCTCCACCGCCGCCTCGCTCAGCGGCGGCACCGTGCCCGGCGGCGGCTTGACGAAGTGCGCCAGCGGCTCGGCGACGCCGAAGAACATCAGGCCGATGCCCATGCCGGCGCTGAACATCATCGCGATCCACGACACGGTGCGGAATTCCGGCTGCTCGTCGTCCTGCCCGAGCGGGATCGCGCCGTAGCGGCTGATCGCCAGCCACAGCGCGAACACCACGAACCCGGTGGCGGCGAGCACGAAGCCCCAGCCGATGTTGGTGACCAGCCAGGACAGCGCGGCGGACGACGTTCGCGCCAGCGATTCGGTGGAGAACACACCCCAGCAGACGAAGAAGACGGTGATCGCGGCGGTGACCCCGAAGACGACGAAGTCGGTGCGGGGCGCCTGCTCGACGGCGAACGCGGCGGGGGACTGCGGGATGCCGCTGCCCGCCTTCTTAGGTTCCGAGGACTTCCTGGTCATGATGCCGCGCCTCCTCGTGACGCCCTGCGAAGCCGGATCAACCGTCACGCCAGGGCGGGATCCCGGCAACTCAGAAGCACGGGCGCGCCCACCTGGGAGATCTCAGCTCCACGAGGCCGCGGCCAGGCGCGCAACGCCCGTGAGCGCTTCGGGGTGCTGTGGCGCCCCAAAGCGCTCACGGGCGCTTCACCAGGCGAAACCTCGCGCTCCCGGCGCTCAGGCGACCGGGGCCGGGGCGGTGGTGAGGTCCTCCAGGAACTTGGTGCACCAGTCCAGCAGCGCCTCGTCGCGCAGCTGCGGCGCGCCGATCCGGCCGCCCGCCGCGCCTTCCGTCGGCCTCGGCACCGACACCGTGCGGACCGTCGGCTTGTACACCGCCTTCGGGTAGAGGCGCTTGAGCCGCACCTGCTTCGAGTCGGGCAGCTCCAGCGGCGCCAGCCGCAGCGACGCGCCCTGCAGGGTCGCCTCGCGGACCCCGTGCTCGCGGCAGATCTGCCGGAACCGCGCCACCTTCAGCAGCCGCTCCACCGGCTCGGGCAGCTGCCCGTACCGGTCGACGAGCTCCGCTCGCACCGCCTCCAGCGCCTCGACGTCGAACGCCGCCGCGAGCTTGCGGTACGCCTCCAGCCGCAGCCGCTCCCCCGGCACGTAGTCGTGCGGGATGTGCGCGTCGATGGGCAGGTCGACCCGGACCTCGGTGAGCTCCTCCTCAACCTCGCCCGGCTCCGCACCGGAGTCTTTCGAGAACGCGGCCCTGTAACTCTCTACGGCCTCGCCGACCAGCCGCACGTACAGGTCGAAGCCGACGCCCGCGATGTGCCCGGACTGCTCGGCGCCGAGGATGTTGCCCGCGCCGCGGATCTCCAGGTCCTTCATCGCGACCGCCATGCCCGCGCCGAGCTCGGAGTTCTGCGCGATGGTCGCCAGCCGGTCGTGCGCCGTGTCGGTCAGCGGCTTCTCCGGCGGGTACAGGAAGTAGGCGTAGCCGCGCTCCCGCGCCCGCCCGACGCGGCCGCGCAGCTGGTGCAGCTGGGCGAGGCCGAGCAGGTCGGAGCGGTCCACGATCAGCGTGTTCGCGTTGGAGATGTCCAGGCCGGTCTCGACGATCGTGGTGCACACCAGCACGTCGTGCTCGCGCTCCCAGAACCCCTGGATGATCTTCTCCAGCCGGTCCTCGTTCATCTGCCCGTGCGCCGTGACGATCCGCGCCTCCGGCACCAGCTCCCGCAGCTGGCGCGCGACCTTCTCGATGTCGTGCACCCGGTTGTGCACGAAGAACACCTGGCCGTCGCGCAGCAGCTCGCGCCGGATCGCGGCGGCGACCTGCTTCTGGTCGTACGCGCCGACGTAGGTCAGGATCGGGTGCCGCTCCTCCGGCGGGGTGAGGATGGTCGACATCTCCCGGATGCCCGCCATGCTCATCTCCAGCGTCCGCGGGATCGGCGTCGCCGACATGGTCAGCACGTCCACGTGCGTGCGCAGGGCCTTGATGTGCTCCTTGTGCTCGACGCCGAAGCGCTGCTCCTCGTCGACGATCACCAGGCCCAGGTCCTTGTAGCGGATCCCGGTCTGCAGCAGCCGGTGCGTGCCGATCACGATGTCGACCGCGCCGTCGGCCAGGCCCTTGATGGTCTCCTCGGACTCCATCGGGTCGGTGAACCGGGACAGGCCCTTGACCGCCACCGGGAACGACCGCATCCGGTCGGTGAAGGTGTTCAGGTGCTGCTGGGCGAGCAGCGTCGTCGGCACCAGCACGGCGACCTGCTTGCCGTCCTGCACCGCCTTGAACGCCGCGCGCACCGCGATCTCGGTCTTGCCGTAACCGACGTCGCCGCAGATCACCCGGTCCATCGGCACCGGGCGCTGCATGTCGGCCTTCACCTCGTCGATGGCGGCCAGCTGGTCGCCGGTCTCGGTGTAGGGGAAGGCGTCCTCCAGCTCCCGCTGCCACGGCGTGTCCCCGCCGAAGGCGTGCCCGGGCGAGGACTGCCGGGCCGCGTACAGCTGCACCAGCTCGGCGGCGATCTCCTTGACCGCCTTGCGCGCCTTGGCCTTGGTGTTCTTCCAGTCCGAGCCGCCGAGCTTGCTCAGCGACGGCGCCTCGCCGCCGACGTAGCGGGTGACCTCGTCGAGTTGGTCGGTCGGCACGAACAGCCGGTCGCCGGGCTGGCCGCGCTTGCTCGCCGCGTACTCCAGCACCAGGTACTCGCGGGTCGCACCGGCGACGGTGCGCTGCACCATCTCCACGTACTTGCCGATGCCGTGCTGATCGTGCACCACGAAGTCGCCGTTCTTGAGCGCCAGCGGATCGACCGCGTTGCGCCGCCGCGACGGCATCCGGCGCATGTCCTTCGTGGAGGTGCCGCCCCGGCCGCCGGTCAGGTCCGCCTCGGTGAGCACCACCAGCGCGATCCCGGGCGCGGCGAAGCCGTCCTCCAGCCCGCCACGCACCACCGTCACCACGCCGGCTTCCGGCTCCGCCGCCAGGCCGTCCTCGGCCAGCCGCGCGGGCAGCTCCGCTTCGCGCAGCTGCTGCACCGCGCGCTGGGCGGTGCCCGCACCGGCCACCACCAGCACCGCCGCGCCGCCTGCGGCGGTGTGCGCCCGCAGGTCGGCGAAGGCGCGCTCGATCTCGCCGCGGTAGGCATCGACCTGCTTGAGGACGAGCCGGATGACCTCGTCGTCGTCCTCGCCCTCCTCGCTGGTCAGCTGGGTCAGCGGCCACCACGGCAGGTCGATCGAGCGGGTGTGCTCGGCGACCTCCGCGAGGCTGCGGTAGGCCGAGGCGCCCAGGTCGATCGGCGCCTTGCCGCCGTCGGCGGCGACCATCCAGGAGGCCTCCAGGAACTCCTGGCCGGTGCGCACCAGGTCGGCGGCGCGGGCGTGGATCTTCTCCGGGTCGGCGAGCAGCACGTGCGTGCCCGCCGGGACCAGGTCGGTCAGCAGCCGCATCTCGCCTTCGCACAGCGCCGGGATCAGCGCTTCCATGCCCTCCACCGGGGCACCGCCGGCGATCTTCTCCAGCATCTCGGCGAGGTGCGTGTCGGTCTGGTGCTGCTCGGCGAGCTTCGCGGCGCGCTCGGCGACCGGCTCGGTGATCAGCAGCTCCCGGCAGGCCGGGGCGAACAGCTCGGTGCTCGGCGAGTCCGCGAGCGAGCGCTGGTCGGCGACGGCGAACGGGCGGATCTCGGTGACCTCGTCGCCCCAGAACTCCACCCGCAGCGGGTGTTCGTCGGTCGGCGGGAACACGTCGACGATGCCGCCGCGCACCGCGAACTCGCCGCGCTTCTCGACCATGTCGACCCGGTCGTAGGCCAGCGACGCGAGCCGCTCGACGAGTTCCTCGAAGTCGTGCTCGACGCCGACCGCGAGCCGCACCGGCGCCAGCTCGCCGAGCCCGGGCGCGATCGGCTGGATCAGGCTGCGCACCGTGGTCACCAGCACCTGGACGGCGCCGTGCGCGTGCTCCTCCGGATGCGCGAGGCGGCGCAGCACCGACAGCCGCCGGCCCACGGTGTCGGCGCGCGGCGAAAGTCGTTCGTGCGGCAGGGTTTCCCAGGACGGGAACACCTCGATGCCGGCCGGGCCGAGCAGGTCCGACAGCGCCGCCGCGGCCTCCTCCGCCTCCCGGCCGGTGGCGGTGACCAGCAGCACCGGCCGCCCGGCACCGCCCTCGGCGGCCAGCGCGCCGGCGGTCAGCGACCGGGCCGCGACAGGGCCTTCCAGCACCAGGCGCGGACGCCCGGCCGCCGCCACGACCTGCCGGATGGCGGGATCGCGCAGCACGATTTCGAGCAGTCCGCGCAGGGGACCGGCCTGGCTCATGGAGCTACCTCGCAGCAAGACATGGCGAATGCGGGCACACCTCTGCCCGGGACGAACGCCGAGACCGCAGGGGCGACGCGTTCCAGACTACGACTCCGCTACGACACGAACGCGACGACCCGAACGCACCGCATGGCCGGTGTCACACTGTGCGCATGCCCATGCGCCGGTTCGCCGCGATCACCCTGCTGCTCCCGCTGATCGGCGCCTTGACCGGCTGCGCCATCGCGAGCAGCGACGATCGGCCCGCACCGGTCAGCACGGCCGCCCCGGGGCCGTCGGCGCTGCGCGTCGAGGTCGTCGCGGCCGGGCTGGAACACCCCTGGGACATCGGGTTCCTGCCGGACGGCACCGCGCTGGTCGGCCAGCGCCCCGGCCGGCTCGCGCTGCTCGCCGATCACCGGCCGGGAGCGCTGGTGCGGCCGGTGCAGGCGGACCTCGGGGACGTGCTCGCGGAGGGCGAAGGCGGGCTGATGGGCCTGCTGGTGCACCCGTCGTTCGCCGAGAACCGGCGGTTCATCACCTGCCAGACGCACCAGGAGAACGGCGCCGCGGTCGACGTCCGGTTGATCACCTGGCGGCTGGCCGAGGACGGCTCGCGCGCGGACCGGGTCGGAGACCTGCTCACCGGGCTGCCGGTGAACCCCAGCGGGCGGCACTCCGGCTGCCGGCTGGCGGTGGCCGAGGACGGCGCGCTGCTGGTGAGCACCGGGGACACGGCGCGGCCCGCGATCGCGCAGGACCGCGGCTCGCTCGGCGGGAAGGTCCTGCGGATGAACATCGACACCGGCGCTCCCCTGCCGGACAACCCGTTCATCGCTTCGCCGAACCCGCGCGAGCGGCTGCTGTACACCTACGGGCACCGCAACCCGCAGGGCGTCGCGCCGCGGCCGGGCGGTCAGGTGTTCGTCGCGGAGCACGGGCCGGACGTCGACGACGAGATCAACCTGCTGCGGCCGGGCGGGAACTACGGCTGGGACCCGTCGCGCGGCGGGGCCGAACGCAGCTACGAAGAGTCGGTGCCGATGACCGACCTGCACCGCTTCCCGGACGCGGTCAAGGCGGTCTGGTCGTCCGGCGATCGCACCGAAGCGATCAGCGCGGCGGCGTTCCTGACCGGCTCGCAGTGGGGCCGCTTCGACGGGATGCTCGCGGTCACCGCGCTCAAGGGCAGCAAGCTGCTGCTCTTCGAGGTGCGACCGGACGGCGCGATCGACGAGGTGTCGATCCCGCCGGAGCTGAACGACACCCACGGCCGGCTCCGGGCGGCCCGCCAAGGCCCCGACGGAGCCCTCTACGTGACGACGTCCAACGGAACCGACGACAAGGTCCTCCGCATCACCACGACCTGACCCACGGTTTCAATTGAAACTGTGATCTCCACACAGGATCACCAGGATCCAGTACCCGGGTGTCCGCAGTTTCAATTGAAACTGCGGACCGTCACTTCGTGGACAGGCGGGGCTTGTGCTCCAGGTGGGAGAGGCCGTTCCAGGCGAGGTTGACCAGGTGCGCGGCCACCTCCTCCTTCTTCGGCTTGCGCGCCTCCAGCCACCACTGGCCGGTCAGCGCCACCATGCCGACCAGCGCCTGGCTGTACAGCGGGGCGAGCTTCGCGTCGTAGCCCCGCGCGCTGAACTGCAGGGCGAGGATGTGCTCGACCTGGCTCGCGATGTCGTTGAGCAGGCTGGAGAAGGTGCCGCTGTTGCTGGCCACCGGCGAATCGCGCACCAGCACCCGGAAACCGTCGGTGTTGTTGTCGATGTAGTCCAGCAGCGCCCGCGCCGCCTGCTCCAGGAGGTCCCGCGGATGCCCCGCCGACAGGGCGGAGACGACCAGGTCCAGCAGGTTGCGCATCTCGCGGTCGACCACCACCGCGTAGACGCCTTCCTTGCCGCCGAAGTGCTCGTAGACGACCGGCTTCGACACCCCGGCGCGGTGCGCGATCTCCTCGATGGACGTGCCGTCGAAGCCCTTCTCCGCGAACAGCGCCCTAGCGACGTCCAGCAGCTGCTGCCGACGTTCCTTGCCCGTCATCCTGACCCGTGCGGTGCGCCCTTTCGGCCGCGCCTCGGGTTCGGGCGCAGTCCGCCCGCGTCGCCGTGATACCACTCGCACAACCCTAAGGTGCTGGCCCGACACGCATGTCCAGGCCTGATGAAAAAGTGCCCGCGCGATTTCGCCGCGCGGGCACCTCGAACCGGGTGGGGATCAGCCCTTGTACTCGGTGACCGAGATCCGGGCGAGCCGCTTCTCGTTGGACCAGCGAACGTTCCAGGCCCAGCCGAGCTTCTCGAAGATCCAGATAACGCGCGCCGAGATGTCGATCTGGCCGCGCAGCACGCCGTGCCGGGCGCAGGTCGGGTCGGCGTGGTGCAGGTTGTGCCACGACTCGCCGAAGGACAGGATCGCCAGCGGCCAGAAGTTCGCCGCCTTGTCCCGGCTCTTGAACGGCCGCTCGCCGATCATGTGGCAGATCGAGTTCACCGACCAGGTCACGTGGTGCAGGAAGGACACCCGGACCAGCCCGGCCCAGAAGAACGCGGTGAACGCGCCCCACAGCGACCAGGTGAACAGCCCGCCCAGCACGGCGGGCAGCACGAGGCTGAGGGCCGTCCACAGCGGGAACAGCCGGTTGACCTTCACCAGTTCCGCGTCCTTGAGCAGGTCCGGCGCGAAGCGGTCCTCGTTGGTCAGGTCGCGCTCGAACAGCCAGCCCATGTGCGCGTGCCAGAAGCCCTTCGCCAGCGCGGCGGGCGAGCTGCCGAAGCGCCACGGCGAGTGCGGGTCGCCCTCGCGGTCGGAGAAGGCGTGGTGCCGGCGGTGGTCGGCGACCCACGTGATCGCCGGTCCCTGCACGGCCATCATGCCGAAGATGGCCAACGCGATCTTGACCCCTCGCTTGGCCTTGAACGAGCCGTGCGTGAAGTACCGGTGGAAGCCGACCGTCACACCCAGCCCCGACGCGAAGTAGAAGACCAGCGCCAAGGTGATGTCCACCCAGCCGAGCCCCCAGCCCCAGGCCGCCGGCACCGCCAGCACGAGGGCGAGGAACGGCACCAGGACGAACACATACACCGACAGCTGTGCCACCCACGGTCGGCTACCCGCGATCAGGGGCTTCGGCCCGGACTCGGCGCGGGCCTCTGACGTGGCCACGCGCTCGGTTGCTGCGGTCATACTCAATACCTCGAATGGCGTTGGGGAGGTGGGAAAACTGTGGTCAGCGCCGGGAATCACGACCCCGCAACACCTCCACCCTACGGGACCGTAACCTACGCAAGCGTAAGTTATTCGATGCCGAATCGTCACCCCCGGACGGCACATTGCGGCGTGTCGCGCCCCTCCGGGCGTGTCCGAATCGCCCTTGTTCACCCGAACAGCGGTGATCTTGTACGCAACCGGCGGACGCCGGCGTACGTCCCATCCACGTGCCAGCGCGCGAGGAAACCCGAGAACCCGCAAGCCCGACGCCGACCCGGCGACGGGGGCATGCCACGATGTCGGCCGGGTACCACCGCCTGTCGGCCCGGGCCGGTAAGCTCGGGCCGCGGTGCCGGGGATCACAAACCGGCATCGCGGGCAGACAGCGCCCGATCCGCCGTGGTGTAAAGGCAGCACCTCGGATTTTGGTTCCGATGGTCCAGGTTCGAATCCTGGCGGCGGAGCGAGCGGTCCTCCCGGACCCGGCGCGGCGCGCAGCCCCTCGTGAGGCCCAGCGCGCCGCCCGGGCCGCCGGGGAGCGATGGTGAACAGGGGGTGTGCGCCGCTGCGCGACGACACGACCGCCGTGCGCGAAGACCCGATGACCACGCTGAGCGAGGTGTCCGACGCCTGGCTCGTGGGGCGCGCACGCGAACTCAACGCAGTCGGCCAGCACAGCGATGCGTCCGGCCAGCGAAGCACCATCCGCGAGGCGGACGACCTGCTCGCCGAGGCCCAGCGGCGCGGCGAGCCGCGCATCGTCGGCCAGCTCCTGCGGCACTGCGCCTCGATGCGGCTGGCGACACCCGGCCTGGTCGACAGCGCTGATCCGCTGCTCGACGAGCTCCTCATGCACACCCGCCGGCACGGGCTGAGGGTCCTGGAAGCCGACGCGCACGCGCTGCGCAGCCGGCGCGCGCTGATCGGCGGCAGCGAGGACAGCGCGCTGACCGAAGTGGCGCACGGCCTGGCGATGCTCGACGACGAGCTGGTCCCGGACCGCACGCTGGGCCGCCGGTCGTGGGAGCGGCTGCTTGCCACCTCGCTGATCGACATCGGCCTGGTGCTCACCCAGCTCGGCGTCTACGAGACGGCCGACGAGGTGATGACCCGCGCCCACCAGCGGATCCGGGAGAGCGGCGGCCCGCACGAGATCGCGGTGCACATGATCAACCGGTGCCGGATGCTGCTCGGCTGGGGCCTGCGGCTGGAGCGCATCGGGCAGTACGAGGAGGCGAACACCCGGTTCGACACCGCCTCGCAGATCGCCGTCGCGGTGGAGGGCCCGTGGCGGGAGTCGCTGTTCCCCCGCGTGTCCGACCGCCCCGCCGCCGAACAGGTCCCGGTGCTCGGTGCCGCCCACGCGCTGGCCCAGCCGCACATCGAGTACATCGAGCGACTGGAGGTGCTGCGCAGCCTGGACCGGGCGATCCACCCGCGGGAGGAGATCATCGTCGCGATCGCGCTGTCCCGGTGCCTGACCCGCGCGGATCGCAGCGACGAGGCGGTGCAGGTGCTCTCCGATGCCCGCGCCGACATGGAGACCGACACTTCGGAGCCGACGCTGCGGATCTCGCTGGCCCGGGAGCACGCGCAGCTGGTCGACCTCGGCGGCCGCCCCGCCGCGCTGCGGGACTACGCGCTGGAGCTGGAGACCGAGCTGTGGGCGATGCGCCAGGCCCGGTTGTCCACTTTGGTCATTAGGCTGGAGAACTCGCGGCTGACCCACAAGCACGACGCGATCACCCGGCAGGCGCTGCAAGATCCGCTTACCGGCCTGTCCAACCGCCGCGCGCTGGACGACCGGCTGGAGACGATGCTCACCGCGCCCGACGCGCAGCCGCTGGCAGTGGCTCTGGTGGACCTCGACGGGTTCAAGGGCGTCAACGACCGCTGCTCGCACGCGGAAGGCGACGACGTGCTGCGCACGGTCGCGATGACCTTGCGCGAAACCTTGCGAGCCGACGACTTCGTGGCCCGCTACGGCGGTGACGAGTTCGTCGTGCTGCTGCCGGGCGCGACGCTCGGCGCCGCCGAGGCGGCGTTGCAGCGCACCGCCGAGGCCGTCGACAGCCTGCCGAGCGAGGTCTCGTACGGGGTGACCCTGTCGATCGGCGTCGTCGCGATGCGCCCGCAGGAATCGGCCGCGCAGGTGCTGGCTCGCGCGGATGCCGCGATGTACCAGGCCAAGCGCGGCGGCGGCAACCGCGTCTCGGCGTTCTCCGGCGTGACCGCCACGCCGCCGAGCAGCCCGCCTGCCGAGGGGCCGTCGGATAACTCGGTGTGGATTCCCCCGGACGCTCTCTAACCCGATCAGGTGCTGCCCGGCGGCCTCCCCCGCCGGGCCGCGCCGACCGGACCCGCCGTTCGATCGGCGCGGAAACACCCGTGTGATCGGCCACAGCGAGGCCCACCGCGGACCGCCCGGAGTGCATCGAAGATCACATAACCGCAGCTAGAAGGCTGGCTTCGAGCACGTATTAGGGCCGGTCGGCGGTACCATCACATCCGCTGGACAGGCGCGCAGGGGCACCGGAGCCGTGGGGGTACCGGGCCGGTTACCCTTCACCCGCTTGGACGCAACAGGCACCGTCGGCCCGACGGCTGAACCACGCCGCCGAGCCGCATCTAGAGATCAAGGGAGAGCGCTGATGCTCCAGGGCGACACCGCCCAGCCCTCCTCCCGCAGCGATGCGTCTTCGGAAACCGTCAGCACGATCGTGCTCGCCGCGGGCGAGGGCACTCGGATGCGATCGGCGACGCCGAAGGTCCTGCACCGGCTTGCGGGCAGGCCCCTGGTCGAACACGCCGTGCGCGCCGCGGCCGGTCTCGACCCCGACTCGCTGGTGGTCGTGCTGGGACACGGCCGCGAAGCCGTGGCCGAGCACCTGACCGGCCTGGCCGACGCCCTGGACCGCACGGTCGTCACCGCGGTGCAGGAGGAGCAGCTCGGCACCGGACACGCTGTCTCCTGCGGGCTTTCCGAGCTGCCGGCCGACCTCACGGGCACGGTGCTGGTCAGCTACGGCGACGTGCCGCTGCTCGACAGCGAAGCGCTGCGCGCCCTGCTCTCCGAACACCGCGAAGCCGGCAACGCCGTCACCGTGCTGACCGCGGTCGTCGACGAGCCGACCGGCTACGGCCGGATGCTGCGCGATGCCGACGGCCAGGTGACCGGGATCGTCGAGCAGAAGGACGCCACCCCCGAGCAGGCGGCGATCACCGAGATCAACTCCGGCGTCTACGCCTTCGACGCGGAAGTGCTCGCCGACGCGCTCAAGCGGCTGTCCACCGACAACGCCCAGGGCGAGCTCTACCTGACCGACGTGCTGTCGATCGCGCGCGGCGACGGTCGCCCTGTCGGCGCGCTGATCTGCACCGACCCGTGGCTGGTCGAGGGCGTGAACGACCGGGTGCAGCTGGCCCGCCTCGGCGCCGAGCTCAACCGCCGGCTGCTGCTGCGCTGGATGCACGCGGGCGTCACGATCATCGACCCGAACTCGGTGTGGCTGGACTGCGACGTGGAGCTGGACCGCGACGTCGTGCTGGAGCCGGGCGTGCAGCTGCGCGGCGGCACCAAGGTCGGCGAGGGCGCGGTCGTCGGCCCGGACACCACGCTCACCGGCTGCGTGATCCACCCCGGCGCGTCGGTGGTGCGCACCCACGGCGAGGGCGCCGAGATCGGGCCGGACGCCAAGGTCGGGCCGTTCGCGTTCCTTCGCCCCGGCACCCGGCTCGGCACCAAGGGCAAGATCGGCACCTTCGTCGAGACCAAGAACGCCGCGATCGGCGACGGCACCAAGGTGCCGCACCTGACCTACGTCGGCGACGCGACGATCGGCGAGCAGAGCAACATCGGCGCCGCCACGGTCTTCGTCAACTACGACGGGGTGGCCAAGCACCACACCGTGATCGGATCACACGCCCGGACCGGCGCGGACAACATGTTCGTCGCCCCGGTGGAGATCGGCGACGGCGCCTACACCGCCGCCGGCTCGGTGATCACCCAGGATGTCCCGCCCGGCGCGATGGCGGTCGCCCGCGGGAAGCAACGCAACATCGAAGGCTGGGTCGCCAGACGCCGCCCCGGCACCGCCGCAGACCAGGCCGCACAACAGGCTTTGTCGAAAGAACCAACCACCAATCCGACGAATGACGCCCAATGACGGGCGTCTTACGGGGAGGGACGATGACCGTGAGTGCGATGTCTGCGACTCCGAAGAAGAGCCTGAAGCTCTTCTCCGGCAGCAGTCACCCGGAACTTGCCGAGGAGGTGGCCAAGCAGCTCGACGTAACGGTCACGCCCCAGGCTGCCTACAAGTTCGCCAACGGCGAGATCTTCGTGCGCTACGACGAGTCGGTTCGCGGGTGCGACGCCTTCGTCATCCAGTCGCACTGCAACCCGCTCAACGACGCGATCATGGAACAGCTGATCATGGTGGACGCGCTCAAGCGCGCCAGCGCCAAGCGCATCACCGTGGTCATGCCGTTCTACGGCTACGCCCGCCAGGACAAGAAGCACAAGGGCCGCGAGCCGATCTCGGCGCGGCTGATGGCGGACCTGTTCAAGACCGCCGGCGCGGACCGGATCATGGCGGTGGACCTGCACACCGACCAGATCCAGGGCTTCTTCGACGGCCCGGTGGACCACCTGATGGCCCAGAAGCTGCTGGCCAGCTACATGCGCGACACCTACGCGGGCGAGCAGATCACCGTGGTCTCCCCCGACTCGGGCCGGGTCCGGGTGGCGGAGAAGTGGGCCGACGACCTCGGCGGCACGCCGCTGGCGTTCATCCACAAGACCCGCGACCCCAGCAAGCCCAACCAGGTGGTCGCCAACCGCGTCGTCGGTGACGTCGAGGGCCGGCTGTGCGTGCTGGTCGACGACATGATCGACACCGGCGGCACGATCACCAAGGCCACCGAGCAGCTGCTGGCGGCGGGCGCGAAGGACGTCATCATCGCGGCCACCCACGCGGTGCTGTCCGGCCCGGCGGTGGAGCGGCTGTCGTCCTGCGGCGCGAAGGAGGTCGTGCTGACCAACACGCTGCCGATCCCGGAAGAACGCCGGTTCCCGAACCTGACGGTCCTGTCGATCGCCCCGCTGGTCGCGGAGGCGATCCACCAGGTCTTCGAGGACGGCTCGGTCACCAGCCTCTTCGACGGCCGCGCCTGACCCGGCGGCGCCTCCCGAGGGCGCCCGCGGTCGAGTGCGAAGAACCTCGAACGGCCCCGGTCCACTTCGGACCGGGGCCGTTCGAGGATCCGGGCTCGAGGTTCCGCAATTTCAATGGAAATCGAACCTCTGATTTCCATTGAAATTGCGGGAGTTGTCCACAGGCATCGGCGTGTCGGGACCCGACACGCCGATGGCCCGCAATTTCCATTGAGGTGATCTCAGTGGAATGGGGGCTGAGGTCGTGAGGTGGTGTGTGCTGGGGGGGGTGAAGAGGTGTGGGCGTGGGGTCCTGGTA
>NZ_JBFAIN010000052.1:0-50911 GCF_040654735.1 Saccharopolyspora sp. NPDC050642 | reverse complement strand
GGCACGATAGGTGATCACGTGGGGTCCTGGCTCTGCGGAAGATGATCTTGTGGTGAGACCTCTTCTACCAGGACCCCACGCCCACACCTCTTCAACCCCCCAGCACACACCACCTCAAGACCCCAGCCCCCATCCCACTGAGATCACCTCAATGGAAATTGCGGATCCCCGATGCGCGGAGCCGGGGACTGGCCTCGCGGTCGACTCACGAGCGCAGGGCGGCTTCGACCCAGCAGCCGGTCGCGAGGAGCGCGGACTCGTTCCGCGCGGGCCCGACGAGCTGGAGGCCCAGGGGCAGCCGGGTCGCGCTGCGCAGCCCCGGCACCGCCACCACGGGCAGTCCGAAGGCCTGCCAGGCCCGGCTGAGCACCGGGTCGCCGGTGGCCGCGAGACCAGCGGGTGCCGTCCCCGGGGCGGCCGGGCCCAGCACCGCGTCGTACGAACTCAGCATGGCCGACACCTGGGCGCCCGCGTCGGCCACCGTCTGGAGAGCGGCCTGGTAGTCGCCGTCCCGGGTGGTCGCGCCGGTCTGGAGGAGCTGCGCCAGCGGCTGGCTCAGCCGAGACGCCTGAGCCAGTTCCGCCGCACGTTCCCGGGCCGCCTCGTAAGCCATCACCACCGGATGCGCGGCGGTCGCCTCGGCAACCAGCGCTTCCGCCGGGAAGGCGTCGACCACCGCACCCCGTGCGCGAAGCCGCCGCGCGGCGCCGGACAACGCGGCCGCCATCTCGGGACCGACCACGCCGAGTGGCTCGGCGGTCCACAGCAGCAGGCGCGGAGGGCGGCGGGGGAGCAGCCCGACGTCCGGTTCACCGGTGAGCGCCGACCAGGCCAGCGCCAGATCGGACGCGGTCGCGGCGTACGCGCCGTGGCTGTCCAGGCTCGGGCTCAGCCCGGTGACCCCTTCCACGGGGAACCGGCCGCGGGTCATCACGAGGGAGGCGACGCCGCAGTAGGACGCCGGCCGGGTCACCGAGCCCGCGGTCTGGGATCCGAGCGCCAACGGCACCTGGCCGGCCGCGACCGCGGCGGCGGACCCGCTTGATGAGCCGCCAGGGGTGTGACCGGGCGCGGCCGGGTTCCAGGTGGGACCGGGCGCGAAGAAGGCGAATTCCGTGGTGACGGTCTTGCCGATCGGCACCGCGCCGGCCCGGCGCCATTCGGCGACGATCGCCGCGTCGGCCTCGGCGGGTGGGGCTTGCGCACGCAACTCCGAGCCGCACCGGGTCGGAAGTCCGGCGACGTCGATGATGTCCTTCACGCCGAGCGGCACGCCGCCGAGCGCACCCGCGGCGGAGGCGAGATCGGGGGCGGGGTCCGGCGCCACCCACGCGCGCAGATCGGACTCGGTGCCGGCGATGCGGTCGCGGCTGCGAGCGAGCGCTTCGGCGGGGGTGGTCGTTCCGGCGGCGAGCTGACCGGCGAGCTCGCGCAGGGACCACGGCCGCCACACCGGGGCGCTCATGCCTCGGCCCAGGCCGCGTCGGCCACCCAGTAGTCCATGCCGCTCGCGCTGACGCCGTGGCGCCATTCCGAGGTCCGCCGCAACAACGGCTCGACCTCCGCGGTGACGGCGTCGGCCGCGTCCGGGCCGTCCGCGTGCACCTGCCAGTGGACCCAGTTCAGTTCGCGTCCCTCGGCGTCGTGGACGAACAGGTCGACGTGGCGCCAACCGTAGCCGTGGGTGTCGTTGTAGCAGGTCAGCGTCATGGTGCCGCCGGCGGTTGACGGTCGGTTCACGGGAGGTCTCCTCCTCAGCGGTTCTTTCGGGATGCGTCGTCAGCCGCATGCGGTGGGGGACTCAACTTGCACCGCCGCGGGTTCTCAGGCCGTGCCCGCCCTTCTGGGCTACTGGGCGAGGACAGCCCCAGCGCCGCTGGTCATACACAAGTCGGGGATCCCGGAGTCCAGACGGCGGCCGCAACTCCCGCAGGGGGGCCGCTACCCGCACCGCCATGCAAGCCCATTGAAGAAATCATTTCCTCATGCGCTCAGCGGCGCGGCGTCCAGGCTGTGGAACCGGCGCTGGAAGTAGACCAACGCGCCGCTGTCCTGCTTGGTGCGGACCTTTTCTACCTCGACGAACAGCACCGAATGCGAGCCCAGGGTGCGTTCGGACACGATCCGGCCGATGACGGAGGCGATCGCGTTGCGGAGCACCGGAACGCCATCGACGTCGAGGTCCCACTGGCCTTCGGCGAACCGCTCGGCGGTGGGGACCTTGGTCGCGCCCGCGAAGTGCATCGCCAAGTCGTCCTGGTCGGCGCCGAGCACGTTGACGCAGATCCGGCCGTTGGCCATGAGGATGTCGTGCGAACGGCTGGACCGGTTGACGCAGACCAGCACGGTCGGCGGCGAGTCGGTGACCGAACAGGCGGCGCTGACGGTCATCCCGGCCCGGCCGCGCGGGCCGTCGGTCGTGATCACGTTCACCGCGGCGGACAGATTCGCCATCGCGGCGCGGAACTCGCGCTGGGTGCGGGTCGGCTCTGACACGATTCCTCCTGTGACGGACGCGGGCGGGAGGCTTGCTCTGCTCCGACGGTACGTCCGCGATCACGGTCGGAATATCGAGACTTCCACCGGCCGGCCTGAGGATTTCCCCTACGCCGGCGGGTGGTGTTCCCGGGCGAGCGGCAATGTGAAGCCGAAGCGGGAGCCGCCCTCGTCGCGGCGCTGCGCCCAAATGGTCCCGTGCTGGCGCGTGATGATCCGGTAGCTGAGCGCAAGTCCGACACCGCTGCCGTGTTCCTTGGACGTGAAGGATTCCTCGAACGGGTCGTGCGGCAGGCCGCGGCCCTGATCGTCGACGGTGAGGACCCCGGCGGCGTCGTCGATGCGCGTCGTGATGGTGATCCGCCGCCGGTCGGGGTCGCAGGCGGCCATCTCGTCGATGGCGTTGAAGCAGAGGTTGAGCACGACCTGCCCGGTGAGCACGCGTTCGCACCGGACGGCCACCGGTTCCGGATGGCGCCGCACCGCCACCTGCACGCCCAGCGGGGCCGCTCGGAGCCGGACGAAGTGCAGGCACTGCTCGACCACGTCGTTGAGGTCGACGACCTGCTTGACGTGTTCGAGGTGACCGACGAAGGCGCGGACGGCATTGACGATCGTGCTGGCCCGTTCGATCTGCTTCTCCGCGCTGTCGACCCCGAAAGCCAGCCGCGCAGCGGCCTCGGACGGCAACTCGCCCGAGTTCACCAGCGTCTGGCTGCGGGCCCGCACCCCGGCGAGGTAGTTGCCCGCCGCGGCGAGCGGCTGACCGAGTTCGTGGGCGATCGCCATCGCCATGTCGCCCATCGCGTTGTAGCGCGCCAGGTAGTTCTCCCGGTGCAGTTCGCGTTCCCGGCGGGCCTCCTCCTGCACGCGGTCGGAGACGTCGTGCAGGATCATCAGCAGGGCTTCGTCGTCGGTGTCCTTCAGGCGTTCCAGGCTTCCTTCCAGCCACACCGGTTCACCGGCGTCGCGGGGGATTTCGAGCCTGATCGCGGTCACCGGATCCGCCCGCGCGGCCACCTCGTCCCAAGTGGACGCGCGGCCGTCCGACCACAGCCGGCCGTACTGCGCGAGCGGGCCGAGCGGCTCGGTCGGACGCGCGCCGATGAGCGCGACCGCGGTGTCGGTGGCGAACCGGAGGGCGCCGGTGGCGTCGAGCATCAGCGCGATCGTCGAGGTGTGGTGCGCCAGCGCGTCGATGTAGGACGTCGTCAGCCGCAGTTCGCGCTCGATCTCCTGTTCCCGTTCGATGTCGCGGAACTGCACCATCACCGCGGGTCCTTGGGCCAGTTCGACCCGCACGGCGACCGCCTCGCTGGGAATCACCCGGCCCGACTTGGCGCGGTAGTGCCATTCGATGCGGCTGGCGCCCTTGTCGACCGCTTCCTGCAGCCAGGCGCGTCCGAGCACCCGGTCGTACTGCTGCGCCGAGCTGCTCATGTGGTTGGCCTTGAGCGGGCGCAGCTCGGTGACGCTCCAGCCGAGCATTTCGCACGCGGCGGGGTTGGCCCACAAGATGTTCTTGGTGGCCGCGTCGTGGATGAGCACGCACATCCGGCTGGCGTTCAGCATCGCCACGAAGTCGTTCGCGGCGAGCTCGGGGGCGCGCGGGTCGACCTGCATGACGCCAGCGTAGTTCGGTCCGAGCCCGGGGACCGCTGAAGAAATCCCCTATACCGACGCCGGGCACTACCAATACCGCGAGCAAATCCCGCTTCCTACCGTCGGATGCAGGCCGGAACGACGAGGAGGACCAATGGTGCACACCCAGGAGGCGGCCCCCGGGGCGACACCCCGTTTCGCGGATGCCGCCGTCACCTTCGACGACGTTCTGGCAGAGCTCGCGCGGCGGCGGGCGGAGTTCCGCGAGCAGCGCTACGTGCCGAAGGACTTCGTCGATCGGCTCAAGCGGATCGGGCTCTACCGCGCCGCCACCCCGGCCAGGTTCGGCGGCGAGCCGCTGCCGCCGGCGGAGTTCCTGGACCGGATCGAGCGGATCTCCGTGGTCGACGGTTCCACCGGCTGGGTCGCCAGCTTCGGCTCCGCGCTGATCTACCTCGCCGCACTCCCGGTGGAAACGCAGGCGAAGATCTACCGGGACGGCCCGGACGTCGCCTTCGCCGGCGGGTTGTTCCCGATCCAGGCGGCCGAGCCCACCGACCGCGGGTTCCGGGTCGACGGGCATTGGAAGTTCGCCAGCGGCTGCATGGGCGCCGACATCCTCGGCGTCGGCATCCCCGGCGACGAGTCCACCGCCGGCAAGCCGCGGACCGCGCTGCTGCGCCCGGACCAGGTCGAGATCGTCCAGAACTGGGACGTGGTCGGCATGCGCGGCACCGGCTCGTTCGACCTGGTCGTCCGCGACGTCGAGGTCCCCCGGGAATGGACGTTCATCCGCGGCGGAGAGACCACAGTGGACGAACCGCTCTACCGCTACCCCGTGATCGCCTACGCCGCGCAGGTGCTGGCCGTGGTCGGCGCCGGTGTGGCGCGGGCGGCGCTCGACCACGCCGAGGAGGTCGGCAGCGGATACGCCGGCGTGACCGGCGCGCCGAAGCTGGCCGACCGGCCCTACTACCGCGCGGAGGTCGCCGCCGCCGAGGCCGCGCTCCGTTCGGCCCGGGCGTGGTTCTACGAGCTCAGCAACGAGGTCTGGGAGACCGTGGTCGCCGGTGATCCCGCCACCGACGAGCAGAACGCGCATCTCCGCCTCGCCTCGGCGCATCTGGCCAGGACCGCCTCGGAGGTGGTCGGCAGGCTCGTCGAGATCTCCGGCACGGCACCGATCTACCGCGACCACCCGCTGCAGCTGTTGCTCGGCGACGCCCTGGTGCCCAAGCAGCACGCCTTCCTCGGGCCCGCGATGTACGACGCGGCCGGCGCCGTCCTCATGGGACTACCGCCCACGACACCCGGCTTCCGCTGAAAAGTGATTTCTTCAATGGGCTTGCGTGGCGGTGCGGGTGGCGGCCCCCTGCGGGAGTTACGGCCGCCGTCTGGACTCCGGGATCCCCGACTTGTGTATGTCCAATACGCGGCGCTGGGGCTGTCCTCGCCAAGAACCCCGACGGGGTGGGCACAGTCTGAGAACCCGCGGCGGTGCGAGCTGAGTCCCACACCGCATGCGGCTGCCGCCGCATTTTGAAAGGACCCTGAGCCGACCACCGACGACAGGAGACGAGCATGACCGCACAGCCGCTTCGCGTGCTGTTCTGCATCGGCATCAACCAGAACTTCTTCGACCTGCCCTCCGACGGCATCACCTCCGGTGCTGTCTGGCAGGCGTTCGTGTCCATGATGGACCAGCTCAAGGCGCTGCCCGGGGTGAGCTTCATCGGCGACATCGACGACGACTCGCACCTGGTCGGCCCGTCCGACGGCTGGCCGTGGACCTGCTACATCCTCGCCGACGTCGACACCCAGGACACGGTCAAGGCCGCCTGCAACCTCTTCCGCACCACCCCGGTGGGCAGCAGCGAGTTCAAGCTCTGGCGGTTCGCCAAGATCGAGGCCCGCATCGGCCGTGCCCTCACCATCCGCGACGACGTCGAGCTTCCCGACTGATCCCCGGAAAGGTTTCAGACCCATGACCGAGAACGTCTTCGACGTCGCGCCCGCCGACCTGGTCTCCGGCGATCGCGTCGCCGGCCGCCTCTACACCGACCCCCAGATCTTCGAGCAGGAGATGACCCGGATCTTCGAGCGCACCTGGGTCTGGGTCGCCCACGAAAGCGAGGTGCCGAAGCCGGGCAGCTTCAAGTCGACCTACGTCGGCCGCCAGCCGGTGATCGTGACCCGCGACCGCAAGGGCAACATCCACACGTTGCTCAACCGGTGCCGCCACCGCGGCGCGAGCCTGTGCGAGAAACCGAAGGGACAGGCCAACGGCTTCACCTGCCCGTACCACGCCTGGTCCTACGGCCTGGACGGGAAGTTGCGCGGCATTCCCTATCCCGACGGCTACGAAGGCGTCGTGGGCAAGACCGAGCTGTCGCTGAAGAAGCTGCGCACCGAGTCCTACGGCGGCATGGTGTTCGCGACCTTCGACGACGGCATCGAGCCGCTCGACGAGTTCCTCGGCGACGCCAGGCTGTGGATCGACCGGTTCATGAAGCAGGGCGGCGGTTACCCGATCAAGGTGCTCGGCAAGCACCAGTTCAGGTTCAAGGGCAACTGGAAGATCCAGCTGGAGAACACCACCGACGGCTACCACTTCCCGATCGTGCACCGGTCGTGGATGGCGTCGGTGGATGCCGAGACCGCCGACATGATGTCGTTCATGACCGACCCCGAGGCCATCACCCACGACCTCGGCCAGGGCCACAGCGTGATGCAGATGGTGCCCGAGCACTCCGATCTCGACGCGGACGATGGGAGCGAGCCGTTGCAGGCCCGGTTCGGCCACCTCGTCGAGGAGCTGTCGAAGACCCTCGACGCCGCCCAGGTGCGCAAGCTGATCCGCGCCATGCACGGCACCGGCTTCAACCTGAACCTCTTCCCGAACGTGTCGATGTCGGCGGCGTTCTTCCGCGTGCTGCGCCCGGTCGCGGTGGACGAGACGGTGATCGAGCACATCGCCATCGGCCCGGACGGACCGCCCGAAGTGGACATCGTCAACCGGGAAAGACTGCGCATCCACGAGCACTTCCAGGGCCCGTTCGGCTTCGGCACCCCGGACGACGCCGAGGGCTGGGACCGCGTCCAGCGCGGCGCGCAGGGCGCCCCCGAGATGCCGATCATGGTCAATCGCGGCCTCTCCCGGGAGAAACCGAGCCCGGAAGGCTGGCCCACCTCCCACGTCACCGATGAGACCGGCATGCGCGCGGCCTACGACCAGTGGAAGCAGATGATGAGCGATGACTGACGCGACGCCCACGCTCGCCCCGGCCCCGATCCCGACGACCGATCCGCGGGTGGCCCGGGCGATCGACCTGGTCTGGCGCGAGGCCGACCTGCTCGACCGCAAGGAGTACCAGGACTGGAACGAACTGTTCGCCGAGGACGGGATTTACGTCATCCCGATCGAGCCGGACACCGAGGACTTCGCCAACACGCTCAACATGGTCTACGACGACGCCCGGATGCGGCGGATGCGCGTGACCCGGATGACCGAGGGCTACGCGATCGCGGCCGTGGACGCCGCTCGCATGGTGCGCACGGTGTCGCGGTTCGTGCCGGAATCGGTCTCAGACGAGGAAGTCGTGCTGCGCTCGTCGCAAGTGCTCGTCGCCTACAAGCGCGGCGATCACGACATCTGGGCCGCCGACCTGGAGCACCGGATCCGCCTCTCGACCGACGGCCCGGCGGCCGACCGGATCGCGCTGAAGGTGGTGCGGCTCGTGGACAGCGAAGCTGCCGTCCCCGCTACGGGATTCCTGCTGTGAGCGCCGCGCAGGTCGCGGTCGTCACTGGCGGCGGCAACGGGCTCGGCGCGGCCATCGTGCGCCGGCTGCACGCGAACGGCTACCGCATCGCGATCGCCGACCTCGACGGCTCCGCCGCGGCCGTCCTCGCGGAAGAACTCGACGGCTCGGGCACCACGGCGAGGGGGTACGTGGTCGACGTCAGCGAACGAGCGGCCCTGGAGCGCCTGCTCGCGGACGTGCTGGCCGATTTCGGCGCGGTGCACGTCCTGGTCAACAACGCGGCCCGGACCCAGGCCAAGCCGCTGCTGGAGATCACGCCCGCCGACCTCGACTCCGTCATGGCGGTGAACTTCTCGGGCACGTTCCACGCCTGCCAGGTCTTCGGCGCCCACTTGGCGGAACGGGGCTACGGCCGAATCGTGAACATGGCCTCGCTGGCCGCGCAGAACGGCGGCACCGCGACCGGCGGTCACTACGCCTCGTCGAAGGGCGCGATCCTGTCCGCGACAAAGGCATTCGCCCGCGAGCTCGCCCCGCGCGGCGTCACGGTCAACGCGGTCTCGCCCGGGCCGCAGGACACGCCGATGGTGCGCTCGATCGTCGGCGAGGACAACCTCGAGAACTACCTCACGAACATTCCGGTCGGCCGGCTCGGCGACCCGGCCTTCATCGCCGAGATGGTCGCCCTGCTCGCCTCCCCGGGCGCCGCCACCGTCACCGGCGCCTGCTGGGACGCCAACGGCGGCCTCTACCTGCGCTGACGACGGGAGCGACGATGACGAACATCCTGGTCCGGGTCGCGGAGATCGCCGAGGAGACCGCCGAAATCCGCACGTTGCGACTGGTCCGAGACGACGGCGAGCCGCTGGGGCCGTACGAGGCCGGCGCGCACATCGACGTCGCGGGCCCGACCGGATTGGTCCGGCAGTATTCGCTCTGCGGCCCGCCCAGCGAAGTGTCGTCGCTGCTCATCGCGGTCAAGCGCGAGCCGGAGTCCCGGGGCGGTTCGGAGGCGCTGCACACCGTGTCCGCGGGTGACCACCTCAAGATCGGTGAACCGCGGAACCTCCTGACCGTGGCCGGCGACGCGGACAGGCACGTCCTCGTCGCCGGCGGCATCGGCATCACGCCGCTGCTGAGCATGGCCTACGAACTGGCCGGCCGGTCCGCCGACTTCGAGCTGCACTACTTCGTCCGCTCCCCGGACGAGGCCGCCTTCGTCGAACTCCTGGAGAACCGGGTGGAGTTCCGCGACCGGGTGCGCCTCCACTTCGGAGCACCCCGCGCCGAACACCCCGCCCTGCTCGCTCCGGTGGTCCCCGGGCTGACCTCCGCCAGCCACGTCTACACCTGCGGACCGCAAGGCTTCATGGACCAGGTCACGGCGATCTTCGCCCCGGCCATCGGCGAGAACAACGTTCACGTCGAGCACTTCACGGCCAACGAGATCGACACCAGCGACGACCTGCCCTTCACCGTCGAACTCGACACCGGCGAGGTCTTCGGGATTCCCGCGGGAAAGTCGATCCTCTCCGTCCTCACCGAAAACGGGATCGACGTCGCGAAATCGTGCGAGGAAGGAATCTGCGGCTCTTGCGTCTCCGGAGTCCTGGAGGGTGCGCCCGATCACCGCGACCAGTGCCTCTCGGCGTCCGACAAGGCCGCAGGCACGGAGATCGCGTTGTGCGTCTCCCGCGCCCTGAGCGACAAGCTCGTGATCGAGCTGTACTGAGGGCAGCAGGCACTGCGTCGACCGAAATCCGGGGTGACGCGTTCCTTCGGCGGGTTTCCGGCATGACGTCGAGCCGAGAGATCAGGCCCGACCCCACGGCCGATCATCACTTGCCCCGTCCCGCGTGCGCCGAACAACCGCTCACCGGGCGCTCCACTCCGGCGCGCTCAGGCCGTGCACATTGCCGCGGCCCATTCCTCGCTCGAACCGGCCTCGTCGCGCGGTGATCAGCGACTTCCCTGCCGAGCCCGCAGGTAGTCCGTCACGAGCCCTTCGAGCTCCGGCCGCTGCCCCTCCCAGCCCGCCGCGAGCGAGCCGGGGGTGCGGACGAGCGAGCGCTGCTGCCGGCCCGTTCGCCTCGTGTGGATCACCGTGCCGGTGACCGAGGATCCGTCGTCGGCCGGGCCGATGACGTCGAGGTGGTCGTCGAGGATCTCCTCGACATCACCGTTGAGCAGCACCTGCCCGGCGTCCAGCAGCATGAGGTGATCGCACACGTCGCGCAGTTCACCGAGCGAGTGCGAGGACAGCACCACCGTCATCCCGCGCTCGGCGACATCGGTCATCACCAGTCGGAGGAAGTCCTCCCGGGCGAGCGGATCGAGATCCGACATCGGCTCGTCGAGCAGCAGCAGCTTCGGCAGCCGGCCGAGGCTGAGCGCGAGCGCGAACTGGGTGCGCATGCCCTGCGACAACGAACTGACGCGGCTGCTGCGATCCATCTCCGGGTGCGCGGCCAGGGCCTCCTCCACCCGCTCCGGCGACCACCGCTGGTTCACGGCGCCCACCGTCCGGATCATCTCCGCGATGGTGAAGTCCTTGTACAGCGGGCGGTGCTGCGGCAGGTACGACGCGTCCGGGTGCAGGCGGCCGCGCACCTCGTCACCGAACACCCGCACCTGCCCGGCCGACGGCCGGATCAGTCCGGCCGCCAGCCCGAGGAAGGTGCTCTTGCCCCCGCCGTTCGCGCCGACCAGCCCGATCACCTTTCCCTCGGGCAGTTCGACGGTGCAGTCCCGGAGTGCCTGCTTCCGGCCGTAGCTCTTGGACAACCCGGTGGTGCGCAACGCGCTCATGATGCGTTCGGCCCCTCAACGTTGAAATGCTCGTCTCGGACGGCAGCGTAGAGCGCGTCGACGGCCTCCACGGCGAGACCACCGCTCTTCGCGCGGCTCATCCAGTCCCCCAGATCGCGTCGCAACGGCGCTTCGAGGGCGGTCAGCTCGCTCGCCAGCGAACGCGTCACGAAGGTTCCCACTCCTCGCCGGGCCTCGACCAGCGATTCGCGCTCGAGTTCGCGGTACGCCTTGAGCACCGTGTTCGGATTGACCGCCGTCGCCTCCACCACCTCACGCGCAGTGGGCAGCCGATCACCGGGCCCAAGCAGGCCCAGCCGCATGGCCTGTTTGACCTGCTGGATGATCTGGACGTACGTGGAGACCCCGGAACGACGGTCGATCCGGAACTCGATCATACGACCCAGCATAATCCGCCCCGCTCATCCGAGCGCGGAACCCGGCGCCGCCGGATCAGTGCTGCCGTTGCAGCGTCCACGCGGTTCCCACCAGCAGCAAGATCGCGGCGAGGCCGAACACGGCGAACTCGGCCAGCTGCAGACCCGGCGCCGCGGACGGGTAGATCACGTCGGCGAAGGTTCCGGTCAGACCCTTCTCCGCGTAGCAGGCACGAAAGTCCACATCAATCGGGCAGGAGGTCACGTCCGACGACTCAGGGCGCAGGACCTGCCCGCCTTTACCGAGGAAGCCGGAGTCCAGCACCATGGCCCCGGGCTCACTGGGCGTCGCACTGATCGTCGGGTCGGACGTGGTGAGGCGCTGCACCGGCAAGAAGTTCGGGGCGACGTTGGTCACCACCACGCGCAGTACGACCAGCGTGCCGAGCGTGGTGGACAAGGCCATCAGCGAACGCCGCATGACCGCGCCCAGCAGCGCACCCAGGGCGAAGCTGAACAGCAGGTGCACGACCGGCATCGGCCCGGTGCTGTCGAAGCTCAGCCACTGGAACGGGCCGCTCCGCAACGGGCCCAGCAGCCCGGCGGCCGCCACCCACCGGGCGACGAGCAACTGGAGCACCACCACCACGACGGCGGACGGCAGCAGCAGCACCGCCATCTTGGTGATCATCCAGCGGAGCCGGCTGACGGACTGGGTGAAGGCGAGCACGTGGGTGCCGTGCTCGATCTCCCGGGCGAACAACGGCGCGGCGAAGAACGCACCCAGCAGCGCCGGGAGCGCGAAGACCACCCCCTGTCCGACCTTGATCAGATCGAACCATTCCTTCTGGAACTCCACCCGCATCTGCGCGCAGTCGGGGGTCTTCTCGCGGATCGACAGGCACGCCTGCAGGCCGTACTCCTCGATGTCACCGGTCATGCTGGCATGCAGCACCAGCACGGTCGCGCTACCGAGCAGCAGCAGGGCGGCCAGGGTGATCAGCTGTGCGCGATGTTGCCGCCAGGCGACCCAGATCATGCCGCCACCTCCGTGTTGTCGTCGTTGTTGCGCATGTAGGCCAGCGCGATGTCGTTCAGCCGGGGCGCGTGCTCGCGCCACCCGGATGCTGTCACCGGCCCGCGCCGCTTGGTGATCAGGACCTGCTCCTGCCCGGAGTGCACGCTGTCGACGACGTCGCCCGGCGCAACGGGCAGCTGCCCGGCTCCCCGCAGAACGCGGTGCCGGGCAACGAGATCGGCGACCGGCCCGTCCAACCGCACCCGGCCGCGGCTCAGCAGCACCAGGTGATCGCAGACCGCTTCGAGTTCTTCCAGCACGTGCGAGGACAGCAGGATCCCGATGCCGTGCTGCCGGGATTCCTCCTGCAGCGTGCGCAGAGTCGCCTGCCGGGCCAGCGGGTCCAGCTCGGCCAGGGGCTCATCGAGCATCAGCAGCCTGGGGCGCTTCCCCAGCGCCAGCGCGAGCGCCACCCTGGTGCGCTGCCCGCCGGAGAGCTTGCCGACCTTGGCCTCGAACGGCACCTCCGCCGACCGGACGAGCTGCTCCGCGTACGCCTGGTCCCAGCGGGTGTTCATCCGCGCGGCGAAGCGCAGCGTCTCCGACACGGTCAGGCCGGCGTAGAGCGGCTTCTGCTGGGTCACGTAGGCCACTTCCTCAGGCGCACCGGTTCCGCTGGGCCGCCGCTCGAACACCTCGATGTAGCCTTCAGTCGGCTTGAGCAGACCGGCGGTCAGACCCATCAGAGTGCTCTTGCCCGCCCCGTTGTGGCCGACCAGCGCGACCACCCGGTTCGGGGGCAACGACAGCGAACAACCGCGCAGCGCCCACCCGCGGCGATATCTCTTGGCCAGCTGGTGCGTCCGCACCGCGGGCACCTCTCCTGCATTCATGATCGCCCTTCCCGGTTCAAATGACCATTTCACCAGTTATCTAGTGAAACAGTACACCAGGGAGATCGCGTTGTTCGCCGAACCGCCGAATCCCCGACCGGTCCCCGCGGAGCGGAAGCGGTAATCCCCTTCGCCACCAGCGGGATCGACGTTCGTGGGGGAGAACCCTCCGCCGCGCGCACCGGCGGACACGGTTGCTGGACGGCCCAGAATCGTTGTGTGGCCGGGACGTCTCGTCCCGGCCACTTCACGCCCGGATCACCGAGCAGCGGGCGAGCCGAACCGGTAACGGACGCACCACGCCGTCATCGGCATCCCGGGGCGCGACGGATCGTCCTCGATCTTCTCCCGCAGCCGCCGGACGTGAAGTGACGGTCGAAGCATCACCGAAGTCATGCGACCACACCGCCCGCATCAGCTCGTCCCGCCGCAAGTAGTCACATCAAGGCGATCCACAGTTGGTTCGACAGACCCGGGATGGTTCCCGGTGCCAGCAGGCGGTCGAGCCAAAGACACTCGAAGCACGCTTTCCCGGGCTCCTCACCGTCCTCTTCCAGGACCCGAACGAACCGTCCTGAGCGCGTCGTTCGAGCCCCTCCCGGGAAGGCGCGGGCGCAACCTGATCCGCGGTCAGGATGAGCACACGGCACCCGGCGGTGCGAGCCGCCGTGCCGACGCTGTCGCGCGCCCAGTGAGCCGAGAGCACCGCGACATTGCCCGTTGCCCTACGGTGCCGCGGGTTCGGATCCCTCGAACACCTCGCGGTTACGGGCAATCTCAACCTGGTGTTCCTGAACCCAGCGCACCACGTGCGCGACGGTGTCGCTGAGCGATCGCCCCAGCGGGGTCAGCGCGTACTCGACGCGAGGCGGTACCTCGGCGTAGGCCGTTCGCGTGATCAGACCGTCGCGGGTCAGCGCACGGAGAGTCTGGCTCAGCATCCGCTGCGACACCCCGGCGATCCGCTCGTGCAAGGTGGTGAAGCGCAGCGGTCCGTCCGCGAGCGTCGTGACGACCAGGACGGTCCACTTGTCTCCGACACGGGCGAGCACGTCGCGCACGAGTTCGATCGTCGCGGTGCACTCCGGGCCGACCCCGGCGGCCGCCAGCTGGGAACGCAGTGCGGAATCCAAGAGCCTGTTCCCTTCGAGTGCGTAGCTGACTTGAAAGTGCGTAAGCGCGAGACCTTGATCGCGGCGGCCACGCCCCGTTACATACGGATAGTAACTAACGGGCGCTGCGCCCCGAACCGCCGCGACACCACGTGAGGGAAAACATGGCCACCATGGGAGCCACTGCGCCGGACTCGGCCGCCGATGAGCACGTCGGCAGCGCGATCCCGGGGGTGCGGCACGAGACCTTCACAGTCGGATTCCACCTGGCCTCACCCCCGAGCGCGGTGTTCGAGGCCTTCGCCGACGCTCAGGTCCGGCACCGCTGGTTCAAGCTGCCGGGCCGCCACGTGTCGTACCACCACGACTTCGCGGTGAACGGCGGAGAAACGGCGTCCAGCGTCTTCACGGTCCCAGGCGCACGCCCGGAACGGCTCGCGTACGAATCCCGGTACCTCGACATCACGCCGGACTCGAGGATCGTCTACGCGTACACGTCTCACGTGGACGACGTCCCGCGATGGACCTCGCTGGTGACCGTCGAACTGCACCCGGAAGCCAACGGCACCCACCTGCGGTGGACCGAGCAGGCAGCCTTCCTGACCCCTTCCGCGGAGCCGGACCACGACTTCCCCCACCTGCGCGGCGCCACCCGCCTGCGATTGACCGGACTCGAGGTGGCCTTGACGGCCGCGGGCCGCGAAGACGCCCGTCCGCAAGCGAGCGGCTGAACCCTCGGACGCATCCACGACGCGCTCGATCGGCGGCGCCTGTAGCCGCCCCTACGTTGACTGTGGAGTTGATGAACAAGGTGTTCGCCCTGACGTTCGGTCGTAGTTCCGCGGCGCCAGGGCTGGACGAGCAACACCTTATTGATCTTGTGATGGGTTCGTGCCGGAGACGGACGCAGGGTGTCCGCACTGCACTGCTGCACCGATGACCTGTTCGCCGCCAAAGGATTGATCGACGTCAATGTCAAACTCGCATACTCGCCGCGTGATCTTCACGCAGGCAGAGCTCGAATATCTGGCCGGGCAGCGCCTCGGTCGCCTGGCCACGGCTTCTCCGACCGGCCAAGTCCAGAACAACCCAGTGGGATTCTTCGTGGATGCCACCTCGGGCACGATCACCATCGGCGGGCACGCGCTGGGAGCGTCCAAGAAGTTCAGGAATGTCCAGCAGGGCAGCACCGTGTCGTTCGTCGTCGACGACCTGGCCTCGGTGGACCCGTGGGTGGTACGCGGCATCGAGATCCGAGGCTCGGCCGTGGCCCTGACCGACCACGAGCCGCCGGTGCCGTACTTCTCGCGGGAGATCATCACGATCACACCCACCAAGATCATCTCCTGGGGGATCGACGGACCACGATCGAGCCGCGAGGTGTGAAAGCTCGCGAAGACAAGGACCACCCGAGCGAGGGCCGCGCAGCGCGCCGGCGACTACCGGCCAGTTCAGCCGAAAACCGAGGCCGGTCGCTGACGGCGATTCTGAGGCGCGGACGTCGGCGTGTGCGGACTCGAACCGGTGGAGACCGCAGATCAGGCGGCGGCATCCAGTAGACGGTCGACCACCTGCCGCGCCATGGTCACGCTGTCGTCGTCGCCGAGGCGCAGGGCCAGGTTGACGGCATTCAGCACGGCACTGACCTGGAAGGCGGCCGCCTCGGGATCGATATCGGCGATCTCACCGGCGGCGACGGCTCGCCGGAACTGCGTCGCAAGAATCGTGACCCAGGCACGCTGTTGCTGCAGCAGCGCATCCCGGACCGGCCCGGGCCGGCTGTCGAATATCGGCAGGTTCGCGCCCCAGAAGCAACCGCCGGGGAACAGCGGCTGTACGGCATAGTCGATCCATCCGTCGACGAGGGCGCGGATGCGTGCGACGCCCGCGGGGGAGTCCCGGGCGGGCCGGACGACCGCGTCGACGAATGCCTCCTGTGCCGCTTCCACGGTCGCGAGCTGCAGTCTCTCCTTGGTTCGGAACAGGGTCTGGATGCCGGCCTTGCTGATGCCGAGATCTTCGGCCAGACGCCCGAAGCTGAGTCCGTCGAGTCCGTCCAGCGAGGCGATCTCGACCGCGCGTGCGGTCACGGCACGCCGTGACCGCACGCCGCGCAGTAGCCGCCGATCGGCGCTTTCGTCGGCCGTCTTGTGCCCAGATGTGACCATACGGCCGATCGTATGCCGCTTGGTCCGGCGCGCGAAAGCAGGTTGCAATATAAATACGGTCGACCGTATTCTTGATTGGCACTGCATTGGTGGAGATCGGCGGGTGTTGCCGAGACCGGTGCCGACAAGAAGGGATGCCTGATGGATGGCGTAGCGGCCAAGCGGACCGTGACCACGGACAAGACGACGACGCTACGGTCGGGCCGGGATCATTCGACGGCGATCGTGTGGGTCCTGTGCTCGGCCGCGTTCATGGCGATGCTCGACGTATTCGTCGTGAACGTCGCGTTCACGAAGATCGGTGAGTCCTATCGGGGTTCCTCGCTGGCAGATGTGAGTTGGGTCCTCAATGGATATGCGATCGTCTATGCGGCACTGCTGATTCCGGCGGGGCGCTTCTCGGACCGGTACGGGCGCAAGGCCGGATTCCTGGTTGGCCTCGGCATTTTCACGCTGGCGAGCCTGGCCTGCGCGGTGGCTCCGTCGCTGTGGGCGCTGGTGGCGTTCCGGGTCCTGCAGGCCGTCGGCGCCGCTGCCCTGACCCCGGCCAGCCTGGGGTTGCTCGTCACCGTGCTGCCGCCGGCGCGGGTGCCGGGCGCGGTGAAGATCTGGGCGACAACGAGTTCCTTCGCCGCGGCGTTCGGTCCGGTGGTAGGCGGGGCACTGGTCGAGGCTTCCTGGCGCTGGGTGTTCTTGATCAATCTGCCGGTGGGCGTGGTGGCCGGGGTCGCGGCCATGCGCCTGGTGCCGAATCTGCGTCAGCGGATACCGGCTCGGGTGCCCGACCTGCTCGGGGCGGCGCTGCTGATCGTGGCGATCGGGGCGCTGTCGCTGGGCCTGGTGAAGATCAGCGAATGGTCGTGGGCCAGTGCCGCGACATTCGGCGCACTGGCCGTCGCGGTGGTCGGAGTGGTCCTGTTCGTGGCGCGGATGATGCGGAATCCGGATCCGGTGGTGTCGCCCGCCCTGTTCCGGGTGCCGACGTTCGTGTGGGCCAATGCCACCGTGTTGGCGTTCTGCGCCGCGTTCGGGGCGTGGTTCCTCAGCATCGCCATGTGGCTGGAGAACGTGGCCCGCTTCAGCTCCATCGAAACCGGGCTCGCCATCGTCCCGGGACCGATCATGGTGCCGATCTTCGCCGCCGTCAGCCAGCGACTGATCAAGCGGATGCCGGTGGGGTTCGTTGTGGCCCTGGGGAATCTGCTGTTCGCCGGCGGCGTGGTGCTCGTGCTGACCACCGCTTCCACACCCGTGCAGTACGCCACCGAGGTGCTGCCGGGCTGGGCGATCTCCGGCGTCGGCATCGGCCTCGCTCTGCCCAGCATGATCGCCTCCGCCGTCGTCGATCTGCCGCCGGACCAGTCCGCCACCGGCAGTGCCGTGGTGAACACCGCCCGCCAGCTCGGCTACGTGCTGGGCGTCGCCGTTCTGATCGCCATCCTCGGATCGCTCGATGCCGCCGCCGACCGGATGCTGACCGCGTTCCAGCACGGCTGGTTGTTCATCGCCATCGTTGCCGCCGGCAGCGCGGCAACGGCATTCGGCATCACGCCCCGCACTCGTCAGTCGTAATCGGAACCGAAGCAGGTGAACATGCTGATACCGGCAATGACCGAACAGTCCGATCCGCTCTGCTTATCCGAGGTAACCGCCGCGGCATTGCTGTTCGATGCTCCGTGGAGACGATTCGGCGTGGTCGGCGACAGCTTGTCGGCCGGCGCCGGCGACCCCACACCCCGGTACACGAACAAGGGCTGGGCCGATCGGGTCGCGGATGTGCTGCAGCGGGTGTGCCCGGATGTGCAGTACCTCAACACCTCGGAGTTCGGGGTCACCACGGCCCGGACCGTGGCCCACCAACTCGACCGCATGGTCGAGTTCGGCCCGGACCTCCTGCACCTGCCGTGCGGCCCGAACGATATTCGGCGGCGCAATCCCGATTTCGACGAGATCGAGAAGACGATGCGGCGCATGTACGACCTCGCGGCCCGCACCCGCGCCCTGCTGACGACATTCACCCTGGGGAGGGCGTATGTCGTGCCGGCATTTCCGGACTGGCACGAACGAATTCGGGCCATGAACGACATCACGCGCCGCCTCGCTGCCGAATACGAGGCCGTCGTCGTCGACATGTGGAATCACCCGGTCAACGACCGGGAAAACCTTCTCAGCGAGGATCGAATCCACTTCTCGACATCGGGTCAAGCGGTGATGGCGACCGAGGTCGTCCAGCAACTGGCGTACGTGCTCTCGAGCTGGACGAGCGAATAGCGCAGATGTCCGGGTCGGCGCTAGGGATCTGACATCCCTGCGGTACCGCCGATGGGATACACGGGCCGATGTGTCGCGGCTGCCCTCGACTCCGTCTTCCGGCAAGCGAGCAGGATGCCGCTGTGACGTCGTGTTCGCCTTGCTCCGCGACAAAGCCCTTTCCTAGCCACAGGCCTCTCGGACCGCATCCGTTCAGGCGGTTGGGCAAACCCGTGGAGACTCCAGGCGGCTCGACGTGACGCCCTCGCGACTTTGGAAGCCCCGACTTGGGTGTCACGGTGGTCAGTACCGGCACTTCGCCGTGAGCAGGGTGTCCCAGTGTTGGTCGTGGGCGCGAACAGCCTGCCTGTGGCCAACGCCCTGCGGGACAGGCCCACGACTTCACTGGTGGCGGTATGCGGTGGTGACTCCGGTGGTGGCGTTCCATTCGATGTAGCCACCTCGGAAGTCGTTTCGGCGTCCGGCGAGCACCGGGTATTCGTCGCTGGTGGGGTAGCCCAGCCAGGACGTTTCCCAGCCGAGGGCGCTCCAGTGCTCCCGGATGGCTCCGTGGACGAGGTGGGCGTCGGTGGTGGGTGTCCAGTAGATGGAGGCGTTCTTGGTGAAGTGGTTGTAGCGGCCGACTCCGTCAGGTGTGCCCAGTTCGTCGGTGGCGGGGTAGCCGGCAGGGCCTGTTTCCCAGCCGCTGGCGGCCTACGGCGAACCCCTCACCACGGCCGGTGCTGTCGATCCGGACAACGTGCCGGACAACCAAACCGGGCAACTCGACTACGGCTGGCTTGGCCAGCACCAACGCCCCTACGAACACGCAGGAGCGTTGTCCCTCGTCCAGATGGGAGCCCGTCCCTACTCACCCCTGCTCGGCCGCTTCCTGTCCGTTGACCCCGTCGAAGGCGGCTCCGCCAACGACTACGACTACACCAACGCCAACCCCATCAACACCACTGACCTCGACGGCCGCTGCCCCCCGTGCGCGGCCGCGGCTGCGGCCGCAGGCGCCATCCCTGCCAGTGCCTTCATCGCTGTCGGCGCGATCGTCGTCGGCGCCTTCGGCTTAGCGATGGCGAGCCGACACCCCTTCGCAATGCCCGCAAGGTGGACCACCAACCGCCGCTCTCTCAGCTTCAAAGGCCGCTCCCATTGCAGTTTCCCTGGAAAGAAGAACGCATCGCTCCGGTTCTACCGGACGATGATGTGGACACAAGCGAGTACGGCTACATGTGCGCTATACATGTCTCGCCGGAGATAGCTGCCGAAACGGACCCAAAAATCGTGTTCTCCTGGCTGTACGCGAAAGGTTTGGAAGCACTTGAGCGCATAGGCGAGAAGACAAGACTAGGAAGTCCGCCGTACGGGTCCCATCTGACCCTCCCGTCGGAATTCGCGCCCGAACCTTGAGCAGTCAGGCTCGTTGCCCTTCCTCGGCTGGTGAAGAAAATCGCTAACCTGGACGACGAACAGAGAGCCGTTCTCGACCCAGTTGGGAAGATGCGTGGCGTTGATGCTTGGACTGTGGACATTGGTGCTGTTTCGGATGCGGTACCTCGGTCTGCCCGTGGCCGCGCGGAGTTCGTCGAGCAGAGGATCAGGGCAAGCGGCGTGCTGCCCAGAGAACAGGGAACCTGGGGGCAGTTCCGGATCAACTCGCATGGCTTGAGCTACCGATCCGTTGTGAAGAGCCTCAAGCTTCTGGAACGCTGGGCAAATTATCAGCTGTCCTGCGACGTCGTCGATGTGGGCCGCGCCAACCACGTGTACTGGATGACCATCGCGCCAAGTCGTCGACGGTGAGCCAATCGACGCTTCGCCCGAGCCCTGATCCGCACCACTCTGTCCCGCCTGTGCCGCCCCGGAGGCACGTTCTACTTCTCCAACATCGCGACCCCGAACCCCTACGCCGCCTTGATGACCCACATCGGCCGCTGGAATCTCGTCGAACGCACCCCCGCCGACATCGATGCCGACGTCCGTGCCGCCGCGCCGCCGGGAACCGTCGCCGGACTGGACATCACCGCCGATGCCACTGGTCTGACGCTGTTCGCGACGGTGCGGCGCGCTGACGAGCCGGGGTGATCCCGGCAGTCGGCTTGGTGTTCGTCGCCGCGCGGCCTCGATCGTCAGTCGAGGCCTTCGATGATGCGGAAGTCGCGCTCGAAGCCGTCGGGGAGTTCGGCCAGCGCCTCCTGGTAGGCCGCGCTCGCGCGTGCGGCGACCGCCTGTTCGAAGCTGTCGAACTCGATCAGGACGACGCGCTCGGCGATTCCGGCTTCGTGTGCGTCGACCCGGCTGCCGATGCTGGCGAGCACCCGCCCGCCCGCGGCCGCGACGGCTAGACCGGCCAGTTCGTTGTAGACATCAAGCCCCTCAGGGTCGGTGATGGTGGGGTAGACGCTGACCCAGTAGCCCTTGGGCATGGAACCTCCAGTGTTGGGATGAGCGCATCTGACTTACGGGTTGGTCTCGGACGAGCGTCGGCGGGCGAGGGCGAGGCTTGTCAGCGTCGTGATCGCCATGGCGCCGATGCCGACCAGCGCCGCGGTGGTGTAGGCGCTGTCGTCGGGGAAGAGGTGGCCGGGGCCGGTGCCGGTGGCGAGGATCAGGCCGCCGATGGCGCTGCCCAGGGAGTACCCGACGCTGCGGACGACGTAGTTGAAGCTCATGGCGCTCGACGTCTCGCTCTTGGGGGTGACGGCCAGGATGACGCCGGGCATGGCGGCCGAGAAGCTGCCGACGCCGAAGCCCAGCACGCCCATGGCCGCGAGCAGTTCGGCCAGGTTGGACCGGGCGGTGGCGAACAGGACGAACCCGCCGCCGACGATGGCGGCGCTGCCGGCGAGGAGCAGGGGGCCGTCGATCCGTTCGCGGACCCTCGGCGTGAGCTTGCCGGCGACGAACCCCAGCACGGAGAACGGGATGAGGACCAGTCCCGCCACGAAGGTGGTCAGTCCGAAGCCGTAGCCGGCGCTGTGCGGCGTCTGCGCGTAGCGGGTGATGAGCGTGAGCAGGAGGTACATGCCGCTCCCGCCGACGAACATGGCGATGTTCGCCCCGGCGACCGCCGGGTGCCGTACCGCCCGGACGTCGACCAGGGGCGTCGTGGTTCGCAGTTCGGAAACGGTCCAGACGCAGAGCAGGAGTACGGCGGCGACGGCAAGGGTCACCGCCACGGCGAGGTGTCGGCTCCACAGGCTCCTCTCGCCGGCCAGGAACAGGACGAGGAGCAGTCCACCCGCCAGGACGAGCGCACCGGCCACGTTCACGTGAGCGGAGCGGCCTTCGGGAGCTGCGGGCATGGAGCGCCACGCGGTCACGAAGGCGATGGCGGTGACGAGCAGGCCGAGGCCGTAGGCGGCCCGCAGTCCGCCGAACTCGGCGAGCAGCGCGGCCAGCGGGTAGCCGACGCCGGCTCCGATGATGGAGACCACCGAGATCAGGGCGATCGTGGCCGCGCTGCGCTCCTCGGGAAGATGGTCGCGGGCCACGCCCATCATCAGCGCCGTGAGACCGAGTCCGACGCCTTGGGCCGCTCTGCCCACGAGCAGCCAGGCGAACGGCAGCGGCAGCACGGTGAGCGCGCTGCCGGCGACGACGATCGCCAGCGTGGCGAGAATCGTGGCCCGCCGGTGCGGGCCGGCTCCGAGCCGGCCGAGGACGGGTGTGGCGACGGCGCCGCTGAGCAGGGCGATGGTCAGCGTCCACTGCGCGCTGTCGAGGGAGACGTGCAACGTGGTCGCCACGCTGGTGATGAGCGGCGCCCCGAGGCTGGCGACCGCCGCCACGACCAGGGCGATGAACATCAGGGCGGGGACCAGCAGACGTGCCTCGGAACGTAACAGAGCGGTGCTCATGGGCTGGTCATGAGCCTGGGCCGCGGTCACCGGTCCGACTCCTCTCGGGCGTGGCTTTCGAGCTCCGCCAGATGCAGCAGCGCCGGAAGGGCTGCTGCCAAGGCCTCGACCTCGTCACCGGTGAGTTCGTCGATCAACCGCGCGTACGCGTCGACGCCCGCCTGGCGTCGCGTCCGGACGTACGACGCGCCGGCCTCGGTCAGGCACACCAGCGTGACCCGCTTGTCGGACGGATCGCCCTTCCGCTCGACCAGCCCGGATTCCTCCATCACCCGGACCAGGACGGTCATCGCGGGCTGGGTGACGCCTTCGGCCACCGCCAGATCGGTGATCCGTCGCGGGCCGGTCTTGTCCAGGGTGGCCAAGGTGGCGGCGGACGTCAGGCTCATGTCGCGAGGAAGGCGTCTCACGGCCCTGGTGGCCAGACCGTAGAGGGCTGACCCGATGGCATCGGAAGCGCCGTGCGCGGCGTCTCGGCGACTCACGCCTGAAGCATAGCAGATTTATATGAATCCTTTATGCATCTCCGATCAGGGTTCGGCGATACTTGACCTACCACGGGCAGGTCCCGCGGACGAGTGCGTACCCAGGAGTGCGGCCGCCCGGACCGCACCCCACAGTCGGGACAGCATCGGGCCTGCTCATCGCGGGTGACCAGGGCCAGCATCGGAACGTCGTCGGCGCCGACCTCGACGCCGACCACCTCCACCCCGACCAAGCCGAACAGCCGCGTCGTATCGTTGGACAAGCCCGTGGCCCTTCACGTGATCCTTCAAGCGTCGCAACTCGAAGAATCACAGAGCGTCACGGGCGTTCTGCACCCGTCAAGACCCTGACAGCGGACCGTGCCCACCGGGCACGGTTAAGTTCGAAGACCCGCTATGGGCCGCTTGTGGTTGACCCAGTGTTCGGAATCCAATTCGCATGCGCGCTCGAACAGCGGGTCGTTACCAACGACGGTTCCCGGGACCTCAGGCGCCAACATGTCACTATCAGTGCACTGGCCGGCCATGTTGTTTCCTGGAATGCACTCCGTTGGATCGGCCTCATCCGCTAGGGCGTCGCCTGTCGATGAGCGCTCACCGGCCTGCGGACGATGGAATGTGGTGGGCTGCCTGAGGTGTGGCAACCCACCGCGGCCCGACTCTCACCGTGCCGGCTCTGACAACGCCGCCCCGGGTTGGCGACGTTGCCGGACGTGGCGGGTCAAGGCGCGGGCGCGGCGGGAAACGATGCCAAGGCGTCGGCGGAGCGTGTCGGCCGAGATCGCGCGCTGGTACGAGTTCCAATGCTCGGCGTCGAGCTGGCATGCCTGCTCGACCAACGGATCGTCGTCATTGCCATTCGATGTCTCCGGGCCCGCGTCCTCGCCGCAAGGGTGCTGATCAGCCGGTAGGCCGAAGCGGCTGTCGGGCTTCGATCGACATCCCGCCCATGGTCCGGCGGAAAGCAGAGACCGACGGTTGCTGTCGCTGGTGCTCGGGATTAGGGCGATTGCTGGCTCATCGAGCGAGTCCGCCCATGCCAGCAGGCCGAGCTCCCGCGGTGGAATGCCGGACAGTTGCAGGCACACGCGCTGTAGGTGCAGGTTCAATGGGCAGGGCCATCGAGGGAGTGGGAGTCACGCGTTGCATTTGGCTCATCGGGCCCGCGCCCGCCTTGCCCTGCGCTCCATCGCCAGCTGCACTCCGGCCTGGATCTTCAGATCAGGCGGACTGGGACTTGGTGTGATTGCTGCGAGTGCCCCCGGTGCGACTCGAACGCACACTGGACGGATTTTGAGTCGTACTGCGATTCGTGGGCTGACCAGCACGCAGGTCATCTGAATCTTGGACTCGTCCGCGTATTGGCCGTGAAGCGAGAACTGATCAGTGTTCAGCGGCTCGCAGGCCAGTCAATGAGGCTCGGGCCGCAAAGAAAGCGTGCAAATGACGGATCCTCGAGCGGCACAATCCAATAGATTCGGCCGAGCCTTCAGTTCGGTCAGCGGTCAACGCGGCGCTGGAGCTGCCCAGCTGTACGTCGACGAGGTCCGATCGTTCTTCCGGCAGGTGCGCTAGCGCAGCCAGGACCGCGCGGTCGGCTCCAGGCGGAGAGTCTCCGGGCTCGGTTCGGGACTGTGGTCCTGCACGGCGACGGTGACGGCCACGTCCTCATTCTCGCGGACCGGCAACGCCGGGAACGTGTTGGGCGCATGCTCGCTGCGCAAGGTCGCAACGACCTGGCTGCCCGTGACGTGGCGGTCGGACACGGTGACGGTGACTAGCTTCCCGGGCGTTTTCGGTCGCGTGAACGGCTCGCATGGCCGCAGCAACAGCACATCGTCGGAGTCGACCATGGTGGCGTTCGCGGCTTCCCGGTGCTCGGCCCAGACCGGCCCGTGGTAGAAGCCGGTCAGGCTGGCGTGGCGGGCCGCCATGTCGGCGAACCCGCGCAGCCACACAAACCGGTCCGGGTCGTCGAGGTCGCGGAATGTGCCGATGATCCGCATGCCGAGCGCTTCCTGCGGCTCGACGAGCTCACGCTCGAACAGCTCGATCAGCACGTCCCGCTGCCCCGGTTTCAGCGTGTACTGCCGCAGCTCGACCACGTCGCACCACACCTGCTCCGTCATGACCGCGACCGTAGCGGACCCTCCCGACAATTCCGGGCATCAACCGGCCAGGCGGGCGTCGAGCTGGCCGAGGTCCTCGAGGAATCAGACGTGCCACCCGCGGTTGGATTCACGGACCGGGACCATCAGCTGGGCGGTGTCGGAGACTGAGCGGTCAATGGTCAACGCTGAACCCGATCCACAACCTGGCTACCCTGCTGTGGCCCGACGAGGTCCGCGAGCCCGACTTCGGCTACCTCGCCGAGCAGGCTCCGCCACCTCGGGAAGACGAGCGGCGGATGGCTGAACAGCTGGTGATGTCGCTCTCCGCGGAGACCTTCGACCCCAGCGGCTACCAGGGCCGCTCACGCGAATCAGCCGAAATGCTGGTCAGGCTGGATTCTCGGTGCTCATTCGTGGTGCCCCCGGTGCGACTCGAACGCACACTGGACGGATTTTGAGTGGTTCCGCGATTGTTGATCTGACCAGCACGTACGCCGTCTGAATCGTGGTCTTGTCCGCGCATTGGCCGTAGAGCACGCCTCCTGCTGGCGTGCGTGTCGACTTGCACGCCGTCGTGGCCAGGTCCAGTGAGGAGCTGGGCGGCGCCTGTAGCGTTGAACGGTATGAAGCTCGCAACGACTGCCGCTGAAACCGCCGAGTCGTTCATCAAACCGCTTGGGCGCCGATGGTCGCACGTCCAAGCCGTAGCGGGACGCGCGCACGAGTTGCGCGCAGCAGTCGCCCCCGAGGACGAGGAGACCCTTTTGGCCGCGGCCTGGCTCCACGACATCGGGTACGCCCCGGAGATTGGCCACACACGGTTCCATCCCCTTGACGGCGCTCGATTCCTGCGTGAGCAGCAGTGGCCTGAACAGGTGGTGAACCTCGTCGCGCATCACTCCGGTGCCCGATTCGAAGCCGCCGAGCGTGGTTTGTCCGAGGAACTGGCCGAGTTTCCGTTCGAGGATTCGCCGCTGCTCGACGCGCTAGTGGCGGCGGACCTGACCACGGGGCCTGCCGGCGAGCGATTCACGTACGACGAACGCATGGACGAGATCCTCAGTCGGTACTCGCCGGGTGACCCGGTGCATCGGACGTGGACGAAGGCCCGACCGGTGATCGCTGAAGCAGTTCAGCGTGTGGAGCGTCGACTCGCCGAGGCTTAGCCTAGGTAGGGCTCAGCTCGCGAGGAGTCGAGGGCGTGGTCGATGCGGAGTCGCATCGATGGATGGATATTGAGCGTGTCGAGGTCCGCTGGGGGCACCCAGCGGACCTCTTTGGTCTCACTGCCGTCTTCCCGGGGCTCGCCGCCGATCCACCGGCATTCGAAGCACAGGGAGAATTGCTGTCGGACCTCACCATCGTCGTAGGCCATGACGTGGTTGGGGTTGGTGTATGTGCCAACCAGGCGGGTGACCGTGACGTCTAGGCCGGTCTCTTCCTGAACTTCGCGCACCACGGTCTCGGTGAGGTACTCGCCAGCATCGTGTCCACCGCCCGGAAGAGCCCAGAGGTCGTTGTCGACCTTGTGGATGAGCAGGATGTCGCCACCGTCGTTCCGTATCGCCGCTGTCACGGACGGGACCACGGAATTCGCCGCCGGGGCCACCGGGTCGTTGAAGTAGTCAATGCGGGCCACGTGGCGCCTCCTCAGGTCGGTTCGGGCAGGGCCTGCTCCCACACCCGGTCGTACGAACGCATGTAGTTGTCCCATATCAGCCCGCTGGGCAGCTGGCGGAGGTGCAGGACGGGGTTTTGGCCGGCCAGAGCGCCGAATGCGTGCCCATTGACCAACAGTTGGTCGTCGAAGCGGTACAGCGAGTTGTAGAGGATCGTTCCGTGCGTCCGGACCTCAACGGTCGACAGATCTGCAATCTCCGAGAGATAACGGCGCATCATCTGGATCCGCCCCTGCAAACCGCCAGTTGTGCCCTCCTCCATGGCCCGTTGTGTTACCGCAGTTGACGTCTCGTCTCCGACTAAGAACCTGAACTTGACGCCTTGGCTGGCTTTCTGTTGCACCACCGGCAGGATGTTGTGCTGCTCGACTAGGAACTGCCCTGAGAACACCAGCACGTCCATCTGGTGCTCGACGCTCGCGATCAGCTCCGTCCAGAGGGAGAAGGGAACAGCAGATCGCGATGGGTATAGGTGCACTAACTCGGTTTCGGTGTTCGGCTTGGTGTGCAGGCTTTCCGCCAGGGAGGGCCAGAGGTGGACTTCATCAACGCCAACGAGTTTCGAGATGTCCCGGCGATTCGCCCGGTGGGGAATCCTTCCGTCAGCGGTGATCCAGCGACCAGCGGTCTTGGGGTCGACGCCCAGCTTTTCCGCCACATTTTCGATCGTGAGACCAGCAGCGCGGATTGCCGCGCGTAGACGCTCGTTCGGCATTCGCACCCCGCTGGGACGTTTCTGGGACGGGTCGGGACGTTTCCGGACGCTATCGCGATCACAGGACGTCTGCAAGTGACCATGAAAGACCCCTGGGAACGTCCGCTTTCCTGGCGTGAACTTGTTGTCATGCAGGAGAGATCAGCGGCCCCGGGGGATCCGGTCAACCACTTCGGAAAGACGCTCCTCAGTGGCGGCGAGCGCGGAGGTCGTCTGTCGGAGCTGTTGGCGAACGTCCTCCAGTTCTACACGGAGATCCCGGAGTTGATCCTCGGCGGTCTTCTCGGTGGCCTCGGCGACGAACGCGCCGCTGCCATGTCGTATGACCACACGCCCCTCCTGCTCCAGGATGCGGACGGCCTCTCGGGCGGTGTTCACCGAGATTCCGTGCTCGCTGGCCAGTTCGCGGTAGGACCGCAACTTCGTGCCAGGAGCGAGGTCCTCGCGTGCGATCTCATCGCGAAGTTGTTTGGCGAGTTCGCGGCTGCCTAGCCGGTCTTGCTGTTGATCCACGACACCACCTTAACCGCTGTATCAAACACCCCTTGACAGAACGAACAGCAACCCTCTACTGTTCCAAACAGTCAGAGTGTATCAACACAGTTAGGGCCTGATAATGAACGTTTCCCCAGGTGAACGCCGGAAGATCGACCCGGATTACTTCTCCCTGCGCATCCGCCGAGCTCTCCAGGCGGCGGAGCCGGAGGAGTACATGGATGACCCGCTGGCCGGCGCGGTGGCCCCCGACGCGGGTGACCTGCTGTCAGAGGAGTTCACGTCGCTGTCGGATCACCCCGAGGTGGTTGCGGCGGACCTGGTGGTGGTGGAGGCCGAGGCGGGTGACCTGCTGTCAGAGGAGTTCACGTCGCTGTCGGATCACCCCGAGGTGGTTGCGGCGGACCTGGTGGTGGTGGAGGCCGAGGCGGCGGTGATGGAGGCCGAGGACGCTGGGCTGACCGACGAGTTGGCGATGTGGCGGCTGGACCGGGCGCGGGCTGCAAAGCGTGAGGTGCTGGTGCGGTTGCAGCGGCAGCGGGCGGTGGCGCACACGCAGCGGGCGGTGTCGCGGGTGGCGCAGGTTGTGCCGTTGCGGCGGTTCGCGGTGGTCGAGGGTGGTGCGGCGGCATGAGCACCCACGTGAATCTGGTGAATGTCCGACCTGTGCCTGGTGGTGTTCGGGTCCCGAGCGTGACCATCACCGTCCGGAACGTCGCCTACACGATGCCTGTTCTCGCGTACCAGGTCAGCGGCTCGACGGTCGTCTTCCCTGGTCTCGAAGGGGACGAGCCGAACGCGATCCGGGTGCGGTTCGACCGTTGGCGGGTCGCCCGCGACTGTGATCCGTGGCGTGAGCTGCCGCTGGACTTTCCGGACATGGGGACCGCGGTCAAGGCAGCAATGGAATTCGAGTCCACGCCTGGGGTCAGCTGGGACAGCTGCGATGAAGATCTCGGCGCGTGGCTCGTTGGCTACGTCGAGCGCCACCGGGCCCGCGCGGGCGGTGATCGGTGATGGCCGACGCGGTGAGGGTGGCGACGTTTCCGTTCCGGGTCCTGTTCCGGCTGGTGCGGTTCTTGTTTCTGCCGGCGGTGTTCGGCGGGTTGTCGGTGTGGATGTACAGCGCGCTCGGGGCGGCGTGGTTGCTGGTGCCGATCGGGTTCTGCGTGGTGTGGGCGCTGGTGATGCTGCGGCTGTGGCAGGTGCAAACGCGCGGTGAGCTGCGGTCGTTGGCTCGCGGCACCGTGCACGTGGACCGCCCGCGGCGCCGCCGGTCGAGGCGGGGTGATCGGTGGTGATGCGCAAGGCGGGCTTGTCCGTGGTGATGCTCGGCGCTTTGTCGCTGTCGTTTGCCGGGCAGGTCGATGCGGTGATGCCGCTGTTGGGGCAGCAGCTGGGTGTGGTGTTCGCCGCGACCAACGATGTGGCGGCGCTGCTGGCGCTCAACGTTGTGCTCGACGCCGGTGTCGAGCGGCGTGTCCGTGGGTGGGCGTGGGTGGTGCTGTTTCTGTCCGGCGGTACCGGGCTGGTGCTCAACACCTGGGACGCGCTCAAGGCAGCGATGCTGCCGGACCCGGCGTCGATCCTGGTTGGCGCGCAACCGGTAGTGCTGGCGTGGGTGCTCTCGCACGTGGTCGCTCTCGTGCACGCCAAGCGTCGGCAGGTCGGCGGTGAGCGCGCTTCCCAGACCACCACGGAACCCCCCGAAACCCCCGTCGAGGACACCCCCGAAGACGCCGCCGGGCAGCCGTTGCCGGAAGCGGCCACCAGCGGCCCGGAGAGCGTTTCCGGAGCAGGTCAGCCCGCACTCCCGCAGTCCGCCGAGACCGCGGCGAGCGCGGAGGAACGCCCCGTGCGGGAAGCGCTGCCCGCAGTCGCTTCCGAGGCTGCTGATGCGCTCCCGGTGGACCTGATCGACCGGGCCGAGCGGGCCGAGCGTCAGGCCCTGGCGCGCAGTGGCGGGAAGCGCGGCCTGCCGTTTAGGGAAGCGCCCCGCAAGCTCGGCGTCCGCTACGACACCGCCCGCGCCGCCCTGGAAGCCGCCCGCGCCCGCATGGCTTCCGAGACGCCCGCCATGGCCGATCATGCCGCCTGAGTTTCCGCACCGCATCGAGAAAGGAAGGGGTTCGTAATGAGCAAGGAGATTCTGGGTTCGCCGGAGTTCGTGTCGTCCTCGGCGATCCGCCAGTACTGCGAGAACGCCCGCCGGCTGTTCCACCCGCTGTATCACGAGCTGCACGTCTCGGCCGAAGAGCTGGAGGTCGCGCTGAAGTACGTGAAGTCCGCGGACCCGAAGCTGGGCGGGTTGGACTCGCGGTTGCGGGCCAAGTTGGTCTCGCGGCAGCTCAAGCAGGCGGCCACCGCCATGGAGGTTGCTTCGAAGTCGACGGTGGGCACCTACATGGCGTTCTTGAAGCACTACGCGCCGGAGGTGGCGCAGCGGCGGCAGAAGTCGCGGCGCACGTTCGATTTCGACGAGTGAGCGCGTGAGTTTTCACCGGATCGACAGGCCACCGGGAAAGGAGAAAAGCGATGGCTGGCAAGAACAACCGCGACCACGGTGACCTGGCGGTCCCGGGTTCCGGACAGGGGTTCGCCTACTACACCCCGCGCAAGCACTGGGCGTCACGGCTGGCGCCGTATGCCTCGGAGTGGGCGGGGTTCGCTGCGACGTGGCCGGCGGCGTGGGGTCTGCACGAGTGGATGGCGGCCGAGCCCACGGCGATGCCGTGGGCCAGTGCCGGGCTGACGCTGCTGGGTACCGGGCTGACGGCGGTGACCTGGAAGTGTTCGAAGGCCCGCGCGGCGGTCACTCGCATGTTCGCGACCGCCACCACGGGCATCACGGCCGCGTGGATGACGGTGGCCACGATCGCCGGCCCGGCCGGGTCGCCGCTGCTGGAGTTCTGGGCCATCGGTGGCGCTGGTGTGGCTTTGGCGTGGTCGATTCACAAGACACTCAAGCGCGGCGGCGATGGGGAAGAGGCCGGGGGCGGACTGTTCGAGCAGGTCCGCTTGGCCGGGGTCACGGCCAAGCAGATCGAGACGCACCCGAACAAGGTCACCGCCCAGTTGCAGTTGCCCGCGGGCGAGATGGAGGTGAGTGACGTGCAGAAAGCCACCGGTCGCATCGCGAGTCTGTTCCGCCTGGGCAAGGGCTCGGTGCGGATCACCGAGAATCCCGACGACACCTCGCAGGCCACCATGACCGTGGTTCCCACCGATGTCCTCAAGACCCCCACACCGTGGCCGGGGCCTTCGGCGTCGGGCGGGTCCATCATGGACCCGCTGGTGGTCGGGGTCTATGAGGACACCGAGCCGGTGCGGATCTACCTGCCCGGCGATAAGTCCACCGGCCGAAACGCCACGCACTACGGCGTGATGGGCATGAACGGCTCGGGTAAGACCCACGGCGCCAAGGAGTCCTGGACGGAGGTCCTGACCCGCCGCGATGCCGGGTTGATCGTGCTCGACCCGGTCAAGGGCGAGCAGACGGTCGGTTTCCTCGGTGACGCCCCGTACAAGGTCGTCACCGGCGACAAGCAGTGCCGCCGGTTCATCAAGCGGCTGCCCGCGCTGGTGGCCGACCGGGCCTCCCAGCTGGGGCAGTGGGGCTACGACCAGTGGGTTCCCGAGGCCTTCGAGCTGCATGGGCTGCCGTATCTGGTGGTGTGGGTCGAGGAGGCCCCGCGGGTGCTGGAAGACGCCAAGACCACCATCCGACTGGCTCAGGAGGCCCGCTCGGCGGGGATCTCGCTGGTGTTCTCGCTGCAAAAGGCCAGCTACAAGAACATGCCCACCGACGTGCGGTCCCAGCTGGGCGGGGTGTGGTGCTTCGGGGTCTCCGACATCGAGGACGCGGCGTTCCTGCTCGATGAGGACGTCATCGAGGCCGGCGCCCAGCCCGATCGGTGGAAGAACCGCCGCCCCGGCTGCCACTACCTCGAAGGACCCGGCATCCCGGAGGACCGCTACACCACCCCGGGCCGCACGCACACCCACACCGACGACGAGCTGGCCGCGGTCATCGCAGACCACGCCGACATTCGCCCCGCGCACCACCCGATCGACGCCCGGCACCTCGACCTGACTGCCCCGGCCACCACCAACCCCACCATGGTCGCCAGTGCCACCGAGATCGAACCCACCGACGACTTCGAGTCCCTGGCCGATCTCGACCCGACCGACGCAGAGGACTTCGACGACGAACCCCTGCCGGTGCCCGGACTCATCGATGACGGGCTGGAGATCGACGACGAGCACGAGCTGCCCGCCGACCCCATCGCCGTGGCCTTCCCCGAGGGGCGGCCCACCCGCAAGGAAGCACTGGCCGAGCTCCGCACGCACATCGAGGAGCTGACCGCGGGCGGCACCACCACGTTCACCGTCCGCGCCTTCTCCAACCCCGAGGCCACCTACGGCCGCGGTCGCTCCTGGGTCTCCGGTGAACTCGACAAGCTCGCCGGCCAAGGCGTGCTCGTCCGCGTCGGCGAAGACGACCGCGCCACCGTCTACCGCCTCGCCCGCCCCCACACGCACTCTCCCGAGAGTCACGCAGCGTGAGACATGGCCGCGTCTGACGTCAGGCGCCAGACGCGGCCGTGAGTGGGCTTCCAACGCGCGCGAGCGCGCGTGCGCGCGCGAAACGAGTTTTGTAACAGTGTTCTGATTTGACCTGACGATGCTCAGGGCGGCGTTCTGCGCCCACCTGACGCTACGCACAGTAATCAAAACCGAGTGGGAAGAGGTACTGAGATGGTGACGAACTACGTGGCCGTTCCCGCCCCCGCCGAACACATCGCCGCCGGCCGACAGGATGTGCAGGCCCAGCTGCAGCGCGCCGACACCAAGGCTCAGGCGCTGCTGGGACTGACCGTCGGAGTCCTGGCCGGCGTCGCCGGACTGACCCGCACCGGCGTGTCCCCGGCCGCGCTGGTGCTGCTGTGCCTGGCGGCGATCCCGACCGCCACCGCGGTGGGATTCCTGCTGTGGGTGATCCGCCCCTACCTCGGCGGCGCCCACGCCGGGTTCGTGCGCTGGGCCCACTTCGTCGGTGAAACCGAGGCCCTGCTCGCCGACCTGGACCGTCCCGAAGAGCAGACCACCGGTCACGCCGCCCACGAACTCGCGGTGCTCTCCCGGCTCGCGGTCACCAAGTACGAGCGCATCGCCTGGTCGGTCTACCTGCTGCTCATCGGCCTCGGCCTGGCCCTGCCCGCCCTGTTCCTCGCCTGAGAGCCCGAATTCGCCACGTAACCCGCTTCCGGCTTCCGAGACATCAAGGAGTGGATCATGCCCGATCAGCATCTGCCGCGCGCTCTCGGCAACGTTCTCCACGCCGCACGCGAGGCGCAGAAACAGGCCTATGCCCACTACACCCACCCGGGGGACGCGGCCCGCGCCTTCTTCGAAGCGGTCTATATCGGCATGAGCCTGCTGGACCTCGCCAGCGCGATCCGGTTCCACATCCGCGACATCGTCGAGGACCCCGACACCGACCTCACCGACACGCAGCGCCGCGCCTACGAGGAGGTGCACGCCGAGTTCAACTACCTGGCAAAGCGTTGCATCGGTCTGTCCACCGGAATGAGCCGTGCCGCAACCGCTCTCGACCACCTCGCCGAGGTCACCCGCAAGCACCCCAACGCCAAGATCTGACCCGGGAGGCCGCCATGTCGAACGTGATCGCCCTGCCACACCGCCACCGGGCCTACCTGCGAGCCGTGGCCGACGGGCGAGCGGAGATGACCTGCAGCCGCCAGCCGGACCTGTTCATCGACGGCCTGGCCTGCTGCGACCAGCACACCGCCCACCAGCTCGCCGAGAACGGCCTGATCAGCCCCGCCCGGCCCGGAACACCCGGGCAGCGGGTGCCCGCAGTCCTCACCGACACCGGAAACGCCGCGCTGGCGGCCTGATCGACCGCCTCGCCGCCCGCATTGCCCGCCACCGACGACTGACCGACCTCACCGCCTGAGAGGAACCGCTCATGAGCCGCTACGGCCTCCCTGCCCGCGATGAGCACGCCTCCTGCGAGATCGCCGTGGGATGGGACCGGCAGATGGGCACGTTCTTCGCCCAGGTCTCTGACCCCGGCAGCGATGTTCCCGTCCTCGACCGCGGGGACCTCTTCGACCGTCTCACCACTCCCGGCCAGGCCCTGGCGCTGGTCCGCGACTACGCGGACGTCCCGCCCGACATCGAGAGCACGTTGTTGCGCGATGCCCGGGCCGATGGCCACCGCACCGCCGCCTGACGTCCCGAGTTGATCAGGAAGGACCTGAACATGTCCCCCCTCGCTGACATCACCGCGGACCTCGCCACGTGGTTGACCGAGCACGCCGGCCCGGAACTGCCGCCCATCGTTGGCATCCGGGTTGGAGACGACGCCGGGGCGCGGCTCCAGTTGCCAGTCGGATACGACGGCCGCGCTTTGACCAACCTGGCGGACTGGGCCGAGCACCTCGACACCGGCATCACCGTCAAGCGCCCGCGAACCAGCAGTGAGTACCTCCGAGCGGAGATCACCACATCGTTGCGGCACGGGCAGCTGGTGACGCTGTGGGACCACCTCGAAGGCCCCGACTGTGAAGCCCTCGAAGCCGCATGTGTCCTGGATCCGGTGGAGCCCACGTCTGGCCTCACCGCGGCCGACTTGCGCCGGGCAGCCGGAATGTGGGGCCGCTGATGTCTGCCGATCAGCTGTTGCCGTGGGCGCTGAACCTGGCCGAGCTCGGGTGGCGGTTGTTCCCGCTACGGCCCGGCACGAAGCGCCCCGCGCTGCACGGCCACCGCCAGTGCCCCCGTACCGGGATCTGTCGTGACGGGCACCAGGGCTGGGAGCAGCGTGCCACGGCCGATCCGGGTCGGATTCGGGCGTGCTGGTCGCTGGGTGCCCGCTACAACATTGGCCTGGCTACCGGCCCGTCTCAGTTGGTGGTGGTCGACCTCGACCAGCCCAAGCCGGGCGAGGAGCTGCATGATCGCTGGAACACGCTGGGGATTCGCACGGGTGCGGAGGTCCTCGCGGCCCTGGCTCGGCGTGCGGGGGAGACGCTGCCGGAGACCTACACGGTGACCACACCGTCCGGGGGCACCCACCTGTACTTCCGCGCACCGGCCGGCGTCGAGTTGCGCAACACCGCCGGCGAGTTGGGTCCTCTGATCGACACCCGCGCCCACGGCGGCTACGTGGTCGCGGCCGGATCGGTCCTTCCGGAAGGGGCTTACGAGCTCTACGACGACACCAAACCTGCCGAGTTGCCGGGCTGGTTGGTCCAGGCCCTTGCTCCCAGGCCGTCACAGGCGATCTCAGAGCCCGTTGAAATCGCCCCTGTGCGTCACTCTGCCTACGTGGCCGCCGCACTTCGGGCCGAAGCCGCACACGTGGCAGCGGCCCGCTCAGGCCGGCAGAACAAGACCCTGTTCACCGCCGCCCTCGCCCTGGGGCGGTTGGTGGCCGGCGGTGAGGTCGACGAGACCACCGTGCGGCAGGTCCTGCACCAGGCCATGTCCCGGCTGCCCGCCACCCGCCCGAATGATCCGTGGACCCCGCAGCAGATCGACAACACGATCGACTCCGCCCTGCGGCTGGCCGCTTCCCGGCCGCGCCGACTCGGTGGCGGGGTGGCCGCGTGAGCGGCTACGCCCGGCCGCGCCGCGGTGAGTGGATCACCTTCCACCGCCACCCCGTCTACGGGCCGCACTGCCACAAAGCCTGTCGCGCCCCGGGTGGGCACAAGGGATACGCGGCGGTCGGACAGGTAGCGGGCCTGGCTGAGGCGTTGTTTTTCGGCCGCCGCGTCTACCAGGTCCGCTACTGGCACCCTCGCGCCAACGGCCACCCGGAAGCGCTCGAAACGCAGGTGCCGGCTGACCGCATTATCGCGATCGTTGCCCACCCGCCCGACTGGAAAGCCCTTGTCGCCACCGAGCCCTCCGCCGCTTCGCCGCGATCCACCCGCATCGGGCGCGCGACCGCGGCATGAGCACCGAACCCCCTGACCAAGGAAGGAGGACGACCCTGTGACCGCACACCTGACTGTTGTGCTCAACGAGCATCCGGAGCCGCGCACCCCGCAGACAAGCCCCTGGGAAGAACCCACGCCGCTGGGCATGAACCGGGAACTGCCGGCGTTTCCCACCGATGCGCTGCCGGACTGGATGGCCGAGATGGTCACCGCGGTCTCCGGATTCACCCAGACCCCACCGGATTTGGCCGCCTGCGTGGGCCTGTCCGGGGTGTCGACCGCGATCGGCGGCCGAGCCACCATCCGCATCCGGCAGGGCTATACCGAGCCGTCCAACCTGTTCCTGGTCTGCGCGCTGCCGCCCGGCTCCCGCAAGTCCGAGGTGTTCCGGGTCATGACCGATCCGGTCGTGGCCGTCGAAGAGGCGCTGATCGAACAGGCCCGGCCCCGCATCGTCGAGGCGAACCTGGCCAGACGCATCGCCCAACGCGAGGCCGAAGATGCAGAGCAGAAGGCCGATAGCGGGGACCCGGATTCCGTGGGCATCGCCACCGAAGCCGCGATGCGGGCCGAGAAGATCGAGGTGCCGGTCGAGCCGTGCCTGATCGTGGATGACACCACGCCGGAAAAGGCCGCGAGCATGCTCATCGAGCAGGGCGGACGACTGGCCGTGCTCGCCCCCGAGGGCGGCATCATCTCCATCATCGCCGGCCGCTACTCGGGCACCCCGAACTACGACGTGTTCCTGCGCGGCCACGCCGGCGAAAAGCTCAACGTCACCCGGCAGAACCGGGACAAACAGAAAGTCGACAAGGCGCACCTGACCCTCGGGCTGGTCGTGCAGCCGGTCGTGCTGCGCAACCTCGCCGGCATCCAGGACGCCAAGGACAAGGGCCTGCTTGGCCGGTTCCTGTACTCGCTGCCGACCTCCACCCTCGGCTTCCGCGAAGTCCGCAACGCCCCACCGATCCCATCCGAGACCGCCACCGCCTACGACACCCGGCTACGGCTGCTGGTCCACCACTACGCCGGGCTCAAACGGCCGGTGGACTTCGTGTTCGACCACGACGCCAACGAGGCCATGTTCGACGTCCAGGAGGAGATCGAACCCCACCTACGGCGGGACGGCGCCTACGGCCACATGACCGACTGGGCCGGTAAATACGCCGGCGCTACCGCCCGGCTGGCCGGCGCACTCCACGCCCTGCAGCACCTCGACCGGGCCGGCGAGCGCAAGGTCACCGGGGAAACCTTCGCCCAGGCCCGCCGCATCGGCGAGTACTTCCTCGCTCACGCGCTGGCCACCTTCGACTTCGTCGGCACCGACCCCGACCTCGACGACGCCCGCACCGTCCTGGAATGGATCGAGACCACCCAACCGGTCTCGTTCACCGAACGCGCCGTCCTCAACGCCCACCGCCGCAGCCTGCGCACTGCCGAACGCGTCAAAACCGCTGTGCACCTGCTCGAAGAACACGGCCACGTCCTGCGCACCGACCCACCCCAGCGCCCCGGACCCGGCCGTAAACCCGGCCCCACCTACTGGCCCCACCCCAACTACCGAGCCCCCCAGGACCGCCCGTGAACCCCGACCCCCGTACGCAGAATCCGCAAAATACGCACAATCCCATCCGAGGAACTAAAACCGCAGGTCAAGCAACCTACGCCGGTCGGCCGCCGAACGTACGCAAAATGTCCGCAAAATGTACGCAGAATTCCCCCGCTCCTGGCGCTGCCGCGGACTGGCCGCACCGACCCCGCCCCGGCGCCAGCCGGCCAGGCCGACGCACAACCCTATTTTGCGTACATTCTGCGTACATTTTGCGTACAGCCACCATGATCCACCCGCAGCCCGCTGACCAGTGAAAACGAGCCGAACGCTGAATTTTGCGGATTCTGCGTATTTTGCGTACGCCCCCCGGGCTCCACCGCCCGAAGTCATCCCGCCCTTTCACTCCGGGAGACACCCATGTCTGAACACCGCTACCGCACCAGCCTCGACTGCGACGACCCCCACGCCGAACGCCACCCCATCCCCACCTACCCCTGGAACGCCGCCCCCGGCTACCTGTTCACCCGACGCCAACTCCGTGAAGCAGGCCTCTGCCCCGGCGGACACCCCGCCGTCGCCCAAATGCTCCGCCCCCGCAAACGACGCCCCACCGAACCCCTGCGCGCCTGGCTCTACGACGGCCGCCGCGCCACCGAAAAACGCACCCCCACCCTCGCTCAACGCCGCGCCATCCAAGCCATGAACCGCGCCCACCGCATCTGCGACACCTGCCACCGCGACGTCGGCTACCGCATCCCCACCACCAAACCCCTCGAAGGCGAATGCCACGACTGCCACGACCACCGCACCCACCGCACCGCCGCCTGAACAGGAGAAACCCATGACCCCCAAGCCCCTGCTCTTGGACCTGTTCTGCTGTGCAGGCGGTGCCGGAATGGGCTACCACCGAGCCGGATTCGAGGTCATCGGCGTCGACATCAACCCGCAGCCGAACTACCCCTTCGAGTTCCACCAGGCCGACGCCATCAAGTTCGTCACCTCCCACGGCCGCGAGTTCGACGCCATCCACGCATCCCAGCCCTGTCAGGCTGGATGCACTCTGACCGCCGGCACCAACAATGGCCGGACCTACCCACAGCTGATCCCGGCGACCCGGGACGCCCTGATCCGCATCGGGCGCCCGTGGGTCATCGAGAACGTCGCCGGCGCCCCGATCCGCAAAGACCTGATGCTCTGCGGCGAAATGTTCGGCCTCGCCGTGATCCGCCATCGGTTCTTCGAACTCGACGGCTGGACAATCACCCAGCCCCCACACCCCAAGCACCGCGGTCGAGTCGCCGGGATGCGACACGGCCAATGGTTCGAAGGCCCGTACTTCGCCGTCTACGGCGAAGGGGGCGGCAAGGGCACCGTCCCCCAGTGGCAACAGGCCATGGGCATCACCTGGACCGACGTTCGCAAAGAGATCGCCGAAGCTATCCCGCCGGCCTTCACCGAACTCATCGGCTCCGCACTGATGGCAACCCTCACCGCGCCAATGGAGATCGCCGCATGACATCGGCTGCCAGGTCAAAACTGCCGCCGCACCAGCTTCCAACCCACTACTGCCGCCACCGCACCCACCGCACCGCCGCCTGAACAGGAGAAACCCATGACACGACGCAGCGGCAACTGGGTGACCGTCACTGAGTTCTGTCAGGAGTTCGGAATCTCTCGATCTACGTGGGACGACTGGAGAGCCAAGGGACGCGCGCCGAAGTGCATCCGACTTCCCAACGGCTCCCTCCGGATTCGGCGCACGGACTTCGAGAAGTGGGTCAACCTACTGGAAGACGAGGCTGCATGAGCAACGCGAAGACGAGCTTCAACGTCAAGGTCTGGCGTGCCACCTCGCGGAAGAACGCCAAGGGCAAGGTCACGAGCTACCGGGTGCGCTGGCTCGTCGACACCACGGAACACCACGAAGCGTTCAAGACGCGAGCACACGCTGAGAGCTTCCGTTCTCAACTCGTCACAGCGGCGAGCAAGGGGGAGGCTTTTCTCGTTGAGCCGCCGGGGCTTCCGGTGTCGATGGCACGGCAGCAGTCCGAGCTGAACTGGTTCGAGTTCGCTCAGAAGTACGTTGACCTGAAATGGAACCGGGCTGCGGCGAAGTCTCGAGCGGGCAATGCTGACACCCTTGCCACGGTCACACCAGTACTCCTCAGTACCGAGCGCGGTCGGCCAGATCTCAGGGTGTTGCGTAAGGCGCTAACTGGCTGGGCGTTCAACACCGCTCGTAGGGACACGCCGCGACCGCACGAGGTAGAGCAGGCGCTGCGGTGGCTGGCAGCGAACACGCGCCCTGTTTCCGACCTCGAAGATCCCGCCCTGCTCCGGTCCGTGTTGGAGCAGCTGGCGACGAAACTCGACAACAAACCCGCCAGCGCCAAGACGTTCAGCCGAAAGCGCGCAGTCTTCCATAATGCACTGGAGTACGCCTCGGAGCTGAAAGCGCTTGAAGCGAACAGGCTTTCGCAGATCAAGTGGACGCCACCGAAGAAGGCGCGGGCGATCGACAAGCGAACTGTCGCGATCAACCATCAGCAAGCCCAGCGACTGCTGAAGGCCGTAGAAGCACAGCGTGTCGAAGGGCAACCGCGCCGGTCGTCCGGTCCCATGCTGATGGCCTTCTTCGCGGTGATGTACTACGCCGCGCTGCGACCAGAGGAAGTCGCAATGCTCACCAAATCCGATCTCCTCCTTCCCGAATCCGGGTGGGGCGAACTCTTGCCCTCTCAGTCCGCACCGAGCGCCGGGGCAGCGTGGACCGACTCAGGGCAGCGACGGGATCGCCGTCAGCTGAAGCAGCGGGCAAAGGGTGAGGTTCGCCATGTGCCCTGCCCACCACAGCTCACCGAGATCCTTCACCGCCACCTCGAACGCCACGGCACTGCGGCCGACGGCCGCCTATTTCGCAACCTGCGAGGGGGAGACGTCGACGAATCGACACTCGCCCGCGTGTGGCGGAAGGCGCGGCAAAGCGCGCTGACCGAGGAAGAGGCAGCCTCTCCGCTCATTGCACGTCCCTACGACCTTCGGCACGCCTGCGTGTCCACCTGGCTGGCAGCCGGCGTTCCGTCGACCCAGGTGGCGGAGTGGGCAGGCCACTCGGTCGCGGTCCTCCATGAGATCTATGCCAGGGTCCTCGCCGGGCTGGAGGAGAACTACCGGCGGCGCATCGAGACGGTGCTCGACGAGGAACCCGAATAGGACGCCGCGGACCGTGTCCGTGGATTGTCCGTAACCAGCCGCACACAATCGGGTCGCACCGGGTACAACCGCAGACGAGTAGAAAGACGCCAGTCGCGAAAATCGCAGGTCGCGCGGTATTCGCGGTGGTCATCTGTGGTGCCCCCGGTGCGACTCGAACGCACACTGGACGGATTTTGAGTCCGCTGCCTCTGCCGATTGGGCTACGGGGGCTTTCCTCGTCAGCATACGTGACCCTTGATCAACCACTCGATTCAGGGGTGTGCGCCACTTCTCCGGGTGGTTTGTCCTGGTTCGGGACCCTGGTGGTGGTGATCTTCGCGAGTTAGGTTCACAGCCTCTACTCCGGGTGGCCGGTCGAACACGGGGGCCGTGATGGTCGATGAAACCAGGATCGAGTCAGCGACGGGCGATGGCGACGACATCGGATTGCGACGGAGCCTGAAGAACCGCCACCTCCAGATGATCGCGCTCGGCGGCATCATCGGCGCCAGCCTGTTCATCGGCAGCGGGGCGGTGATCTCGACCGTCGGGCCCGCGGCCGTGCTGTCCTACGCACTGGGCGGGCTGATCGTCGTGCTCGTCATGCGGATGCTCGGCGAGATGGCGACCGCCGCTCCCACGCTCGGGTCGTTCATGGAGTACGCGCGGACCTCGCTGGGCGACTGGGCGGGGTTCACCATCGGCTGGCTGTACTGGTACTACTGGGTCGGCGTGGTCGCCTTCGAGGCCGTCGTCGGCGCCGAGCTGCTGAACCCGCTGGTGCCGGCCGTGCCGCAGTGGGTCATCTCGCTGGTGCTGATGCTGCTGCTCACCGCCACCAACCTCGTCTCGGTGCGGTCGTTCGGCGAGACCGAGTTCTGGTTGGCGTCCATCAAGGTCATCACCATCGTGATCTTCCTGGTGTGCGGGACGATCTTCGTGCTCGGGCTGTGGCCGGGCGCGGAGTTCTCGGTCGGCAACATCGCGCTGGACGGGTTCGTCGCCAAGGGCGGTTTCGCCGTGCTGCACGGCGTCGTCATCGTGGTCTTCTCCTACTTCGGCACCGAGATCGTCACCATCGTTTCGGCCGAGTCGAAGGAGCCGGAGAAGGCCGTCGCCAAGGCCACCAAGGCGGTCGTGTGGCGGGTGCTGCTGTTCTACGTCGGTTCGGTGACCCTGCTGGTCATGATCACGCCGTGGCAGGAGATCCCCAGTGAGAGCAGTCCGTACGCCGCGGCCTTCGCCAGGTTCGGGTTGCCCGCCGCGGAAGTCGTGGTGAACGTGGTCGTGTTCACCGCCGTGATCTCGGTGCTCAACTCCGGGCTCTACACCGCCTCCCGGATGCTTTTCGCCTTGCAGCGGCGGAGTTTCGCGCCGAGCTGGGTGCGCGACATCAACCGCCGCGGCGTGCCGTGGAAGGCGATCCTGCTGTCCACACTGGTCGGTTACGTCGCCGTTGCCGCGAGTTACGTCTCGCCGGACACGATCTTCTACTTCATCATCAACTCCGCCGGTGCCGTCGCGCTGTTCATCTACGGGATGATCGCGGCCTCGCAGCTGCGGATGCGCCGCAGGCTGGAGCGGGAGGCGCCGGAGCGGCTGAAGCTGAAGATGTGGCTTTTCCCCTACTTGACCTGGGCCACGTTGGTCGTGATCGTCGCCGTGGTGGTCACCATGGGCGCCATCGAGGAGGTCCGATCGCAGCTCACGCTGAGTCTGATCAGCCTCGTCGCGATCCTGCTGATCTACGTCCTGTTCGTGCGGCGGCGGGTCGCGAGGGCTTGATCGTCGCGATGTCGCAATGGTCACGTCGCGTGTTTACCTCGGCGTGAAGTCACAGCCGGTAAGCTGCGGTTTCCCGATGCAGACCGCATCGGCGGACCCGATTTTTGGAGGATCCCGGTGACGACGCCGGCTGCCGAGGACACACGCGAGGCCAAGCCCGTCGAACGTCGCGTACTCGTGGCCGAGGACGAGGCGTTGATCAGGCTCGACCTGGTGGAGATGCTCCGCGAAGAGGGTTACCAGGTCGTCGGCGAGGCGGGCGACGGGCAGGAGGCCGTCCGGCTCGCCGAGGAGCTGCGCCCCGACCTGGTGATCCTGGACGTCAAGATGCCGAAGATGGACGGCATCGAGGCCGCTTCCAACATCGCCGGCGAGCGGATCGCGCCGGTGGTGATCCTGACCGCCTTCAGCCAGCGCGACCTCGTCGAGCGGGCGCGGGACGCGGGCGCGATGGCCTACCTGGTCAAGCCGTTCGCCAAGCGCGACCTGGTGCCGGCCATCGAGCTCGCGGTGTCCCGGTTCACCGAGGTGCAGGCGCTGGAGGCCGAGGTCGCCGACCTGACCGAGCGCCTCGAGGCGCGCAAGACCATCGAGCGGGCCAAGGGCCTGCTGATGAACAAGCACAACCTCTCCGAGCCGGAGTCGTTCCGCTGGCTGCAGCGGACCGCGATGGACCGCCGCACCACGATGAAGGCCGTCGCCCAGGCGGTGCTGGAGAACCTCTCCTAGTCCGGCGACCCGGCGTCGGCCGCGGTTCGGCGGCCGACGCCGGGGAGCTCAGCGGTGACCGGCGGCGTCCCACACCGGGCTGGTGGTGAAGTGCACGTCGTACCGGTCCTGGATGTCCTCCAGCGCCGACTCCGGCTCCTCTCCGCGAGTGATTCGCTGCAGCAGCCGGAAGAACTCGAACCGGTCGACGCCGGGCGTGATGTAGATGAAGATCTCCACGGCGGAGTCCTCGGTGGCCGCGAAAGCGTGCGGTACGCCGGGCGGCACCACCACGAAACCGCCCTTGCCGACGGTCTCGATCCGGTCGTCCAGCAGGATCTCCATGGCGCCGTCCAAGACGTAGAACACCTCGGCGGACTTCTCGTGGACGTGCGGGTGGGCGCCGTCCCCGCCCGCCGGAATGCTGATCAGGTTGGCGCCGGTGATGCCTCCGGTCGCGCTGCTGTCGGCCAGCAGCGTTTGCGTGGTGCCGGCCTGGATGATCTCGGCGTCATCGGCGTGCACGACAACGGCTCGGGCAGTCATTTCCCCTCCGCAACGGGTGTGTGGTCCTTGCCGATCGAGTCCACATCCGGGGGCGGGGCCGAACAAGGCGCGATCACCACGCGCACCCATCACCGTTCATGATGGGAACGTGGAGATCAGGCAGCTGCAGTACTTCGTCGCGGTGGCCGAGGAAGGCAGGTTCGGCCGGGCCGCCGAACGCCTGAACATCGTGCAGCCCGCGGTGAGCCAGCTGGTCCGCAGGCTGGAACGCGAGCTCGGGGTGCAGCTGTTCGACCGGTCCACCCGGCAGATCCGGATCACCTCGGCCGGCGAGCGGCTGCTGCCGGAGGCGAGAGCGGTGCTCGCCGCCGCTTCACGGGTGCTCGCGGTCGCCGGGGAGATCAAGGTCGGCACCGAAGGCGTCCTGCGGCTCGGCACGGGACGAGCCCCCGATCCGCGCGTTTCCGCGGCAGTCGACGACCTGGTCGTGGCGGCGCCGCGGCTGCGCGTGCGGATCGCCAAGTCGGGCCTCGCCGACCGGCTGGCGGCGGTCCGCTCCGGGGAACTCGATGCCGCCCTCGTACGGGCCATGTCGTCGGCGCCCGGGCTGGAACTCGTCCCGCTGTGGACGGACCCGGTGTACGCGGTGGTGCCCGCGCAGCACCCGTTGGCCGACGAGGACGTGCTGCGCCTGGAGCAGCTCGCCGAGTTGCCACTGCGCCTCGCGCCCCGCGACGCCAACCCGCCGTTCCACGACCTGATCACCGCCGCGCTGCGCGACGCAGGAGTCGAACCGCCGGTCGGGCCGCCGTTCACGCACCTGCAGGGCACGTTCGCCGACATCGCGACCGATCCCACCGCATCGTGGACCGCGTTCTACCGCGCCGGTGACCTGCCGCCGGCCCGGCACGTCGCGATCCGGCCGCTGGCGGGCGTCGAGATCACCACGTCGCTGGCGGTGCCGCCGGGTCCGGCGGGGCCCGCGTTGAGGCTGTTGCTGGACAGCTTCCGCGGGTGACCGATCACTGCCCCGGGGGCTGGTCGCGCAGGACGCAGGTCAAGCGCGCCGAGCAGGTCCGCCGGTCCTTCTCGTCGGTGATCACGATGTCGTAGGTCGCCGTCGCGCGGCCCAGGTGCACCGGCGTGGCGGTGCCGGTGACCACGCCCTCGGTGACCGCGCGGTGGTGCGTGCAGGTCAGCTCCAGGCCCACCGCGATCCGCTCGTCGCCCGCGTGCAGCGCGGCGGCGATGGAGCCCACGGTCTCCGCCAGCACCGCGTTCGCGCCGCCGTGCAGCAGCCCGTAGGGCTGGCGGTTGCCGGCGACCGGCATGGTGCCGACCACCCGATCGGGGGCCCATTCGACGATTTCGATGCCCATCAGCGCGGTGAGCTGCTCCTCGGCGGCCGTCAGCACCCGGTTCAACCGGTCGTTCTCGCTGGTCACAGCATTGCCGTCGTTGAGTGCGGCCACGCCTGGGTCCTCCTGTCGCCTCCGGTACAAGCTGTCAGAGCTTCAGCCTAGACTCGCCGCCGTGACGCATTCCGAGGACCGACGCCTGCTGCTCATCGACGGCCACTCGATGGCCTACCGCGCCTTCTACGCCCTGCCGAAGGAGAACTTCCAGACGGGCACGGGCCAGCACACCAACGCGGTCTACGGCTTCACCTCGATGCTGATCAACCTGCTCCGCGACGAGCAGCCCACGCACCTCGCGGTCGCCTTCGACGTCTCCCGCAAGACCTTCCGCAGCGAGGCCTTCACCGAGTACAAGGCCAACCGCAGCGCCACCCCGGACGAGTTCCGCGGCCAGGTCAGCCTGATCCAGGACGTCCTCGGCGCGCTGAACATCCCGGTGCTGAGCAAGGAGAACTTCGAGGCCGACGACGTCATCGCGACGCTGACCACCCAGGCCACCGCGGCGGACTTCAAGGTCGCCATCTGCACCGGCGACCGGGACGCGCTGCAGCTGGTCACCGACGACGTGACGGTGCTGTACCCGACGAAGGGCGTCTCGGAGCTCACCCGCTTCACGCCGCAGGCCGTCGAGGACAAGTACGGCCTGACGCCGCAGCAGTACCCGGACTTCGCGGCGCTGCGCGGCGACCCGTCGGACAACCTGCCGAAGATCCCGGGCGTGGGGGAGAAGACCGTCACCAAGTGGATCCAGCAGTTCGGCTCGCTGGCCGACCTGGTGGACCGGGTCGACGAGGTCAAGGGCAAGGTCGGCGACTCGCTGCGCGAGCACCTGTCGTCGGTGCTGCTCAACCGGCAGCTGACCGAGCTGGTCCGCGACGTCGAGCTGGAGCTGGCGCCGCCGGACCTGGCGGTGCGGGCCTGGGACCGCGACGCGGTGCACCGGCTGTTCGACGACCTGGAGTTCCGGGTGCTGCGCGACCGGCTGTTCGCGACGCTGTCCAGCGCCGAACCCGAGGTCGAGGAGGGCTTCGAGATCTCCGGCGGCGTCGTGCAGCCCGGTCAGCTGGCCGGGTGGCTGGACAAGCACGCCCGCAACGGCAACCGGGTCGGGCTGGCGTGCACCGGCCAGTGGGCCCGCGGCCACGGCGACCTGACCGGCGTCGCGCTGGCCACCGCCGACGGCGCGGGCGTGTTCGTCGACGTCGCCGCCCTGACCCAGGAGGACGAGCAGGCGCTGGCGGCCTGGCTGGCCGACCCGGCGACGACGAAGGCGGCGCACGACGTCAAGGGGCCGCTGCACGCCATCCGCGACCGCGGCTGGACGGTGGCGGGCCTGACCAGCGACACCGCGCTGGCCGCGTACCTGGTGCGGCCCGGGCAGCGGTCCTTCGAGCTGCCGGACCTGGTGGTCCGCTACCTGCAGCGCGAGCTGCGCGCGGAGCAGGGCGACGACGACGGGCAGCTGTCGCTGCTGGAGGACGAGGCGGAGACCAAGGAGAAGGCCGCCTCGACCGAGCTGGTGAAGGCGCGCGCGGTGGCGGAGCTGGCCGACGCGCTGGACGCGGAGCTGGACCGCATCGACAGCCGCGCGCTGCTCACCGACCTGGAGCTGCCGCTGCTGGTGGTGCTCAGCGAGCTGGAGGGCGCCGGCATCGCGGTCGACGCCGAGCAGCTCGCCGAGCTGGGTGCGCGCTTCGCCGCGCGCGTCAAGCAGGCGGCGCAGGACGCTTATGGCGTGATCGGCAAGGAGATCAACCTCGGCTCGCCGAAGCAGCTGCAGGTGGTGCTCTTCGACGAGCTGAACATGCCGAAGACCAAGCGCACCAAGACCGGCTACACCACCGACGCCGAGGCGCTGCAGTCGCTGTACGAGAAGACCGAGCACCCGTTCCTGCAGCACCTGCTGGAGCACCGCGACGCCACCCGGTTGAAGACCACTGTGGACGGCCTGGTGAAGTCCATTTCGGACGACGGGCGGATCCACACGACGCTGAACCAGACCATCGCGGCCACCGGCCGGCTGTCCTCGACGGACCCGAACCTGCAGAACATCCCGATCCGCACCGAGGAGGGCCGCCGGATCCGGGAGGTCTTCGTCGTCGGCGGCGGGTACGCGGAGCTGATGACCGCCGACTACAGCCAGATCGAGATGCGCATCATGGCGCACCTCTCCGGCGACGAGGGGCTCATCGAGGCGTTCCGCACCGGCGAGGACCTGCACAACTACGTCGCGTCCAAGGCGTTCGGGGTGCCGATCGACGAGGTCGACCAGGAGCTGCGCCGCCGGGTCAAGGCGATGTCCTACGGCCTGGCCTACGGCCTGTCGGCGTACGGGCTGGCGCAGCAGCTGCGGATCTCCGCCGAGGACGCCAAGGCGCAGATGGACGCCTACTTCGCCCGGTTCGGCCGGGTCCGCGACTACCTGCGGGAGGTCGTCGACCAGGCGCGCAAGGACGGTTACACGTCGACGATCCTGGGTCGCCGCCGCTACCTGCCGGACCTGACCAGCGACAACCGGCAGCGGCGGGAGATGGCCGAGCGGATGGCGCTCAACGCGCCGATCCAGGGCAGCGCGGCCGACATCATCAAGGTCGCGATGCTGGGCGTGCACCGCGCGTTGCGGGACAGCGGCATGCGGTCGCGGATGCTGCTCCAGGTGCACGACGAACTGATCATCGAGGTCGCCGACGGCGAGCGGGACGAGGTGGAGAAGCTGGTGCGCGAGCAGATGGGCTCGGCCTACGAGCTGGACGTGCCGCTGGAGGTCTCGGTCGGCGTCGGCCGCTCCTGGGACGCCGCCGCGCACTGAGGCATGCTCCGGGTGACGGCCGTCACTCGTTGAGTTCGCGTTTCGGGGCTGTCACGAAGTGGTCACTCGCCGGAGTCGGTGCGGCGCAACCCCTTTGAATGGCGGATGTCACCGTCGGTGGCCCCGCCCGACCCCTCGTCGAATCGGTGCGGATAGCCTGCCGTACGCGCGTTGCCGGACACGTGCGGACCGGGAGTCGGTCGGGCGCGGCCATCCGCGCCAACCCCGAGGAGGAGCATGATCAGCATCGACAGAGTGGACCACCTGGTCCTCACCGTCGCCGATGTCGATCGGGCAGTGGAGTTCTACGAGCAGATCCTCGGCATGACGCCGGTGGAGTTCCCCGGTGAGCGGCGCGCCGTGAGCTTCGGCAGGCAGACGATCAAGCTGCACGCCGCGAGCGAACTGGTGGAGCCGACCGCGACGCACCCGGTGCCCGGCTCGGCCAACCTGTGCTTCGTCACGCCCCACCCGCTCGCCGAGGTGCAGGAGCACCTGCGCGCGAACGAGGTGCGCATCGAGGAGGGCCCGGTCAGCCGGATCGGCGCGGAGGGCCCGATCACCTCGCTCTACCTGCGCGACCCGGACGGCAACCTGATCGAGATCGCCCGCTACGACGACGCCGCCGAGGAGATCGCGGCCGAGTAGCACCCCTTCCCGCCCCGCGCTCGCCCGGCGTGTCGTGATCGCTCGATCGTGGCGTCGGCGCTGGCGCTACCTTTGCGCGCAACGGGGCAAGATCCGTGCTTGGGGGCATGGGGCGGGGTTGTGTGTGAAAGTGGTTTCGACCTCGGGTTTCACGAGGGACACAGTTGAGCTCCTGACGGGGCAGATCGTGGATGCGCTCAGATGCCCGGTGGGCCTGGGCGACGAGCGGCAGTGGCTTGCGTGGCTGACGGACGAGACCGTCCGGCCGGGGCGGGGCCGGGACGAGCTCGCCACCGCGCTGATCGCGCACTGCCGCGCGACGGAGGTCGAGCCTCCCGGGCCCGACCAGGCCCGGGAGGTGGCGAGCCGGGTCTTGCAGGACTTCGAAAGGCTGCTCTGCCACCGCGTCGCCGTTCGCATGGGCGACTCGGCGGACCAGTTGGAGGTGCTGCTGGCGGATCCCCCGGAGTGTCCCGAGTGGTCGCTGGCCGAGCTGCGGTCCGAGGTGGGCCGGATCGACCTGCGGGAACTCCTGCTGGAGATCGACAGCCTGGTGTCGTTGCACGCGCTGGGGTTGCCGTCCGAGCTGCTGGTCAACCTGGAGGAGAACACCGCGGGCCAGGTCTGGTTGGGCGCGCTCCTGAAGGAGGTCGACAAGCAGGCCGTGGTGCAGGCACTCCGGCTTCCGGCTGAGCTCTTCGACGACCTTCCGGTCGAACTGGTGGAGGCGTGGTGCGTGCGGGCGGCACGCGCGGACCACGACGAGCTGCGGTCGCAGCCGCGAGCGGTGCGGGTGACGTTGCTGGGTGCGCTGTGTTCGGTGCGCCGCAAGGAGATCACCGATCTGCTCGGACGGGTGCTGGTCGGCCTGCTGCAACAACTCCGGGAGCGGGTGGAGCAGCGGCTCGACGACGCCGCCGAAGCCACGTCGCAGACGCAGGCGCGGGAGCTGCTCCTGGTCGAGATCGCCCAGGCCGCCCTGGATCGTCCCGACGAACCCGTGCGAACGGTTCTGTACCCGATCGCCAGTGAGAAGCTGCTCAGACAGCTGACGCGCGACAGCGAGGCCCGCGACGCCGTGCGCGGCCGGCGCAAGCGCACGGTGTTGCGGGGCGCGTATTCCGCGCACTACCAACAGGTTCTCCGGCTGGTGCTGGCGGGCCTGGAGTTCCGCTGCCGGGACGTCGGCTGCTGGCCGATCATGGCGGCGCTCGGCGAGCTGGTCGGCGACTACACCGCGTCCTGGGGCGACGGCCGCTTCTACGACTCACCCGGCGACATCCCGCTGGGCGAGGCGGTTCCGGAGGAGTGGCGGGACGCCGTGGTGGATAAGGAAGGGCGCATCGAACGCGCCGTCTACGAGATGTGCGTGCTGGTGACGCTGCGGGATCTGCTGTGCACCCGGCGGATCTTCCTCGCCGGGTCGAGCCAGTGGGGCAAGCCCGGCATCGGACGATTGCGGCGCTGCACCGACGAGGCCCTCGCCTGGCCGAACTGACGAGGTTGGACTCTGTCCCCGGGGCAAGGTCCAGACTGGACGCATGCTCGGCATTGGGGATTTCGCGCAGTTGACCGGTTTGAGCGCGAAGGCGTTGCGGCTGTACGACAAGCAGGGGCTGCTGAAGCCCGCCGCGGTCGATCCGTGGTCGAACTACCGGCGCTACTCGGCGGGTCAGCTGGAGGTGGGGATCCGGCTGAAGGCGTTGCGCGCGGCCGACATCGGGTTGGCGGAGGCAGAGCGGGCGCTGCTCGGTCGGCGCGAGGCGGTCGAGGTGCTCGAAGAGCACCGGGCCCGGCTGGCCGAGCAGCGGCGGCGGCAGGACGCCGCGCTGGAGGCGGCGACGGCGTTGCTCGACGGCGACGCGCCGGACTGGGCGATCCAGGAGCGGCAGGCCGGCGCGCAGCACTGGGTGGGCGTGGCGCTGCCGGTCACCGACGGAGCCGACGAGGAGTTGACCGACGAGCAGGCGAATGCCGCCTTCGGCGCTTTGTGGGAGGCGTTGGCGGCGGGGGACAACGCGCCGGTCGGCCCGTTCTGGTCGTCGATCCGCGCCGGTTCCACCGAGGACGACGTCGAGCTGCTGTGCTGCTGGCCGGTCGCTCGGCCGATGCCCGCGGACTGGGGGATTCCGGGGCTGGCGGTCGTGCGCGGCGAGGTCCGGGCGGGGCCGGAGCTCGTGGTGGGCTGGCGGCACGACGACGGCGTGGCGGTCATCGACTCGGCTGTGCATCCCGCGGTCGTCGCGCTGCTGGCCGAGGCCGAGCGGCGCGGGGTCGACCTGGACCTCGCGGCGATGCGCCAGGTCGGGCGGCTCGACGAGACCGGCGACGCGGTCGGCATGGAGGTCGCGATCCCGCTGACCTGATCAGCGCCTCAGTGCCGCCTGGAACGTCGAGGTGGCGATTTCGCGCGAAAAGGAAGACCGCCCGGTCGAGCACGTCCTGCGGGGTCTTCGAGCCGATGAAGGCCGTGG